>CAZJNU010000039.1:0-24017 GCA_964547485.1 uncultured Actinomycetes bacterium
CTCGTCGGGGTCGCAAGCAAGTGCCAGGTCGTCACCGGATTTCGCGACACCATCGGTCTATCGGGCCGGTTGTCGTCTCGACTGCAACCCAACCACCCGACCGACGACCCGTTGGGGATCTGCATCTCCATCATCGACGGACTGCTGTTCGGTTGTGGTGACGCCTGCATCGGGATCAACCCGGCGACCGACAGTCTGCGCTCGACAGTGGAACTGCTGAAGATGCTCGACGGGCTGATCCAGGAACTCTCGATCCCCACTCAGAGTTGCGTACTGACCCATGTCACGAACACGATTCTGGCCATCGAGGCAGGCGCTCCCGTTGATCTGGTGTTTCAGTCGATCGCCGACACCCAGGCAACCAACACGAGTTTCGGCATCGATCTGGCGATCCTTGCCGAGGCCCGGCAGGCTGCACTGGAGCTGAACCGCGGCACCGTCGGCGAAAACGTCATGTACTTCGAGACCGGGCAAGGGTCATGCCTGTCCGCTGATGGCCACCACGGCGTTGATCAGCAAACTCTCGAAGCGAGGGCCTACGGCGTCGCCCGCGCCTTCGACCCGTTGCTCGTCAATACTGTCGTCGGATTCATCGGACCCGAGTACCTCTACGACGGCAAGCAGATTCGTCGGGCGGGGCTCGAAGATCACTTCTGCGGCAAGCTGCTCGGACTCCCGATGGGCTGCGACGTCTGCTACACCAACCACGCCGAGGCCGACCAGAACGACTCCGATGACCTGATGACGCTGCTCGGACTCGCGGGCTGCACGTTCTTCATGGGGGTTCCCGGTGCCGATGACGTCATGCTCGGCGTCCAGACCACCAGTTTTCACGATATTGCCTACCTGCACCGCCAACTCGGCAAGCACCCCGCACCGGAGTTCGCGCAGTGGCTGCGGGAGCAGGGGATAGTCGACGATGACGGTACGTTTGTGCCGATCGCGGCCACCCATCCACTGCTCGCACTGGCCGCCCGATGACCAGCAGCCGAGTCGACGCCGAGGCTGCCGCGGGCGCCGTCGAGGCTGCCGACTCACTGGATGCTCAATGGCAGGTGCTGCGCGGACTGACCCAGGCCAGGGTCGGGCTCGGACGCTCGGGCGTCAGTCTGCCCACCGCTCAGCTGCTTGCATTCGAGGCGGATCACGCGCTGGCCCGCGACGCGGTCCGGGAAGCCTTCGACGCCGAGATCTTCGCCTCTCGAGTGAAGGCGCTGGGACTGACAGCGGTAATCGTGCAGACCCTGGTCGACAGCAGGGAGCAGTACCTACGCCGGCCTAACCTCGGGCGGCGGCTGACCGACGTCAGCCGCGCACAACTGGTGGCGATCGCCCGCGCCCACGAGCGGGAGGCCGGCTCCCAGTGGGATGTCGCGTTCATCGTCAGCGATGGTCTGTCGGCGACGGCCACGACCAGGCACGCCCTCCCCCTGCTCGCCGCCGCCGTGCCCCAGCTCGAGACGTCCGGACTGGCGGTGGGGCCGGTGGTGATCGCGCGCTTCGGCCGAGTGGGGCTACTCAACGATGTGGGCGCGGCGCTCGGTGCACGGTCGGCCATGATCCTGCTCGGCGAGCGGCCGGGACTGTCCGCCCCGGACAGCCTGAGTGCCTACTTCGAGTTCCGTCCGCGCCCGGAACTGACTGATGCCGAACGGAACTGCATCTCGAACATTCGCCCCGACGGACTGCCACCCGAGCAGGCCGCGGTCGCAGTGACGACCCTGATCCGCGAGGGAGCCCGTCGTCGACTGAGTGGAACCAGGCTCAAGATCGAGTATCCCGACGCTGCCCCAGCCCTGGTGGGCGATGGGCTAGGAACTGGTGCCGACCAACGAGGTTGACCCGATGGCGACGCAGTTCTTCGGACCGGGACAGGCGAACCCCGACACGGTGGTGGTGGCCGGAACCGGGGAGGTCGACCAGGAGGTGCCCGCGTTGGCGGTGGAATACAACAGTCCCAGACCGCCTGCGAGGCAGGTGCCGTTCGACTGGCAGATCGCAGCAGCGAAGTCTGACGGGGTCGTCGCGCTGGTCGGAACAGCGTATTTTGTCCAGGACGCACCCGCATCGGTTGTCATCGCCAGCAGACCCCCGGGACCGGCCGCGATGCAGGTAGCACCACCGCAGCTGAGGGCTGCCACCTTCTGACCGGGGACGGTCGCGGTTGCGGTGTTCAGCACCAGCGGTGAGATGGTCCACTGCCAGCTGACAGACGTGGTTGGACCAACAGCCGGCGTGATCGTCGGTACCCCGATGTAGACGCCCGTGTCGCCACCGGCAAGGCATCTGGTCGGCGTCGGGCACGAGATTCCGGCGAGTTTGGCACCGGCGGCCGCCGCCGGCGGGATCCGCGAACTCCACCAGCCGCTGGTCGCGCCGTCGGTAGTCGTGTAGATCACCGATCCACCAGCGCCGAAGCAGACATCGGTAGCCACGCAGTCGTAGCCACTTGGTCCGCTGTAGTTCGCGCCGGCGCCGATCCTGCTGCGCCAGTTGAGTCCCCCGTCGGTGGTCAACGAGGCGCTCGTCTGTCCGAGTGAGAGACAACTCGGCCAATTGCTGCAGATGATCGTCTCAGCGGCGATGTCTGACACCACGGACCAATAGCGACCCCCCGAGGCAGTTGCGCCCATAGGTGTGAAGCCGCCGCCCGCCAGACAGTGACCGGCCGCATCGCAGTCGATTGTGCTGATGGTGCCGACCTCATTCACTGCCGTCCAGGTCAATCCAGCGGTGGAACTGGCATAGACGGCAGCTCCGTCACCCACGGCGACGCAATTCGTGCCCGCGCAGCTGATGTCGGTGAGGGACTTCGATCCGATCGGGACCGACTCCCAATTCTTCGACCCCGCCGGAAGATAGACGACGCTCGCGGAGGTGATCCCGACGCAGGTGTTCTGCGTGGCCGGGCAGGTCAGCGCCAGTACGACCGCTGCTTCTGGGGCGATGCCCAGCACGGTCCAGGTCGCGAACGGCGCTGTGACACCCAGCAGTTTGCCCAAACTGTCCGATGCCGTGCAGGCGGTTGCCGATTGGCATGCCACGGACTGGAATGGCCCAGCTCCGGGGGCGGCAATCGCCTTCGCCGTCGACGTCGCGGTCGTGATCACAGCGGACTTCCCTGCCGCCCCCACAGCCACACACGTTGCGGACGTGGGGCAGGCAACGTCGAGGAAACCGATGCCCAGGCTGCTTCCAGCTACGCTGGGAGTCCAGGACCCACCCGCGTTCTTGGAAAGCCAGACCCCACCGCCGACGCCGACGATCGCGCAGGTGGCGCCGCTGCACGAGATCGCTGAGGCCAACTGCGACTTCCCCGGGCCCGCCACTGGCAGCGTCGTCCGCGCGCCCCAGGTGGCGCCGCCGTTGGTGCTGGCGTACACCCCCGAGACAGTTGCGGTCGTGTTGGCCAGGCCAGCGTTGGAGATCGCCAGACAGTTGGCACCGGCGCAGCTGACGTCAGCGAGCTGCGCGGGCGGTGTCAGGCCAGGTACGGGAGTGGACCACGCCACGTCCGGCGCTGGACCGGTGATCCGCATCCCCACGCCGCCGACACCCACCGCCACGCAGTTCGTGGGAGCGGAACACGACAGTCCGGCAAGCGCGGGCCCGGTATCCTGCCAACTCCACGGCGACGGCACCAGCGATGTCTTGACCGCCGGGCCAAATGCGACGGTCGGCTTGGTCGGGGGTTTGGCGGCCGGCACGGGCTTAGGCTTCGGCTTCGCCGGTGGCTTCGGCTTCGGCTTCGGCTTCGGCTTCGCCGCGGGCTTCGGCTTTGGCTTCGCCGCGGGCTTCACCTTCGGTGCGGGCGTTGGCTGCGGGTTGGCCTGTGGCCCGACAGAACTAGCCCCCGCCGAGACGGCCGAAATTGCTGCGGCGGGTTGCACGCCCACCGCTCCCGCCGCCACGAACAGCAGCGCCAGCAGCCCCACCCGGATCTGCTTCATGAGCATCTTCCCGCCATAACCATTGTGGACCTCGATCCGTCTTGGGCGTCTCAGCAATGTAACCTGCCCAGCAGTGAGGACTCTTGTTGATAAATCGGCCGTCCCAAAGCTGGGGCGGCCGCTTGGCATGCACTTTACGTGGTGCGTCTCGGCATTTTTCACAGCCCTCGCGCTGGTCCTGTCTGCCGCACCGGCAAGCGCCTACACGACCAGCACCGCCAGGGTGAAACCGACAGCAGGATCGCCTTTGGTGATCGTGCGCAATGCCACGCTTGCCAAAGGCGCCACGAAGGCAACCATCCGTGCAACTGTGCAGTGGAACAGCGCGGGCGTGACAGTGGACAAGCTGACCATCGGCGAAGTGCGTGTCATTGCGACTGACCGGGCGACCCAGCGAACAACCCTGGTCGCGGCCACTTCCGCTAATCCGCTGACCTCACTGACTCAGACGGTGACCTTGCAGGTCACCACACCGGCACTGCTCAAGTCGCTCGCGAACGGCAACCGGGTCACCATCACGGCAACCCAGCACGGCTACACCCCGACGCCACTGCTGCCCACTGGCGTGAGCTACGTGACCGTGACCCAGTTGCAGGCGGGTCCGCCACGCGGACCCGTGGGAAGGTTGGTGTGCTCCGACCGCCCACTGACGGCGACCCACCCGGATGGCTCACCACAGTCATTCGACCAGTGCGATTTCACTGGTGCCGCACTGACCAACGCACAACTGTCGACGGCCACCAGTACCAGTTACATCCGCTCCGACTTCACCGGCGCCAATCTCGCTGGGGCGACGCTCTCCGGCGGCAACTTCAGTGGCGCTCACCTGCACGGCGCTTCGGTGATGGGCGCCGCGATCGACCGCGTGCGGTTGTCCGGGGCGGCCGGCACGGGACTCCTGGCGGCCAGAACAACCATCACCAACTCCTACCTCGACGAAGCCGATTTCACCGGCTCGAACTTTTCGCACTCCGATGCCAGCGCGGTGTCGTTCAGCCACACGAATTTCACAGGGGCGTTGTTCTCGGGCGCGGGAATGACACAGAGCGATCTGTCGTACAGCAATCTCGCCAAGGCGAATCTGATTGGTTCCGACATCGTCCAAACCAGCTTCTTCCTCACCAACCTGACCGATGCCACGCTCCGCAACGCCCACATCCCCCCTCCCTTCGGCCAACCGGACCCCCTGCGGTGGGCAACCAGGTGCCGAACGGTCCTTCCTTCCGGCAAGGTCGACAATTCGGACTGCCAAGGACGGATCGCGCAACGTCCGGTGCCACCGTTGACCCTGCCCGCCGGTTTGGTACACCCGGGTCTGACCACGATCCTGCAACACGTCGCCGTCACTAACGCTGGACATCGTGTGCAGGTCAAGGCGACGGCACGGCCGTTGAGCCGGGCTACCCGCGGTGAGCTGTTCTATGCCCGACTCATCTTTGGTGCAGCCGGTCGGGTCAGCCTGCTGACCGGGACACCGCCGATGGTGGTTCGACTGACGTTGTTTGCACCAGGTGACACCCAATACCTGCCCTACCGAAGCGAGCGGACATATGTATTGCGCTGACGCCGGTCGCGCACCACGAGGAGCGCGCTCCCGCCACAACAACGTCTCCTGGTTCGCTCGAGTCCGCGGTCTACGATTCGGGCTGCTGGGCTTCCTGGTTGCGCTGATCTCCCTACCGAGCATCGGGCCGAGCCACGCCGCAACGGACGCGCCCGCGATCCGACCTGCGACCGTGCAGGCGCGCGTCGCATCTCTGGTTCCGATGAGCGCCACCCTCACCCGCACCGTGGGGTACCGACAGATCAGCGGTGCCGTCCGCTGGAATTCCGTGGGCGTGCAGACCAAGGCGATGACCGTGGGCACGCTCCGGGTGCTCGCGGTGGAATCTGGCACCAACTTGCCGACCCTGCTCAGCCAGCGAAACTATCCCGCTCAGGCGGCTACGACGCCCACCCGGTTCACCTTCCGGTGGCCTAGCGCAGCCGTCGACAAGGCGATGGCTGTGGGTAACCGGATAGTCGTGACGGCGACCCAACACGCGCCCACGTCCGACCTCCCGACCCCGACCCCGGTGTACACCACCGATAGCTACGTGACCGTCGTGCAGGTTCAGGCTGGCGCTCCGAGGCCCGCGGGTATCGGTACCCGCAACTGCTCCAACCGCAGCATCGCGCCGCCGGCAGACGGTCTCACGCCGATGAATTTCGACCTCTGCGACCTCACCGGCGCGTCGCTGACCCATGCGACCCTCGCGCCGGCGGGGCCGCCCAGCTACTTCCGCAAGGCCAACCTCACCGGGGCGGACCTGACCCATTCGCTCCTCTCGCATGCAGTGCTCTCCGGCTCGCTGCTGGCTGGGGCAAATGCCAGCGGCGCGGACCTGACCTTCGCTTCCATCGCGGGCAGTCTGGCACCCAGGTTCACCGCCAGGGCAACCCTGATCTCCAACCTGAGCGCGTGGGCGGCGCGGGCGACCGGCGCCAACTTCTCCCAGTCGACCCTGACCGCGTCCTCTCTGCAAGGTGCCGACCTCCGGGGCGCCAACTTCACAGCCACGACCCTGACCAATAGGGTGATCCTCTCGTTCGCCGACCTGCGGGCGGCAACCTTCACCGGCAGCTACCTCGATGCGCCGACGATGCTGCTCACCAACTGGGCCGCGGCCGATCTCCGGGGCGCCACCTACGTGCCGGCAGTCTCGGTAGGTGCAGACTTTCGATGGACGACGCTATGTCGCACGACATGGTTCAACGGCTCGCAGAACAACCGCGACTGCCCCTGGCCCCGAACCAGGCGATGAGGACTGCCAGTGGCCTCGATCATGACACCCGACGTTGCGGGCGGCGCCTTCGATGCATTTCTCACGGACGTGGCACCCAGCGCCGGCAGCCAGCGCCGCTGGCAACCAGGCGACCCCCCGATGCCGGCGCTTTTCATCAGCCACGGTGCCCCACCGCTGTTCGACGATCCTGAGTGGATCGCCGAACTGTTCCGATGGTCGATCGCGATGCCGAAACCGAGGGCGGTGCTGATCGTCAGCGCACACTGGGAGGCCGCGCCGCTGACCATTTCGGCCGCCGCTGCCGGCACCCCCCTGGTGTACGACTTCGCCGGATTCCACCCGCGCTACTTCCGGATGACGTACCCGACTCCGGACGCCAGTTGGTTGGCCTCTCGCGCTGAGGCGATGATGCCCCCCGCCGAGGCCATCCATCGGCACCCCAGCCGAGGTCTCGACCACGGCGCCTGGGTTCCGCTGAAGGTCATGTATCCGGCCGCTGACGTTCCGGTTGTGCAGTTGAGCATGCCCAGTCACGACCCGGACCGGCTGATGGAATTGGGTCGACGGCTGCGGCCTCTGCGGGACGAAGGAGTCCTGCTCATCGGCTCCGGGTTCATGACCCACGGATTGCCCTACCTCACCGCCGAGAGCTTCACCCGCAATCGGATTGACGGCTGGTCGCGCGATTTCGACTCCTGGGCAGCCGAAGCGCTGGCGATTGACGACCGGGACCGACTTGCGGCGTTTCATAGGGCTCCGGGGATGCCCTATGCCCATCCCACGGTCGAGCATTACACCCCATTGTTCGTCACCCTGGGGGCGGCCTCCGAATCGGCCGAGCCGGCGCAGACCATCATCGACGGTTTCCAGTTCGGGCTGGCGAAGCGCTCCATCCAAGTAGGTTGATGCCCATGCCTCTGATCACCCCCAACCTCTGGTTCGACACGCAAGCCAAGGACGCGGCCGAGTTCTATGTCTCCATCTTCCCGAATTCGCGGATCACGCATGTGAACTACCACGGCGACGCCCCGGGATCGGCGGGAACAGTGCTCACGGTCGATTTCACGCTCGACGGGCAGCCGTACACAGCGATCAACGGTGGCCCGCAGTTTCAGTTCACCGAGGCCCTCTCGCTGCTCATCAACTGCGCCGACCAGGCTGAAGTTGACTACTACTGGACTGCCCTGTCCGCTGGCGGAGCTGAAGGTCAGTGCGGTTGGTTGAAGGACCGGTTTGGACTCTCGTGGCAGGTGATTCCAGGGGCCGCGATGGGGCAGTTGCTCGGGGATCCCGATCCAGCTCGAGGACAGCGGGCAATGACAGCGATGTTGGGGATGGGAAAGATCGACCTGGCAGCGATGAAGGCCGCCGCCGACGGGCTTCCTACCTGAGGAACAGGTTGACAACCAGCAGTGCCGCCGCCAGAACCACCAGCGACACCGCCACCATGGCGACCCGCAACCCCACTGACGGTTGAGTTTGCATCGCTTCGTCCTGCATCACGTCGTCCCCGTGACCGACATCTCCACCGTGAGCCTGCGGTGCCGTCCCCGGCATCTCCGTCATTCCAGGCATCGCGGCCATCGCGGCAACCCGCGCGTCGCCAGGGGCGGCCGCGACGGTGAGCATCCCGTGTTTCATGTCGTTGGCGACGAGCCACCAGTTCATCGGGTAGGCGCAGGCAAACCCAACGATCAGTGCCATCGACATGACAAACCAGAACTGTGCATTTGCCGGATCGTCGGCCCCCGAGATCTTGGACATGGCGAACATGTCGGTCAGGATCATCCCCGACATCAGTAGGTTCATCGAGACGAATTCCGGCAGGAACGTCATCTTCAGCGACTTCAGGTAGTTGCCACCGGCCATCGCGCGCATCGCGAAAGCCTGGAAGAACACCCAGCCGAACCCGAAACCCAACGAGTACTCCAGCGCAAACCCCGGCCAAAAGGAGAGTGCCAGGACCGCCCCGATTGCGGCCCCGGCGATTATCCCCAGGCCGTCCCCAGCCGCACAGTGCATGGTCGAGCCGAGGGCCTGCCGCCACCGGACTCGGGTGTATTCCTCGTGGCTTCCGGCGAGCGGCTCGCGACAGCCCAGCACATAGAAGAAGGCGCCGAGCGGCCCGGTGAACACCGTCAGAATCACAAACGCCCATTTCATGACGGTTGCCTCGGGAGTTATCCGGAACATGTCGACAGCCACAAAGATGACTGCGGGCACGGTGAGTATCCACCACATGAGCATTGCTCCATCGAGCATCCCGAATCGCCCTCCGCACGCGAACGCCCACTGGGCGGGCGCTCTCAACCGGTATGGTGCCAGAACCTTCGCTCGACGCGACGTTGCGCTCCGCGGCCGAGGTCGGTCAGCTAGCGACGACGTTGAACTCGTCGGGGTCAGGCCCCATGCGCTGGCCTCGGTCCAGCGCGGTGATCGCGACCATCTGAGCCTCGGACAGGGCGAAGTCGAACAACTGGAAGTTCTCCCGCATCCGTGCCGGATTCATCGACTTGGGGAAGACGATGTCGCCCCGCTGGATGGCCCATCGCAGCACGACTTGCGCGGTCGACCGATCGAGGTCCTCGGCGATTCCCGCCACGACTGGATCCGCCAACACTCGACCTCGGGCGATCGGCGACCATGCCTCGGTTGCGATCCCCAGCTCGGTATCGAGCGCCCGGAGATCGTCCTGCACCAGGTAGGGGTGAACCTCGATCTGGTTGACCGCTGGCACCAGCGAGCCCTCGGCGACGATCCGCCGAAGGTGTTGCTGGTGAAAGTTCGAGACTCCGATGGCCCGCACCCGACCCTGCGCATACAACTCCTCCAACGCCAGCCACGCCTGCACATACTGGTCCCGTGCCGGCAGGGGCCAGTGAATGAGGAAGAGGTCCAGGTAGTCGAAGCCGAGCGCCGCGAGGGAGGCCTCAAAGGCCGAGATGGCCGCATCGTGGGAGTGAAACCCATTGTTCAACTTGGACGTCACGAACACCTCCGAGCGGTCCAGACCGGAATCCGCGACCGCTTGCCCGACACCGGCCTCATTGCCGTACATCTGAGCCGTGTCCAGGTGCCGGTAACCGATCGCCAGCGCCTCACCAACGACCTCTGCGGTCTGCTCCGGCGGGACCTGGAAGGTGCCGAAGCCGAGTTGCGGGATGGTCACGCCATTGTTCAACAGCACACCGGGGACGGTTGCCACAGTGGACTCCTCTCGACACCGCCAATCTTGCTGCACCGCGCCGGCTGTGTCGACTACGCCCCCGCGCCGTCGAGTGCCGGTGTGATCCGGAAGGCTGGGAGGTCACTTCAAGCCGGTCGACCGATATACCTGACCCGTTCGTTCTCCGCTCTCGTTCTGAACCGATGTCTCGAATAGCCACCTGGCCAGCACCGTGCCGTCGTCGACGAGCAGTTGCGCCAACCTGGCCGGTCTGACACCGGTGGGGCCCGCCCCGGCGATCATCCGACCGGGCTGCCCAGCGGGCTGGCTCGCGACCAGCATCGGAGCGGTGGACACGCAGAGGTCGTCCAACGTGTCGGCCAGGGCGCCCAACAACCGAGGTCCGCCTTCCGTCAACTGCCGGAGCATGTCCTCCGCGGCCAGCGCTGAGAGCAGAGCGGGCAGGTCCACCTCCTGCTCGCCCAGTTGCAGCACCCGACAGTGCTGCCTCAGCTGGGCCACCCTGTCCACCTCTGCCGCGCCACTGGTGGCGACCAGCACGTGCTCGGCCCAACCGCCCTCGAACAGTGGCAGGTCTGGCGCCAATCGGGCGGTGTTGGTGACGACGCAAATCGTCGGTGTCGGCGCCAGCCCCTGTTCCGCCCGCAGTTCTCGCTGCTGCGCTGAAAGCCGCACCTGCCGATAGCCCTCGGCGGCCACGGTTCGGGCACCCACGATGATCACGTCACAACTGGCCCGCAACAACCGGAAGACCCGCTTGTCGCCCGCCGTCCCGATCGACCCGGACTGGCCGTCCGCGCCGCTGATGGCGCCGTCGATCGAGGCGACCATGTTGGCGCGCAACCACCGTTGGCCCGCCGGCCAGGGATAGCGGTCCAGCACCCCTGCGTCGTCCAGCGGCCCAGACATCTGCGGGTAGATCTGCTGCACTCAGCGACTCCTCATGCCCAGCGCCTGGCGCAGTTCGTCAACCCGGATTCAGCGGGTATCAGAACTGCCCACGCCGAGCGCCGAACGGCCCGCCTCAAGCCTGGCAACCGGCACTCGGAAGGGCGAGCACGATACGTAGTCCAGCCCCACCTGATCGAAGAAGTGGACCGACTCGGGGTCGCCACCGTGTTCGCCGCAGACGCCACAGTGCAGTTCCGGCCTCGTCTCATGACCCTTCTTGACGGCGATCCTGATCAGTTCGCCGACACCTTCGGTGTCGATCGATTCGAACGGTGAGACACCGAAAACACCCTTGTCGAGGTAGGTGGAGAAGAACGCCGCTTCCACGTCATCCCGACTGAACCCCCAGGTGGTCTGGGTCAGGTCGTTCGTGCCGAAGCTGAAGAATTCCGCCGCCTCGGCGATCTGACCGGCGGTGAGGGCTGCGCGCGGCAACTCGATCATGGTTCCGATCGGGAAGGTGAGCGAACACCCATGGGCCTCGGCAACGTCGGCCAGCACCCCGCGGGCCTCGTCCACGACGAGTTCGAGTTCCTGGATGGAACCCACCAGCGGAATCATGATTTCCGCCCTCGGGTCGCCACCCATCCGCTGCCGGAAACAGGCTGCCTCCGCAATCGCGCGCACCTGCAGGGCGAACAGGCCCGGCAGCATCAAACCCAACCTGACACCGCGCAGACCCAGCATCGGATTCTGCTCGTGCATCCGACTGACCTCGTGCAGCAGCGTGATGTCGGAGTCCACGTTATCCCCGCGCTCCTCGGCCAGAGCCACCCGAACACTGAGCTCGGTCAGGTCGGGCAGGAACTCGTGCAGCGGTGGATCGATCAGCCGGATGGTCACCGGCATCCCGTCCATCACCTCCAGGATCCGGATGAAGTCCTTCCGCTGCAGCGGAAGCAGCGCTGCCAGGGCCTCTTCCCGCTCCTCCTGATTGGTCGCCAGGATCAGCTTCTCGACGTAGGCCTTCCGCTCGCCGAGGAACATGTGCTCAGTGCGCAGCAGCCCGATCCCCTGGGCTCCCATTCGACGGGCCCGACCCGCGTCCACCGGGGTGTCCGCGTTCGCCCGGACCATCAGTCGCCGCTGCCGGTCGGCATGGATCATGATCCGATCCACGGCCCGCACCAACGCCGCGGCCTCCTCGTCGGCCACCTCCAGCGCGGTGTCGATCCCCTCGTCGAAGTACCGGGCCACCGGGCTCGGAACGACAGACACCTCACCGAGGAACACCTGCCCGGTGGCACCGTCGATCGACACGATGTCGCCTTCGTTGACTACGGTTCCGTCGGCGGCGGTGATGAACAGCCCGGTCGAGTCCACGTCGAGGGACTCAGCGCCGCACACCGCGGTCTTGCCCATCCCTCGGGCGACGACGGCCGCGTGCGAGGTCTTGCCGCCCCGGTTGGTCAATACGCCTACGGCGGCGACCATCCCCTCCAGATCGTCCGGGTTGGTTTCGCGACGGACCAGGATCACGTCCTCGCCCTCTGCTGCCCGCCTGGCTGCAGTCTTGGAGTCGAACACGACCGCGCCGACTGCCGCGCCGGGAGAGGCTCCCATCCCGGTGGCAAGCAGTTGGGCATCCTCGGTGGTGCCGAACCGCGGGAACATCAACTGCCCGAGTTGGGCACCGCTGACGCGGCGGACCGCCTCATCCATATCGATGATGCCTTCGTCGACGAGCTGGATCGCGATCCGGAACGCCGCGGCGGCAGTACGTTTGCCGACCCGCGTCTGCAGCATCCACAGTTTGCGCCGCTCAACGGTGAATTCGATGTCGCAGAGATCTCGATAGTGGTGCTCCAGCCGATCCATGATCGCCAGCAACTCATCGTGGGCGGCCTCATCGGTCTCACCGAGCGCCGACAGCGGCAGCGTATTCCGGATGCCGGCGACGACATCCTCACCTTGGGCGTCGGGCAGGTAGTCGCCGTAGACCCCGGACTCCCCCGAGGCGGGATCGCGAGTGAACGCGACACCGGTGCCAGAACCCTCGCCCACGTTGCCGAACACCATCATCTGAACGTTGACTGCGGTACCCAGGCCGGCCGGGATGCGCTCCTGCCGACGGTAGATTCGCGCGCGGTCGGTGTTCCAGGAATCGAACACCGCCATGATCGCAAGGTGTAACTGCTCGGCCGGATCCTGCGGGAAGGATCGACCGGTGGACTCCAGCACGATGGCCTTGTAGCGATCCACCAGACCGTGCAGCGACGGCACGTCCAAGTCGACGTCCATCGTCACGCCGGCAACCTCCTTGCTGTCCTCCAAGGCCTCTTCAAACAGGTGCGAGTCGATCCCGAGCACGGTGGAACCGAACATCTGGATCAGCCGACGGTAGGAGTCCCAGGCGAACTGCTCATTGCCAGAGGATTCGGCGAGACCCAGCACACTGTGATCGTTCAGGCCGATATCGAGCACCGTCTCCATCATGCCGGGCATCGAGAAGCGCGCGCCGGAACGAACCGACAGCAGCAGCGGATCGTCCGGGTCGCCGACCCGTCGACCGACCTCGGCCTCCACGACTCCCACCGCCGCGGCAACCTGGCCGGCCAGTTCCGCGGGTTCCTCACCGTTGTCCAGATAGAACCGACAGGCATCGGTGCTGATGGTGAAGCCGGGTGGTACCGGTATCCCCATCCGCGTCATCTCCGCGAGGTTGGCGCCCTTGCCACCCAATTCGTCCGCCATATCTCGACTCCCTTCGTGGAAGCCGTAGACGTACTTCGTGACCGAGCCAACCTGCTGAACCATTGCATTCCTCCACGTCGCTGGATTCCCCGAACGAGACCTCGCCCCAACGCTAGTCAGCACAGCACCCGATAGCCACATGAGCGGGACCTGAGCGGGAGGCAATTCCCCGCGGGGGCTTCCGTCGGCAAGCGAGCCGACCGGTTGCGGGGCATTATCTCCTTCCATGGGCAGATACCTTGTTTTCGACGCCAAGCGCTACGACCGCCGGAGCCTGGAGCCGGAGGCCGAGTCGGCCGGTGTCAATCTGAAGTTCTACGACTTCCGGTTGGAACCGGAAACGGTGGAGGCGGTGCACAACGCCAGCGGCGTGTGCGTGTTCGTCAACGACAAACTGCCGGCCGAGGTCATCGACGGTCTGGCGGAGGCGGGCGTTGAGAAGATCCTGCTGCGTTGCGCAGGCTTCAACAACGTGGACCTGGTCCGGGCCGCCGAGCGCGGTATCCAGGTGGTCCGGGTGCCGGCCTATTCTCCCTACGCCGTGGCCGAACACGCAGTGGCCCTGCTGATGGCGGTCAACCGCAAGGTGGCACGGGCGCATCAACGGGTGCACGAATTGAACTTCTCGCTGGAGGGGTTGGTCGGCTTCGACCTGCGCGGCAAGACCGTCGGCATCGTGGGAACCGGCCGGATCGGCAAGGTGACCGCGGAGATCCTCTCCGGCTTCGGCACCGAAGTGTTGGTCAGCGATCCCTATCCGGACACTGCCTGGGCCGAGGCCCAGGGGTTCGAGTACGTCGCCTTCGACGACCTCTGTGAGCGCAGCGACGTCATCTCGCTGCACACCCCGCTGACCCCCGAGACGACCCACCTGGTCGACGCCGCCGCCATCAAACGGATGAAGCGCAATGTTGTCCTGATCAACGTGAGCCGAGGCGGACTAGTAGATGCGAAGGCGCTGGTCAAGGCGCTGAAGAAGGGCCGGATCGGCGGAGTGGCGCTGGATGTCTACGAGGAGGAGGAAGGGGTCTTCTTCGAGGACCATTCCAACCACATCCTGCAGGACGACACCCTGGCGCGATTGCTGACCTTCCCGAACGTGGTGATCACCTCCCACCAGGCGTTCCTGACGAACGAGGCTCTAGCCGAGATCGCCCGCGTCACGATCGAGAACATGCGGCGGTTCGACGCCGACGAGGAGCCCCTCCCCGGCACCATCGTGGAACTCTAGGGCGCGTCAACCATCGCGGTCGTTCTTCACCCCCGGCAGGAACCCCAGCCGGTTCCTGTGCTTCTCGTCCGGCAACGGGTCCTGGTAGCCGCCGCGCGGAGCTCGCTCGGTCGGTGAGGTGTCGTCGTCGCCGTTGTGGTTGCCGTCGACTGCAATCCGCTCATCGGCCGGCGAGATGTCCTCATCGTCACCGTTGCCGACTTGATCGTGTGACTTACCTTTGAGTTCGGCGTGTTTGCGGGCCGCCCGGATACCCGCCGAGATGGAGTGCCACATCCGCTCGTCGCCGAGTCGCTCGACGAAGCCGGATTTCTTCAGCACCTGCCGGGCACGATAGAAGACCCGCACCAGATACAGGTCGACATGCCGTTCCTCGAGATGCGTCAGCAACAGCTCGAGTGCATCGACACTCGTGGTGTCCAACTGGCTGGTGGCCTCCATATCCAGCAGCAGCACTTGGACGTCCGGCTCCGAATCAACTTCCGCGAGCACTCCGTCGGCGATAGCTGTGGCATTAGCCCAGAACAGCGGAGCGTCGAGCCGGATGACCATCACGCCGTCGTAGGTCTTGCGCTCCGGGTGGTTCTCGATACTGCCCCAGGCCGCCTTCTCGTCCGGCACCTTGCCCATGATGTCCAGCTCGATCCGGCTGGACCGATAGACAAGGCCGAGCACTGCCAGTCCGACGGCGAACAGCAGGCCATAGAGCGGACCGAACACCAGCACCCCGAACATCGCGGCAAGCGCAGAGGTGAAGTCGTTCCGTCGGATGGACTTGTAGCGGCGCAGCGCATTGACATCCATCAGGCCCCAGACTGCCTGGATGACAATCGCCGAGAGCACCGCTTTCGGCAGCGGCGCGAGCAATTCGGCGAAGGCGACCAATGTCACCAACACGAGGGCGGCGGCAACGATCCCGGTGATCTGAGTTCGCCCGCCGGAGCGCAGCGAGGCGGCCGTCTTCGACAGCGACCCGGCCACCCCCAGGCCACCGGAGAAGCCGGCCCCGAGGTTGGCCGCTCCGGCGGCGATGAGTTCCTGATTGGTGTCGATTGTGTAGCCCTCCCGGGCCGCGAACAATCGCGCCGCACTCAGCCCTTCAGCCAGACCGACCATCGCCAGCGACAGCCCACCCAGGATCACCGGCGGGATCTCGGAGGCCGGGATATCGGGCAGACCCAGCGGTGGCAGACCCAGCGGCACTGTCCCGACGGTGGTGACGCCCAGGTCGGACAGGTCCAGCCAGGAGGACATCGCGATGGCCACGATCAACACCACCAGTCCCCACGGGATTCGCGGAGCCAGTTTTGCGCCGAGGAACAGGATCGCCAACGCCGTGATTCCCACGGCGGCCGTCAATGGGGTGAATTGGCTGAGGTCCTTGATGATCTGGAGAGACCGGGCGAACACATCGCCGGTGACAGGTGGCAGCCCGAACAGGCTGGGAATCTCCCCCAGCACGATCAGCAGCACAAGGCCGAAGACGAAACCGGTCACGATCGGTCGCGAGAGGAACTCTGCCGCCCACCCCAATTTCGCCAGCCCACCGATCAGCAGGCCCAGTCCAGCGCCGATCGCCAGCGCCGAGGTCAGCGCGATCGCCTGGGCGGGGTCACCGTGGGCCATGTCGTTGACCAGCGATCCCGACAGTACCGAGACGGTGGAGACAGGTCCAACCACCAAGTGGGGCGACGAGCCGAGCACCGCATATGCCACCAGCGCCAGCGGGATTGCGTACAGGCCGACCAGCACCGGCACGCCCGCGATCGTCGCGTAGCCGAGCGACTGCGGAATCGCCAGGGCTGCCACCACCAGACCGGCCAGCAGATCCCCGGCGAGGTATCGGCGTCGATACCTCGGGAGCCAGCGGACGGCCGGTACGTGGCGCGCCCAGCCGTCCACTGACCGGGTCCCTGCATCCATCGTTAAGCCATCTTCCGTTAATGTTCCATTCACCTGGGATGCTGACGGTACCGCCGTCCCACCGGGAACACCCGCCGGGAGGCACGATGGATCGCCTACCGGCGAGCGTGCTGACGAGCACGCTGCAGCTGATGGCCGGTCCCGACGCCACCCCGCGGGAAGGTCAGGTTGCCGCGGTCAACCCGTTGGTGGCGCATCTGCAAGCGTGAGTCAGGAATCCTCCGGAATCATCAGGATCGCACCAGAGGGGCACTCGTTGACGCAGATCCCGCAGCCCTTGCAGTAATCTAGGTCGAACGCATAGTCGCGCCCGTTGTCCCCCTCGCCGGAGCCTTCGGCGAACTTGCGGACAGCGTTGTCGGGGCAGACACCGAAACAGTTGTCGCAGCCGAAACAGTTGCCGCAGGACAGACACCGACGTGCCTCGAACAGGGCATTCGACTCGTCCAGACCCTGTTTGACCTCATCGAACGAATCCAGCCGGCGCGCCAGGTCCAGCGTCGGGCGCACCGTCTTGTCGGCATCCGAGTAGTACCACGTGTTCAGCCGGTCGAAGGTCGCCAGCGCAGGTCGCGGCTGATGTAAGAATGGCTCGCCCCGCAGCCAGCCATCGATATTGCGCGCCGCCAGCTTCCCGTGGCCGATCGCAACCGTCACCGTCCGCTCCGACGGCACCATGTCGCCGCCGGCGAAGATCCCCGCCGAGCCGGTCATCATCCGTTCGTCGACGGCGACCACCCCATTCCTGACGACCAACCCGGGCACGTCATCGAGCAGCGACAGGTCCACTTCCTGACCCAGCGCCAGTACCAGTGAGTCGGCGGCCAACTCGTCGGTCTCGCCGGTTGGCTGCGGGAAACCGTCGTCGTCCAGCTCCATCCGCTCGACCGTGATGTGGTCAGCGTCGACATGTTTGATGGTCGACAGCCACCGCATCAGCACCCCCTCCTCGAGCGCCTCCTGCACCTCCAGATCGTTGGCCGGCATCCGATCCCGGGTGCGCCGGTAGACGATGATCGCCTCGTCGGCACCCAACCGCTTGGCAGTCCGGGCCGCGTCCATCGCGGTGTTTCCGCCGCCATACACCACCACCCGACGCCCGAGCAGCGGCTTCTCCTCGCCCTCCATCTCGCGCAGCATCCCGATCGCATCCAGCACATGCGCCGATTCCCCTGCCGGAATGTAGGTCCGCTTGCCGATGTGCGCGCCCACCGCCAGGAACACAGCGTCGAAGTTGCCCGCCGCCTTGGCCGCCAGCACATCGTCCACCCGACTGTTCAGGGTCAGTTCCACACCGGCGTCGAACACCCGCTGCAACTCGGCGTCCAGCACATCCCGCGGCAGCCGATAGGCGGGAATACCGAACCGCATCATTCCGCCGGCCTTCGGTCCGGCGTCGCGCACCTCGACCTGGTGACCGAACCGCCGCAAGTGGTATGCGGCCGACAGGCCGGACGGACCGGCCCCGATCACCAGCACCCGCTTACCGGTGTCGACCTCGACCGGCGGTAACGTCCACCCCTCGCTGAGAGCGGCGTCGCCGAGGAACCGCTCCACCGAGTTGATCCCCACCGGCTGGTCGAGTTGGGCACGATTGCAGGCGGTCTGGCACGGGTGATAACAGACCCGACCCATGATTGCGGGAAACGGGTTGTCAGCCACCAACGTGCGCCAGGCGTCCTGGTAGCGCCCCTCTTCGGCGTCGTACAGCCACCCCTGGATGTTCTCGCCGGCTGGGCAGGCGTCATTGCAGGGCGGTAGACCGTTCTGGTACAACGGCCGCTCGGTTCGCCAGGACCCGGTCTTGTTGGCCAGGCTCGATCCCGGGTCCAGCGTGATCGCGAACGGTTTGTCCATCAGAACACCTCTTCCGCGGTGACCACGTTCTCGGTCGCCATCAGTTCGGCCGCAAGTGCCTCGTCCTGGTCGGCGGCCAACAGCGAGTAGCGGGCGATGTTTCGGTCGGCCTGCTGCTGCAGCCGCTCCAGCGTCGCCACGTCAGGTTCCGCGCCGAAGAGATGGCCATAGCGGCGCTGCCGTTTCAGATAGTCCACCACCGGGACCTGCGAGCGGATCTTGGTCACGGACGTGACCTCGCCGCGATGGGCCTCGAACACCGGGAACAACCCGCTCTGGGTCGCCAACCGGGCCAGGTTGATGGTGTCGTTGCTGGCCGACCCCCAGCCGAGCGGGCACGGCACCAGGACGTGCAGGTAGCGGGCACCTCGGATGGACATCGCCGTCGTCGCCTTCGCCTCCAGATCGTGCAGGTCCGCCACCGTGGCGGTCGCGACGTAGGGGATGTCATGGGCCATTGCGATCCTCGGCAGGTTCTTACCCTGCCCGAAGACGTTTCCCGGATGCTCCCCCACGGCCTGGGTGGTGGTGGTCCTAGCCGCCGGCGGGGTCGCGCCGGAGCGCTGCACGCCAGTGTTCATGTACGCCTCATTGTCGTAGCAGATGTACAGCACATCGTCGTTCCGCTCGAACATCCCCGACAGGGTCCCCATCCCGATATCGACGGTGCCGCCGTCGCCACCCTGTGCGACCACCCTGACGTCGGAACGCCCCTTCACCCGCAGTGCTGCGGCCACGCCACTGGCCACCGAAGGCGCGTTGCCGAACAGCGAGTGCAGCCACGGAATCTGCCAACTCGTCTCCGGGTAGGGGGTGGAGAACACCTCCAGGCAGCCGGTCGCGTTGACCGCGACGATTTTGCCGTCGCAGGCCCTCATCGCAGCGTCGAGGGCGTACCGGGCGCCCAGCGCCTCGCCACATCCTTGGCAGGCCCGATGACCGCTGTTGATCGAGTTGCTGCGTTTCGGATCCGACTGCACCGAGCTGACATCCAACAATCGGTTACCGACCGCGAACGAACCGACCTGATAGAACTTCAGATGCTCGGTCATCGGTTACCCCTCGGAGTGGTCGGAGTGGTCGGATTACCGGCGTGCGGATCGCCGACCGCACCTAAGTCTCGGAGCATGTTCTCGGCCGCCGGACCGGACCGGCGTTTCGCCTTTGTGCGGGCAAGCTCGCGTTCGATCAGGTCGTAGCGAAGGTCCAGGAAGGACAACTCGGCCAGTTCCCGCCGCTGCGCCTGCAGCATCATCTCCCGCAGCGAGGAACTCAGTATCGGCCGGCCGCCCAGACCGGCGATCACGGTCTGGGTGGGAATCGAGAGGCCGGCCAAGGCGGTGCGGATATTCGAGCTCACGATTCCGCCGATTCCCACTGCCAGCGACTTCTCCAACACCACCACGTTGGCCGCCCCGGCCAATGCCTGCCGTACCTGCGCCAACGGGAACGGCCGGAATGAGGTGATACCCAACACTCCGACCCGGTGGCCGTCCGCTCGCAGTTCATCGACGGCATCCTTCAACGTCCCCAACACCGACCCGAGAGCGACCACCACCGTCTCGGCATCCTCCAACTGATAGCAGGACACCAGCCCGCCGCGGGTACGGCCGGTCGCCGCGCCGAACTCGGCCGCGATCTCCGGAATCAAATCAAGCGCCTGCATCTGTCGCAGGTGGGCCAGATAGCGGACCTCAGTGAAGGCCTCCGGCCCGACCATCGCACCGATTGACACCGGCTCGTCGGGATCCAGGATCTGCCGAGGTTCGAATGACGGCAGGAACGCGTCGACCACCTCCTGCGACGGCAGATCCACCTCCTCCACCGCGTGGGTCAGGATGAAGCCATCCATGCAGACCATCACTGGCAGCGACACTGCCTCCGCCAGTAGGAAAGCCTGGATGTGCAGATCCACCGCCTCCTGATTGTCCTCGGCGTAGATCTGGATCCAGCCGGAGTCTCGTTGACTCATCGAGTCCGAGTGGTCATTCCAGATGTTGATCGGCGCCCCGATCGCCCGGTTGGCCACGGTCATCACGATCGGAAGCCCGAGACCAGAGGCGTTGTAGACCGCTTCGACCATGTACAACAGTCCTTGGCTGGCGGTCGCCGTATACGACCGAGCCCCCGCCGCGGAGGCTCCGATCGAGGCGCTCATCGCTGCGAATTCACTTTCCACGTTCAGGTACTCACAGTGATCCAACTCGCCCGATTTCACCAACCGGCTGAGGGTCTCCACGATGTGCGTCTGCGGGGAGATCGGATAGGCACAGATCACTTCAGGTCGGGACAGGGCGACCGCCTGGGCCACGGCCTGCGAACCCTCAATCTGTTGTCGCATCGGCGCTGTCCCTCCAGGTTGCCAACTGCTCATGGACGTCGGCGTAGGCAGCAGCCGCCGCAGCTGCGTTCGCTTCACCGGTCGCACCCGGGAATCGCTCCAGCACGGCTCCCTGAACCCCGTCCAGCGAGACCATCCCGGTCAGCGCCGCGAACCCTCCCAACAGGACTGCATTGGGGACCGGTCGACCCAAGTACTTCAGGGCGAGATCCGTCGCGGCGACCGTGACGATCCGCTCGGGCCGATGCGCTGCGGCAAACTCCTGCAGCCCTATTGTCAGTAGCGAGTGTCTGGTGTTGACCAACAGGTAGCCGTCGGTCGGCAGCCCGGACAGCAGGTCGACCTGATTCAACAGGGTGGCGTCCTGCACGATCAGTGCGTCGGGGACCAGGATGGGTTCGCGGTTGCGAATCTGCTCGTCGGCGATCCGGCAGTAGGCCACGACCGGTGCGCCGGTGCGCTCCGAACCGAAACTGGGAAAGGCTTGTGCGTGCTTGCCGGCGCCAAACGCCGCCACCGACAGAAGTTCCGCCGCGGTGACGACACCCTGACCGCCGCGACCGTGGATACGGGTCTGGAACACAGCCCTCCTCTAGGTCTCCCGCGGGGAGTCCGAGATGCCAGCGACGCCCGGCGGGTAACTGATACCACCCAGCGTATCCGCGTATGTCTCATCGTCGCAGCGGCCAGGGTCGTCAACCATCCGCCACCCGCGGCAAATCAGGTCGACGCCGGTATGCGCGCCACCCTCCCGGGGCACTAGGTTGCTTCCCATGAGCGCACGAAGAGTAGCCCTGCTGACCGCAGGCGGCCTTGCCCCTTGCCTGTCCTCCGCCGTCGGCGGCCTGATCCAGCGGTACACCGAGGTCGATCCAAGTATCGAACTGATCGCCTACACCGACGGCTACGACGGGTTGCTTCGCGGCAACTCGATCGAGGTGACCCCGGAGGTGCGGGCGGGCGCTGCCCGGCTGCACGACTTCGGCGGAAGCCCGATCGGCAACAGCCGGGTGAAGCTGACCAACGTCGACGACTGTGTCAAGCGCGGACTGGTGCAGCCCGGTCAGGATCCGCTGAAAGTGGCGGCCGATCAGCTGACTCGAGATGGGGTCGACGTGCTGCACACAATCGGTGGCGACGACACCAACACGACGGCGGCGGATCTGGCCGCTTACCTACATACGAACGACTACGAACTGATCGTCGTCGGCCTGCCCAAGACGATCGACAACGATATCTTCCCTATCAAGCAGTCCCTCGGCGCCTGGACAGCGGCTGAACAGGGTTCGATCTTCGCCCAGAATGTGATCGCCGAACACAGCGCCGGCCCTCGGGCGCTGATCGTGCACGAGGTGATGGGCCGCGGCTGTGGCTATCTCACGGCCGAGACGGCCCGTGCCTACCGCACCTGGTTGGACTCCCAGGAGTGGCTGCCAGGGATTGGCCTGGACCGGGCCCAATGGGATGTGCACGCGATCTACATCCCCGAGATGGATATCGACATCGCGGCCGAAACGGCCCGGTTGCACAAGATCATGGACGACCTCGGAAACGTCAACATCTTCCTCTCCGAAGGGGCCGGGGTGGGGCGGATCCTGGAAGAACTGGAAGCAGCCGGCGAGTCGGTGCCGCGGGATCCATTCGGTCACGTTCGCCTCGACAAGGTGAACCCGGGTCAGTGGTTCGGCCATCAATTCGCGGACTCGCTGGACGCGGCCAAGACGCAGGTGTTCAAGAGCGGCTACTTCGCCAGGTCGGCGGCGGCCAATGCCGAGGACCTGCGGTTGATCAAGACCTGCACCGACGCCGCTGTGGACTGCGCACTGTCGGGCGTGGGTGGTGTCATCGGTCAGGACGAGGACGCCGATGACGTCCTCCGAGCGATTGAATTCGATCGCATCCGTGGTGGAAAGCCGTTCGACATCGACCAACCGTGGTTCACGGAGCTGCTCGCCGACATCGGACAGCCGAAAGGCGCCAACATTTCCGGCTAAGCCATCGGCACCGGAAAACGTACGGTGCTGCCGAGGCCTTCAGACCCCGGCAGCACCGTACGTGTCCTTCTCTCTGACCATGGGCCAGCTGCCGACCTAGTTGATCGTCGTGTTGTGGAACGTGGCCTGGCCTTGTGCGCTCCAGGTGCGGAATCCGACCTGCGTGCCTGTCGGCGCCTTCATCCCACAGCCGCTGCTGGCCAGCGCCCCGGTGAGGCTCGGGACATCGAACATCCGGACCCCGTCGATGGTGGCGTAGAGGCTGTCGCCCTGGGCGACGACCACGACCCTGTTGGCCTTGTTGACATCCAGACCGGTCGGCCACTTGACCTTGGCCAACGGGGTGCCGCATTCACGGCCGTCCTGCCACACCCGGAGCAACAGCGCCTTGCCGAAGCCGGCGTTGACGTTGGCATAGCCCGGATCGAACTGGAAGGAGTAGCCGCTCACCGCAGCACCGGTGCCCAGGGTCGCCCTGGTCCAGATGCCGTAGCCCCAGCCGGACACCAATCTGGCATCGGTCGTGAACGCCATATCCTGGGTGTTGCGCTGGACAGTCGACACAACACGGGCCTCGTTGCCGTGCACCATGTTGACCTGATTGGCACCGATCGTGGCCTTTCCGTAGACAAGTTTCCAGAGGCCGGCGGAGACCTCGCCGACGTTGCACCGATTGATGACGGTGCGGGCCAGTTCCTTGCTGGCCGTACCGCCGCGGCCCGTCACAGTGACCGTGTAGACACCGCAGGGGACCGACTCGAAGGTGAAGGTGCCGGCCCGGTTGAAGACCTCTTGGCTCTCCGAGAAACCGGCGGTACCCATGGTCGGACTGATGGCGACGAGCATCCGCGGATACGTCACATTGGATCCGACCGGACCGGTGAAGGCAACGTGCACCTGACCTTGACCGTCCTCGGACACCTTCACGCTGGGATCCACCGCGGGGGTGCCGGGGGCGCCCAGCCGCTCAAGGGAATTCTCCTTGCCGACGGCCCCCACTGCCTGGCCGTTGATGGCGCGGACCCAGACACTCCACTTGACGTTCGGGTCGAGCATCAGATCGTGGCTGCGGGCGGCGCTGGACACGGTCTGCCAGACCGGCG
>CAZJNU010000040.1:0-23163 GCA_964547485.1 uncultured Actinomycetes bacterium
CGCCTGCCGCCCGCAGCGCCAGCGCCTCCTCCGGCAGCGCCACCCCCAGCCAGGTCGCCCCGGCCGCGCGGGCGGCTGCTGCACACGGCAGCAGCCCATGTCCGTAAGCGTCGGCCTTCACCACGGCCATCAGCTCTGCCTTCGGGGCCGCGTCGGCCAGTGTGCGGACATTGCGCCGCAACGCGCCGAGGTCGATCGATGCGTGTGCTCGCGGCGCCGGTACTCCCGAAGTCATCTACTGACCCCGGCAGGACCGAGCCAGCGCGATCGCCGCCGGCACCGAGTTGAGGACATCTTCACTGACGATCGGACGACCATCCGCGGCCGCCAACCGGCCGGCCACTCCATGCAGGTAGGCGGCGGCTGCCGCCACCCGGGCCAGCTCCGCGTCGTCGGCCACAGCGTTCGCAGCCACCATCGATCCGACCAACCCTGCCAACACGTCACCACTGCCAGCTGTCGCGAGATCAGGTGGCCCGCTCTCAGACACCATCGCGGTGCCGGTGGCACTGGCGACCAGCGTCACCGCGCCCTTCAGCAGAATCACCGAGCGGAGTTCGTCCGCCAACCGACGAACAGCGGCCAGCCGACCGCCGGGCTTGCTCAAATCGCCGCCGAGGCGCGCGAACTCCCCCTCGTGCGGGGTGAGCAGGGTCGGTGCCTTCCGCGCAACCAGTGCCGCCCGCAACTCCGCGGATTCAGCAATCAACGTGATGGCATCGGCATCAACAACGATCGGCACTTCGAGGGCCACGGCATCCACCAGTCGGTCTCGCGCTGCCTGATCGACCCCGGCCCCGGGCCCGATCACCCACGCCTGCGCCTGCCCGGCCGCCGACGGCAACTCGCTGCTCGGCACCACCTCCGCCCACCTGGTGACGACCGCGGCTCGGGCGCCGCCCGCGTACCGGACCATCCCGACCCCGCCGAATCGGGCGGACCCGCTGCAGAGGATGCCAGCTCCCGGGTACTGCTCGGAGCCGGCCACCACCCCCAGCACGCCGCGGGTGTACTTGTCGTCGGTGGCGGTCGGGGTGGGAACCGCAGCGCCTGCCGTGCACAGGTCCATCAACAGCGCATCCGGCGCCCCGGCTAGGTACGGCTGCAGACCGATGTCGACCAACGACACCAGGCCAGCGAACCGGGACGCCGGTGGCAACAGCAAGCCGGTCTTCAACACCCCGAAAGTGACCGTCGCCTCGGCCTTGACGCACGCGTCCGAGTTCGCCACCGCGCCGGTGTCCGGGTCCACTCCACTCGGCAGGTCGACCGCGATCACGCGACCGCGTGCCGCCTTGGCCAGCGCGGCCGCCGGCGGGCGCAGCGGACCACGACCACCGATTCCGACAATGCCGTCCAGCACCAGGTCGGCAGCCGCCACCAACTCCGCAGCTACGACCGAACCGGGCGCACCCGGGTCCAGCCCAGCCAGGTCCACGATCCGCCCTCCGGATCGCAGCACCGCTGCAGCCCCGAGCGGATGCAGGTTGTCGGAGAGCGAGCAGACAATAACCCGCGCCCCCCGGGCCCCGAGTCGAGCAGCCGCGAATAGCGCGTCGCCGCCGTTGTTGCCCGACCCCGCAAGCACCACCACCGTGCTGCCCGATACTCGTCCGCAGCGAGCCTGCAGCCAGCGAGCCGAAGTCACCGCCAGACCGGCGGCAGCCCGGTCCATCAGCGCACCTTCTGGGGTCGCAGCCAGGGCCGCCGCCTCGGCCGCTCGAACGGCCGAGACCGTCAATGCCTGCTTCATATTCCACCTTGCCTGACGTCGTGGAGGGGCTATTCGACTGTGACGCTCTTGGCCAGATTCCGTGGCTGATCGACATCGTGACCCTTGACAGTGGCCATCTCGCAGGCGAACACCTGCAGCGGCACGGTGGACACCAACGGCTGCATCAGCGTCGGGCATTGCGGCACCCTGATGATGTGGTCGGCGTACGCCGCGACCGCCTCATCACCCTCCTCCGCGATCACGATCGTGACGGCTCCACGGGCGCGGACCTCTTGGATATTGGAGACGATCTTCTCGTGCAACACGCTGCGTCCACGGGGGGACGGCACGACGACGATCACTGGCAGCCCGTCCTCGATCAACGCGATCGGACCATGCTTGAGCTCACCCGCCGCGAACCCCTCCGCGTGCATGTAGGCGAGTTCCTTCAACTTCAGCGCACCTTCGAGCGCCACCGGGAAACCGACATGCCGTCCGATGAACAGCACACTGCGCGCGTCGGCGAACAGGTGGGCCAATTGCCGCACGGGCTCGGCCGTGTCCAGCACCAGATCGACCAGCCTCGGCATATCGGCAAGTTCGGCGATGATCGCGCGGATCTCGTCCGGGAACTTGTTGCCGCGCACCTGCGCAAGGTAGAGGGCCACCAGGTAGCACGCCACGATCTGGGTGAGGAATGCCTTGGTGGAGGCGACCGCGATCTCGGGACCCGCGTAGGTGTAGAGCGCCGCGTCGGACTCCCGCGGGATGGTGGCGCCCTGGGTGTTGCAGATCGCCAGCACCTTGGCGCCCTGCTCGCGCGCGTGCCGCATCGCCATCAACGTGTCCATCGTCTCCCCGGACTGGGAGATGGCGATGATCAGGGTGCGTGGGTCGACTATCGGATCGCGGTATCGGAACTCGCTGGCGAGCTCCACTTCGCAGGGGATCCGAGTCCAGTGCTCGATCGCGTACTTGGCCACCATACCGGCGTGGTAAGCGGTGCCGCAGGCGATGATGATCACCTTGGACACCGCTCGCAGTTCGGTGTCGGAGAGCCTCATATCGTCGAGCTGCAAACTGCCCGAACGATCGATCCGGCCGAGCAGCGTGTCCGCCACGGCCTTCGGCTGTTCGGCGATCTCCTTCAGCATGAACAGGTCGTAGCCGCCCTTTTCGGCCGCCGATGCATCCCAGGTGACCGTGAACGGCGTCACCGCCGCCGGCTCTCCGAAGAAGTCGGTGACCGTCACGCTATCCCTGGTCAGCACCACCACCTGGTCCTGCCCGAGTTCGATCGCCTCCCGGGTGTGCGCGATGAAGGCGGACACATCGGAGGCCATGAAGTTCTCACCTTCCCCGACGCCCACCACCAGTGGTGAGTTTCGGCGGGCGCCGACCACCAAGTCGGGTTGGTCGGCGTTGATCGCGACCAGCGTGAAGGCCCCCTCCAGCAGTCGACAGACCGATCGCATCGCCTCGGGCAGATCGCCGGCGTGGACGGGCAGCGCAGCGGCCAGTAGGTGCGCCACCACCTCGCTGTCGGTGTCTGAGGTGATCGGTACACCGTTGGCAATCAGGTCGTCACGCAGCTCGGCAAAATTCTCAATAATGCCGTTGTGGATGATCGCCACCCGGCCGTCGGCGCTGGTGTGAGGGTGGGCATTCAGGTCGTTGGGCACACCGTGGGTGGCCCATCGAGTGTGACCGATGCCGATCGTCGAGCCGGGTAGTGGATCGGTGCCGAGCAGAACTTCCAGATTCGCGAGCTTGCCGGCCTTCTTGCGGGTGTGCAGTTCGCCATCCGCGACGACCGCCACCCCTGCCGAGTCATACCCGCGGTACTCGAGTCTGCGCAGCCCTGCCACCACGATCTCGAGGGCCTGCTTCTCTCCGACGTACCCCACGATTCCGCACATACGACGACCCTATCTGAGTGACAACTCCTGTCGAACGACTCGGACGAGCCGTTCCGCAGACTCATTGGCCTGTTCGATAGTCGGCGCCTCGACCATCACCCGCACCAGCGGCTCAGTTCCGGACTTACGCAGCAGCACTCGACCGCGGCCAGCGAGGGTGGCGGTCTCCGCGGCGACCGCCGCAGCTACCGCCGCGGAACTGTCCACCGCATGCTTGTCAACCTCCGGCACGTTGATAAGAACCTGCGGTAACGGCGTCATCACATCTGCCAACTCCGCCAGCCCTGCGCCGGTCGAGGCCATCCGCGCCATCACCAGCAGGGCCGTCAACACACCGTCGCCAGTCGTGGCGTAGTCCGTCAGCACGACGTGCCCCGACTGCTCCCCACCGAGGTTGTAACCGTTGGCTCGCATCTCCTCCAGCACATAGCGATCACCGACCGCTGTCGCGATCACATCGATGCCGACGTCGGCCATCGCCAGTGAGAAGCCGAGGTTGGCCATCACTGTGGAGACGACCGTGCCGTGGCACAGCTGGCCGGCGTCACGCATCGCGAGCGCGAGGATGACCAGCAGTTGGTCACCGTCGATGATCCGGCCGTCGGCGGCCACTGCGAGGCAACGATCCGCGTCGCCGTCATGGGCGATACCCAGCTGGGCGCCGTGCTCCACGACAGCGTGCTGCAGGTCTTCCATGTGGGTGGATCCGCAGCCGTCGTTGATGTTGTAGCCGTCCGGCGTCGAGTGGATCGCGATGACCTCGGCGCCGAGCCTCCGGTAGGCGTTCGGGGCGACATCGCTGGCGGCGCCATTGGCGCAGTCCACCACTACCCGGACCCCGGTCAGCGGGTTCGGGGAGGCCGCGATCAGATGGTCCAGGTACTCCTGCACTCGGTACCGACCATCGTGCACGCGTCCGACCCACTCACCCAACGGACGGTCCCACGGTTCGCGCAGTCGCTGCTCAATGGCCGCTTCGAGTGCATCAGCGAGTTTGTGACCGCCTGCGGAGAAGAACTTGATCCCGTTGTCCGGCATCGGATTGTGGGAGGCGGACAGCATCACGCCCAGATCCGCGCCAGTCGAAGCGGTCAGGTGAGCGACCCCGGGCGTCGGCACGACACCGATCATCAGCACATCGACCCCGGCGCTGGCCAGGCCGGCCACTACGGCGTGTTCCAGGAACTCGCCGCTCGCGCGGGTGTCTCGGCCGACGATTGCCAGCGGTCGAGGGCGACTCGTATGGCTGAACTGGCCGACATCGCCCAGCACATGAGCGGCCGCCACCGAGAGATCGACCGCCAGCTCGGCAGTCAAGTCGCGGTTGGCCAGGCCCCTCACACCGTCGGTGCCGAAGAGGCTCGCCATGGTTAGCGCTTCGAGTACTGCGGCGCCTTGCGGGCCTTCTTGAGACCGGCCTTCTTGCGCTCCTTGGCCCGCGGGTCACGGGTCAGGAAGCCCGCCGCCTTCAGGGCTGGCCGGTTGATCTCGCTGTCAATCTCGTTCAACGCTCGCGCGATGCCCAACCGCAGCGCGCCAGCCTGACCGGATGGACCGCCGCCGTGCAACCGAGCCTGCACGTCGTAGGCATCGGCAGCACCGACCACCACGAACGGTTCGTTCACCAGCTGCTGATGGACCTTATTGGGGAAGTATTCATCGAGGGTCCGACCGTTGAGCACATACCGGCCAGTGCCCGGCACGATCCGGACCCGCGCGATCGCCTGCTTGCGGCGCCCGGTGGCGGCCGCGTTTCCGGTCATCGCCGGCCGCAGACCGTCCGCGCTCTGCGCTGAAGGGGTCTCGCTCGTCCAACTTGTGGGGGTGTCGTCCTCGACGCCTACGTCGTCGCTCACTTGGATCCTCTCGGGGTGAAAGTCATTGCTGGCTGTGGGTTGGTGCGGCGTGGAGTTGGGTCGGCGTGGCGCTCGGGGGTCGGCTCCCCGATCGACAGCGCACTACTGCGCGACTTGACCGATGGTGTACGGCTTCGGCTGCTGGGCCGCGTGCGGGTGCGTTGATCCCGCGTAGACCTTGAGCTTGCGCAGCTGAGCGCGCCCCAGCGTGTTGTGCGGCAACATTCCGGCGACCGCCTTCTCGACCGCCCTGCGCGGATTCTCGGCAAGCAACTCGGTGTAGCTGGTGGCGGTCAACCCGCCCGGGTAGCCGCTGTGCCGGTAGGCCTTCTTCTTCTCCAGCTTTGCCCCGGTCAGCGCAACCTTCTCAGCGTTGATGACTACGACGAAGTCGCCGGTGTCGACGTGCGGAGCGAAGGTGGCCTTGTGCTTGCCACGCAGAATGGTGGCCACCTGGGAGGCGAGTCGTCCGAGCACCACGTCGGTCGCGTCGATGACGTGCCAATCGCGGGTGACTTCACCGGGCTTGGGGGTGTACGTGCGCATGAAACCTTCACTCGTTCGGATCGGAAATGCGGACTCTTGCCAGCCGAGTCGGCGCCAAAATCGTCAGCGTCGGGCGCGCGGCATGTTGCCCAAGCCTAACCGTCAGCAGGGTCGACCATGTCGTCGGGGGGCTTCCTGACCGCCGATCGGCCGCCGATCACAGCGCCACGGTAGCGCCTGGCCCTGTCTGCAGCGACTGCCAGATCGTCGGCGTACTCCACCTGCTCCAGCACCAACGGAAAGCCCGGGGCAACCGTCACCGAAGGTGTGCGGTGACCGGAAGCCAACACTGCAGCTGGCCAGGACACCGGCCGCCGGCCGTCCCCAACGGACAGTAGCGCTCCAACGATGGCTCTCACCATCGAGTGGCAGAACGCATCCGCGGTAATCGTCAGCACGGCCAGTTGGTCAGCGTCGCGCTGCCATTCCACTGTCGACAGCGTCCGTACCGAGGAGGCTCCGGGCCGGGCACGACAAAACGCAGCGAAGTCGTGTTCGCCTAGTAGCGCGGCGGCGGCCTCATTCATTGTCGGCAGGTCCAACGGCCGCTTCCAGCGAAGTACATGGCCACGTAGCAGCGGGTCAACTTCAGCCCGATCGCTGACCCGGTAGCTGTAGCTCCGGGAGCGCACCGAAAACCTGGCGTCGAAACCCGCCGGCGCCCGATCGACCGCCATCACCCGGATGCTGGCGGGCAGGATCCCGTTCAGTCGCAATTGCAGCCGATGACCGTGTTCTCGCCAGGACTCGGCGGGCAGATCGACGTGGATATGTTGATCGCGCGCGTGCACGCCCGCGTCGGTGCGGCCAGCGCAGACGGTCGGCACCGGCCCGGGCAGCCGGAGCGCCATCCCGAGCGCCGCCTCCACCCGGCCGGCGACCGTGTCCTGCGAGGGCTGACGCGCCCAGCCTGCAAAACACGATCCGTCATAGGCGATCCGCGCCCGGATACGCACGAACCCATCGGCGCTGCTGCTGCCGACGGGTTCGTGGGGAGTACTCAGTTTCAGGCCTTCCCGGCCTCATCCGCTGCCGTCGACTCGGCGGCCTTGACCTCCGCTGCCTTCGCCTCCGCCTCCGCCCGTTCCTTCGCCGCGCGCTTCGCGGCCCCGGTGGCCTCTGCCACAGTTGCCTCGGCGAGCGGCTCCACCAGTTCGACAACCACCATCGGTGCGTTGTCGCCCTTGCGCGGACCCAACTTCGTGACCCGGGTGTAGCCACCCGGGCGGGTGGCGTAACGGGGGCCGATCTCGGTGAAGAGTTCGTGCACGATGGTCTTATCCCGGACCACCGTCAGCACCCGTCGCCGGGCGTGCAGGTCACCGCGTTTGGCGAACGTCACCAGCCGCTCGGCGAGTGGTCGCAACCGCTTCGCCTTGGCCTCGGTGGTGGTGATGCGGCCGTGCTCGAACAGGGCGGTTGCCAGGTTGGCGAGCATCAGCCGCTCGTGGGATGGGCCTCCGCCCAGCCTGCGACCCTTGGTAGGCGTCGGCATGTCGATCTCCTCGGATTAGGTGCGACGGCAGCTTGTTAGAGCTGCTCGTCCTCGGCAAAGGTGTTCTCATCATCGGCGTAGAAGTTGACTGCCGCCGCCAGGTCGAACCCTGGCGGGCTGTCCTTCAGCGAGAGACCCAGCGAAGCCAGCTTCGCCTTCACCTCGTCGATCGACTTCTGTCCGAAGTTTCGGATGTCCAGCAGGTCGGCCTCACTGCGGGTCAGCAACTCGCCGACCGAGTGGATCGCCTCGCGCTTGAGGCAGTTGTACGACCTGACGGTCAGATCGAGCTGCTCGATCGGCATGCTCAACTGCTCGGCCACGAAGGTGTCGGCCGGCGACGGGCCGATATCGATACCCTCCGCCTCGACGTTGAGTTCCCGAGCCAGCCCGAACAACTCGACCAGCGTCTTACCGGCCGAGGCGACCGCATCACGCGGGTCCATGCTTGGCTTGGTCTCGACATCCAGCACCAGCCGGTCGAAGTCGGTCCGCTGCTCGACCCGGGTGGCCTCGACCTTGTAGGTCACCTTGAGTACCGGCGAGTAGATCGAGTCGACCGCGATCCGACCGATCTCCTGATCGAAGGAGGCGTTCTGGGCCGCAGTGATGTAGCCACGTCCGCGCTCCACCACCAGGTCCATCTCCAGCCGGCCACGCTCGTTCACAGTGGCGAGGTGAAGTTCCGGGTTGTGAATCTCGACCCCGGCGGGCGGCTGGATCGCGGCCGCGGTCACCTCGCCGGCGCCTTGGTGGCGCAGGTACAGCACGACCGGCTCGTCGAGTTCACTGGAGACAACCAGGTTCTTCACGTTCAGGATGATCTCGGTGACGTCCTCGGCCACACCCTCGACCGTGGAGAACTCGTGCATCACCCCATCGATTCGGATACTGGTGACGGCCGCCCCCGGGATGGAGGACAGCAGGGTCCGCCGGAGGGAGTTGCCGAGGGTGTAGCCGAAACCGGGCTCCAGCGGCTCGAGCACGAAGCGCGAGCGATGGTCGGATACGACTTCTTCTGTCAGGGTGGGGCGCTGTGCGATGAGCACTTGTGTGTTCCTCTCCGTCGGCGACCGCTATTTGACGCCGGGGTTGGGGTGGATGCTATTGAAGTTGAGTGCGTCGGACCTAACTGAACCGACGACGAGCGAGTCTCGCGACTACTTGGAGTAGAGCTCCACGATGAGCTGCTCCTGGACCAGGGTGTCGATCTGCTCACGCGTCGGCAGCCGGTGCACAAGCACCCGCAACTGGCCGGGAATGACCTCGATCCAACCTGGTGACGTGTGCTCCGGAGCCTCGGCCTGGGCGACGATGAACGGCGTCAGATCGCGGGCCTTGGGGCGCACCTCGACAATGTCGTGCGGAGTCACCCGGAAACTGGGGATATCGACCTTGCGACCGTTGACCAGGATGTGTCCGTGCCGCACCGTCTGTCGTGCGGCGTCGCGACTCTTGGCGAAACCTGCGCGGTAGACGACGTTGTCCAACCGGCTTTCCAAGATCACCAGCAGGTTCTCACCGGTCTTACCGGACTTGCGGTTGGCTTCCTCGTAGTATCCCCGGAACTGCCGCTCGAGGACGCCGTAGATCCGGGCGGCCTTCTGCTTCTCACGCTTCTGAAGCAGGTATTCGCTCTCCTTGGTGCGGGCGTTACCGTGCTGACCCGGCGGGTAGGGACGCTTCTCCAACGGGCACTTCGCAGAGTTGCACTTCGACCCCTTGAGGAAGAGCTTGGTCTTCTCCCGACGGCAGCGTTTGCAGTCCGGACCTGTGTATCTGGCCATGTTTAGTCTCCTCTTCCTGACGTCAGACTCGGCGCCGCTTGGGCGGGCGGCAACCGTTGAAGGGCACGGGGGTCACATCCGAGATCGCACCGACCTCGAGGCCAGCGGCCTGTAGTGACCGGATGGCAGTCTCGCGACCGGAGCCCGGCCCCTTGACGAACACGTCAACCTTGCGCATCCCGTGCTCGATCGCGCGGCGCGCGGCAGCCTCCGCGGCGAGCTGCGCCGCGAACGGGGTCGACTTGCGTGAGCCCTTGAAGCCGACCTGACCGGAGGAGGACCAGGCGATAACAGCCCCAGCCGGGTCGGTAATGGTCACGATCGTGTTGTTGAACGTGCTCTTGATGTGGGCGTGGCCATGGGCCACGTTCTTCTTCTCCTTGCGGCGCACCTTCTTGGCGCCTGCGCTCTTGGGAGGCATATTCTGGTCAGTTCTCCAAAGTCTTCTGGGTTCGGGTCCGTCAGGACGGCAGCCCGGGGATGTCAGTCAGAGTTGAGGGTTCGCAGCCGCTGGAGCGCTACTTGGTGGCCTTCTTCTTACCGGCCACGGTCTTCTTCGGGCCCTTGCGGGTGCGGGCGTTGGTGTGGGTCCGCTGACCTCGCACCGGCAGGCCGCGTCGATGGCGGATTCCTTGATAGCAGCCGATCTCGACCTTCCGGCGGATATCGGCCGCAACCTCACGGCGCAGGTCGCCCTCGACCTTGTAATGCGTGTCGAGGTACTCGCGCAGCGTGATCAGGTCAGCGTCGCTGACGTCGCGGACGCGCTGGTTGCCATCGACGCCGGTCGCGGCCAGCATCTTCTGCGAGGACGAACGGCCGATGCCGTAGATATAGGTGAGTCCAACCTCGAGGCGCTTGTCGCGCGGCAGGTCGACTCCGACGAGTCTTGCCATAGGGCGGTGGTTCCTTTCCTATTCGTGCGGGGGTCTGGTCACGCTGTCGGTCCCGCCGCCCAGGCGGGTCCCCGGCCTCCGCGCCGGGGGTTGCGTCCCGCAGCCGCATGGCGCGCGGCGCGGGGGTCGGACAACGTGTGTAGGCGGTGCCTGCGAATTCAGCCCTGCCGTTGCTTGTGGCGGGGATTGTCGCAGATCACCCTGACGACACCGTGCCGGCGAATCACCTTGCACTTGTCGCAAATCTTCTTGACGCTGGGCTGTACCTTCATCGTCTTCCTTACTTGTACCGGTAGACGATGCGTCCACGGGTCAGGTCGTACGGGGACAACTCGACGACCACCCGGTCGTCGGGCAGAATCCGGATGTAGTGCATTCGCATCTTCCCCGAGATGTGCGCCAGAACCTTGTGGCCATTGTCTAGCTCGACGCGGAACATAGCGTTCGGCAATGACTCGACGATCGTGCCCTCAAGCTCGATCGCGCCCTCCTTCTTGGCCATGGGCGTACTGACAACCTCTCGGATCTGTTGAGATGCGAACGCTTGGCGGTCGCTTTGCAGCCGGCCCGCCGATAGTGCCTCGGGCCGTCTGGCACCCGAAGCGGGGGCCGAAATAGGATTCTACGCTAGCGGGTCGCCCCGCAGCAGGCCGCCCCCATCCTCGGCCGTGAGCACCCACGGACCTGCGGACGTCACGGCGACAGTGTGTTCCCAGTGGGCGGCGGGCGAACCCGCGGTCGACACCACCGTCCAATCATCGGCCAGCACCCGGGTGTCGGCCGACCCGAGGGTGATCATCGGCTCGATCGCGATCGCCATCCCGACAGCGAGTTTCAGGCCCCTGCCGGGTTCCCCGAAGTTCGGGACATCGGGTGCCATATGCATCGCGGTGCCGATGCCGTGGCCGGTGTAGCCGTCGACGATGTCGAACGGCGCCCGGTGTTCGATGGCCGCTGCCGCAATCGCGGATTCCACCGCGTATCCGATGTCGCCTACCCGGGATCCCGCTTCAGTGGCCCGAATCCCAGCCCAGAGCGAGGCTTCGGTCACTCGCGACAGCAACTCGAGTTCCGGCGCAGCCTGCGCCACCAACACCGACACCGCCGCGTCGCCGTGCCAACCGTCGACAATGGCGCCACAGTCGATTGACACCAGATCTCCCTCCTGGATGACCCGAGCTCCAGGTATCCCATGCACGATCTCGTCATTCACACTGACGCAGATGGTCGCCGGGAAGCCGTGATAGCCGAGAAAGCTGGGCAGGGCACCGTGGTCGCCGATGACTTCGGCTGCCACGTCGTCGAGTCGGGCCGTGGTGATCCCTGGCGACACCGCCTCAGCCACCACCGCCAAGGTGCGAGCCACCACCAACCCGGCGGCGCGCATCACGGCGAGCTGATCGCGGGACTTGACCTCGATCCGGCCCCGGCGGAAGCCCACCACCCGCGCTAGGAGACAGCGTCAGACAGGGCGGCGATGACCCGGGCGGATACCTCGTCGATTGTGCCCATCCCGTCGACCTGAACCAACAGATCCCGGTCTCGGTAGACGGCGACCAGCGGCTCTGTCTGCTCCGCGTAGACCTGCATCCGGCGTCGGATGACATCCTCAGTGTCGTCCGCGCGACCCTGTTCCTTGGCGCGCTGCAACAGCCGCGCGACCACCTCGTCGGTGTTGGCCGTGATCTCGACCACGGCATCCAGCGTCTTGTCCAAGCCCGCCAGGATCGAATCGAGTTCACTGACCTGATCCAGTGTGCGCGGGTACCCGTCGAGTAGGTAGCCGGCCGCCGTATCCGGCTCGGCCAACCGGTTGCCCACCATCGCGTTCGTCACCGCGTCGGGCACGTAGTCGCCGGAGGACATGTACTTCTGAGCTTCCTGGCCAAGGTCTGTGCCATCGGCCACGTTGCGCCGGAAGATCTCACCGGTCGAGATGTGCGGGATACCGAAGTTCTCGGAGATGACAGTGGCTTGGGTGCCTTTGCCTGCCCCGGGCGGGCCGATCAGAATTACGCCGGTCATCTCAGGAACCCTTCATAGTTGCGCTGTTGAAGTTGGGACTGCAGCTGCTTCACGGTATCGAGCCCGACCCCCACCATGATCAGCAATGAGGTTCCGCCGAACAGGAAGTTCTGCCCCACTCCCAGCATCGCGAAACCAGCGAACGGGATGATCGCGATCACGCCCAGGTAGAGCGAACCGGGGAAGGTGAGTCGGGTGAGTACATAGTTGAGGTACTCGGCCGTCGGCTTACCCGCGCGGATGCCGGGGATGAATCCGCCGTACTTCTTCATATCGTCGGCGACTTCCACCGGGTTGAAGGTGATGGCCACATAGAAGTAGGCGAAGAAGACGATCAGCAGGAAGTAGGTGAGCAGGTAGATCGGCTTGTCGCCGGTGGTGAAGTTGGTCTGGATCCACTGCGCCCAACCCGACTGGCTGCCCGACAGAGTGACGATCAGCTGCGGGATGTAGAGCAGGCTGGAGGCGAAGATGACCGGGATGACGCCCGCCATGTTCACCTTCAATGGAATGTAGGTGGATGCGCCGCCGTAGAGTTTGTTGCCGACCATTCGCTTTGCATATTGCACCGGCACTCGCCGCTGGGCCTGTTCGACGTAGACGACCGCACAGATAGTTATCAATGCCACCAGAAGCACCAGGCCGAGGATGAACGCTCCCTTGGTCTGGAAGATCGTCGCGAACTGTCCCGGGAAGGCGGAGAGGATGGAGGCGAAGATCAGCAGGCTCATCCCGTTGCCGATGCCCTTGTCGGTGATGATCTCGCCGAACCACATCACCAGCACGGTGCCGGCCGTCATCGTCAAGATCATGCTGAGCACGACCGCTATGGACTGATTCGGTACCAGTTGCTCCGGGCAGCCCTGGAACAGCCGACCTGGTGACCGGGCCAGGGCCACGATGCCGGTGCACTGCAGCACCGCTAACCCGACGGTCAGATAACGCGTGTACTGCGTCATCTTCGCCTGGCCGGATTGGCCCTCCTTCTTCAGGGCCTCCAGCCGGGGGATGACCACGGTGAGAAGTTGGATGATGATGCTGGCGGTGATGTAGGGCACTACCCCCAGTGCGAAGACGCTCAACTGCAGCAGCGCCCCACCCGAGAACAGGTTGATCAATCCGTAGAGCGAATTTCCCTCCACCACATCGATGCAGGTCTGCACCGACCTGTAGCTGACACCGGGGATGGGGATGAAGCAGCCCATCCGGTAGAGGGCGAGCAGACCCAGCGTGATGAGGACCTTATTGCGCAGGTCCGGGGTGCGGAAGATGGACGCGAATCCCGCGAGCACTGGCACCTCCTGGATCGGCGTCGGATGTGGATCGACTTATGTTCGGGTGAACCCGCTCGCGTGGTGATTGCGCCCACGGACCGCGCCCACCGGAGCCTAACAGCCGCGGCCCCAGCCACGGGGTCGCGGCTGTCGACCCGGCTAGATAGCGGTGGTGGTACCGCCGGCAGCTTCAATCTTCTCGGCTGCCGACTTCGAGAATGCGTTGGCGGTGACCTGCAACGCGGCCGTCACCTGCCCGCTCCCGAGCACCTTCACCGGCTGATTGGCGCGCACCGCACCCTTGGCGACCAGCTCGTCGATGCCGACCTCGCCGCCTTCCGGGAACAGTGCCGCGAGTTGGTCCAGGTTGACAACCTGGAACGCGACCTTGTTCGGGTTCTTGAAACCCTTGAGCTTGGGCAGCCGCATGTGCAGCGGCATCTGTCCGCCTTCGAAGGCTGCCGGGACCTGGTACCGGGCCTTGGTGCCCTTGGTGCCGCGGCCAGCTGTCTTCCCCTTGCTGCCCTCGCCACGACCCACCCGGGTCTTGGCGGTCTTGGCGCCGGGCGCCGGACGCAGATGATGAACCTTGAGCGTCATTTGGCTTGTACCTCCTCAACGGTGATCAGGTGGGTCACATGGCGGATCATGCCGCGGAACTCCGGCCGATCCTGCTTGGTCACGGAGTCACCGATGCGCTTCAGTCCGAGCGACTTCAACGTCTCACGCTGGGACTTCGTGCCGCCGATCCCCGATCGGATCTGGGTAATGACTAGGTCGGCCATCAGGACGCTCCCGCAGCTCGTGCCCGCAGCAGGGCCGCCGGCGCGACATCCTCGAGCGGCAGGCCACGACGGGCCGCCACCTCTTCCGGACGCTCCAGCATCTTCAGTGCTGCCACGGTCGCATGCACGATGTTGATCGCATTGGAGGAGCCGAGCGACTTGCTCAGCACGTCGTGGATGCCGGCGCATTCGAGCACGGCCCGGACCGCCCCACCGGCGATCACGCCGGTACCGGGTGAGGCGGGACGCAGCAGCACGACACCGGCCGCCTCCTCACCGATGACGGGATGAGGGATGGTGCCCTGAATCCGCGGCACCTTGAAGAATTCCTTCTTGGCCTCCTCGACACCCTTGGCGATCGCCGCGGGCACCTCCTTGGCCTTCCCGTAGCCGACGCCCACGGTGCCATCGCCGTCGCCGACTACCACCAGGGCGGTGAAGCTGAACCGGCGACCACCCTTGACGACCTTCGAGACCCGATTGATCGCCACGACTCGCTCGAGGAACTGGCTCTTCTCGGCGCCTCGCGAGTCGCGGCCACCGCCGCCTCTGCGCTGTGCAGCCATATTGTCTACCTCTTTCCTCTACTGCTCGTCAGAAGTTCAGGCCGGCATCGCGGGCGCCCTGTGCAAGGGCGGCCACCCGGCCTGCGTAGCGGAAGCCACCGCGGTCGAACACGACCGAGGAGATTCCAGCGGACTTGGCACGTTCTGCGACCAATTCGCCGACCCGCGTTGCCTTGGCGCTCTTGTCGCCGTCCAGGTTTCGCAGATCGGGTTCCATCGTCGAAGCCGAGGCCAACGTGCGCCCGTCGGCATCGTCGATGACTTGGGCGACCAGGTGCCGGGACGACCTGAAGACGGCCAGTCGCGGCCGGGCTGCGGTGCCTGCCAGGTTCTTCCGAACCCGGCTGTGGCGACGTCGACGTCCGGTGGACCTGGGGTCCCCGGTGCCGATCTTGTTGATAACGGCCATGGGTTACTTACCCGCCTTTCCGGCCTTGCGGCGAATGACCTCGTTCGCATACCGCACGCCCTTGCCCTTGTAGGGGTCGAGTTTGCGGATCTTGCGGATGTTGGCGGCCACTTCGCCGACCTTCTGCTTGTCGATGCCGGAGACCGCGAACTTGGTCGGGCCCTCGACTTGGAATGAGATGCCGTCCGGTGCCTTCACGAGCACTGGATGGCTGTAGCCGAGCGCGAACTCCAGGTCGTTGCCCTTCGGCACGACCCGGTAGCCGGTCCCGGAGATCTCCATCTTCTTGGTGTAGCCCTCAGTGACCCCGATGATCATGTTGGCGACCAAGCTGCGGGTGAGTCCGTGCAGGGCACGGTTCCCGCGCGCGTCGTCGGGGCGGGTGACGGTCAGGACTCCTGCGTCGGCCGCGATCTTGATCGGCTCGCTGATGGTCAACTCGAGCGACCCCTTGGGGCCGGCTACCGATACCTGCTGACCGTCGATCCCGACGGTGACGCCGGCCGGCACCTCGATGGGAAGTCTTCCAATACGTGACATTGTCTTCAGACCCCTCTCACCAGACGTAGGCGAGGACTTCCCCGCCCACACCCTTGGCCGTGGCCTGACGGTCGGTCAACAGACCGGCCGAGGTCGAGATGATGGCGATACCCAGTCCGCCGAGAACCTTCGGCATTCCGGTGCTCTTCGCGTAGACCCGCAGACCGGGCTTGCTGACCCGCCGGATGCCCGCAATCGAGCGTTCCCGGTTCGGGCCGTACTTGAGTTCCACCACCAGCGTCTTACCCACGGCCGCGTCCTCGACGCTGACGCCGCCGACGTAGCCCTGTTCCACCAGGATCTGGGCGATACCCTCTTTGATCTTGGAGTGTGGCATCGCCACTTGCTCGTGGTAGGCCGTGCTGCCGTTGCGGACACGAGTCAACATGTCCGCGATCGGGTCGGTCATTGTCATGGCCGGCCTCTCTCTCGCCGTGGTTTCGTCCCCGACCCAGTGCCGGGGTGACCTGCGGCGTCGTTGTTGGTGCTGGTGCGCACGACCCCGGATGGCGTCGAGCGGTGGTGCGGGGTATTACCAGGAGCTCTTGGTGACACCGGGGAGTTCCCCGCGGTGCGCCATCTCCCGCAGGCAGATTCGGCAGAGGCCGAACTTGCGGTAGACCGAGTGCGGCCGACCACAGCGGGTGCAGCGGGTGTAGGCCCGCACTGCGAACTTCGGCTTCGCGTTCGCCTTGTTGATCAGCGCCTTCTTCGCCACGTACTCACTTCTCCTTGAACGGGAAGCCGAGCTTGCGCAGCAGCGCCCGACCCTCGTCGTCGTTGGCTGCGGTCGTCACCACGGTGACGTCCATACCGCGGGTTCGGTCGATTTTGTCCTGGTCGATCTCCGGGAACATGACCTGCTCGGTCAAGCCGAAGGTGTAGTTCCCGTTGCCGTCGAACTGCTTGGGTGACAGGCCGCGGAAGTCGCGAATTCGGGGTAGCGCAACCGACAGCAGCCGGTCGAGGAATTCCCACATCCGGTCGCCACGGAGGGTGGTGTGTGCCCCGATCGGCATCCCCTCACGCAGTTTGAACTGGGCGATGGACTTGCGCGACTTCGTCACCCGGGGCTTCTGGCCGGTGATCGTCGCAAGGTCGCGGACGGCCCCGTCGATCACCTTCGAGTCTCGGGCGGCGTCGCCGACACCCATGTTCACGACGATCTTCACCAGACCTGGCACCTGCATCACATTGCCGAGCCCGAGCTCGGTCTGCAGGTCGGTGCGGATCTCGTCGTTGTAGCGCTGCTTGAGTCGAGGAACACTGCGTTCCGTGGTGGTGCTCGTCATCACAGGTCCTTCCCGGTTCGCTTGGATACCCGAACACGCCGGGTGGTGTCGTAGCTGCTGCCGTCGGGCCGGGTCTTGGTTCCGCGCACCTCGCGCACCCCGACCCGGGTCGGCTTACCGTCTGCGTCGACCACCATCACCTTCGAGATGTGGATCGGCGCCTCCTTGGTAATGATGCCGCCCTCTTTGGCGCCGCGCTGGCCCTCAGTCACCCGGGTGTGGCGCTTGACGCGGTTCACGCCCTCGACAATCACCTTGTCGGAATCGCGCAACACCTCGAGCACAGTGCCCTTCTTGTTGCGGTCCTCCCGACGGCCGGCGATTACCTGCACGGTGTCGCCTTTGCGGATCCTGGTTCCTGCCATGGTTACAGCACCTCCGGGGCGAGCGAGATGATCTTCATGAACCGCTTCTCGCGCAGTTCGCGCCCGACCGGCCCGAAGATGCGGGTACCGCGGGGCTCGCCATCACCCTTGAGCACCACAGCCGCGTTCTCGTCGAATCGAATGTACGACCCGTCCGGCCGCCGACGCTCCTTGCGGGTGCGAACGATCACCGCTTTCACGACCTCGCCCTTCTTCACCCCGCCACCGGGGATGGCATCCTTGACGGTCGCCACTATGACGTCTCCGATACCGGCGTACCGACGACCGGAGCCGCCCAGCACTCGGATGCACAACAGTTCCTTGGCACCTGTGTTGTCCGCGACGCGCAGTCGCGATTCCTGCTGAATCATGGCTGGCTCCTCACTTGGCCTTCTCGAGAATCTCGACCACTCGCCAGCGCTTGGTCGCAGACAACGGTCGGGTCTCCATCAGCAGCACCCGGTCACCGACGCCGCACTCATTGCGCTCGTCATGGGCCTTGTAGCGCGACGTCCGCCGCACCACCTTGCTGTACAGGCCGTGCTTGAACCTGTCCTCCACAGCGACCACCACGGTCTTGTCCATCTTGTCGCTGACCACCAGGCCCTCTCGAACCTTGCGGTAGCCACGCTCGGCAGCCTCGTTGTTGGCGCTGCCGTCCACACTGTTGTCCACGTCTGTCATATCGTTCACGCCACGCCTTCTGCGTCGGTTGAGATGATGCCCAGTTCACGTTCACGCATGATCGTGTAGATCCGGGCGATGTTCCGCTTGACGGCGCGGAGCCGTCCGTGGCTGTCCAGCTGGCCGGTGGCGGACTGGAAGCGGAGGTTGAACAACTCTTCCTTCGCCTCCTTCAACCGAGTTACCAGTTCGTCTTCGTCGAGGGCCCGCAATTGCTCGGCCGCAGATTCGGTAGCCATCAGTCCTCACTCACCTCGCGCCGCACGATGCGGCACTTCATCGGCAACTTGTGCGCGGCGCGGGTCAGCGCCTCTTGCGCGGTCACCTCATTCGGGTACGTCAACTCGAACATCACCCGGCCCGGCTTCACGTTCGCGACCCACCATTCCGGGGACCCCTTACCGGAACCCATCCGGGTTTCGGCGGGCTTCTTGGTCAACGGCCGGTCTGGGTAGATATTGATCCAGACCTTGCCGCCACGACGGATGTGCCGGGTGATCGCGATACGCGCCGACTCGATCTGCCGGTTAGTCACATATGCCGGCTCCAGGGCCTGCAGGCCCCACTCGCCGTAGGTCACTCGGGTGCCGCCGGTAGCCATCCCCGAACGCTTCGGGTGGTGCTGCTTGCGGTACTTGACCCTGCGCGGGATCAACATTGCTCAGGCCCCCGTTCCGGCTTCGACCGGAGCGGCCGTGGCGGGTGCGGTCTCCGCAGCGCGGCGGGGACGACGGTCGCCGCCCCGGTCGCCACCGCGGTCGCGGCCACCACCTCGGCGGCCACCGCCGCCCTTGGCTGCCCGGGCGGCTTGCTGGGCACGGCGCTCCTCGGTATTGGCCGAAACCATCCCGTGGTACACCCACACCTTCACGCCGATTCGACCGAAGGTGGTGCGGGCCTCGTAGAAGCCGTACTGGATATCGGCGCGGAGGGTGTGCAGCGGTACCCGACCCTCGCGGTAGAACTCGGTGCGGCTCATCTCGGCACCGCCGAGGCGGCCGGACACCTGCACCCGGATTCCCTGAGCACCAGACTTCATCGCACTCTGCATCGCCTTACGCATCGCCCGCCGGAAGGAGACCCGGCTGGAGAGCTGCTCGGCAACACCCTGTGCGATCAACTGAGCGTCGACCTCGGGGTTCTTCACCTCGTGGATATTCAGCTGCACCTGCTTGCCGGTGAGCTTCTCGAGCTCCCCACGCATCCGCTCGGCCTCGGTACCTTGCCGGCCGATCACGATTCCGGGTCGAGCGGTCCAGATATCGACCCGCACGCGATCCCGGGTGCGCTCGATCTCCACCTTGGAGATGCCGGCACGCTCGAGCTCGCCGGTGATGAGCCGACGGATCTTGACATCCTCGGTCACGTAGTCCCGGTAACGCTGACCGGGCTTGGAGCTGTCGGCGAACCAACGGGAGGAGAAGTCCGCGGAGATGCCGAGACGGAACCCGTTCGGGTTGATCTTCTGACCCACGGCTCATCCCTTCTTCTGGGTCGTCGGACTTACGACGACGGTGATGTGGCTGGTGCGCTTACGGATCCGGAACGCGCGCCCCTGGGCACGCGGACGGAACCGCTTCATGGTCGGACCCTCGTCCACGAACGCCTCGGTGACGACGAGTGACCTCGGGTCGAGCTGGTGGTTGTTGCTGGCGTTGGCGATGGCGCTGTCGAGCACCTTGCCTACCGGCTCGCTCGCGGCCTGCGGCGCGAACCGCAGGATCGCCTGCGCCTCCGACGCCGGCAGGCCTCTGATCAGGTCCACCACGCGGCGAGCCTTCATCGGCGTGACGCGGACGTACCGCGCCTGTGCCTTGGCTTCCATCGTTCGTCCCCTTGCTTCTACTGGTGTTGGTGCTGGTGTCTGGTTCGGTTGGTGGCCCGATATCCGGGCCGGTTGGCTAGCGGCGCTTGGCCTTGCGATCGTCCTTGATGTGACCCTTGAAGGTGCGGGTCGGCGCGAACTCGCCGAGCTTGTGCCCGATCATGTTCTCGCTGACGAACACCGGCACATGCTTGCGACCGTCGTGCACCGCGATGGTGTGCCCGAGCATCTCCGGGACGATCATCGAGCGGCGCGACCAGGTCTTGATCACGCTGCGGGTGCCTTTGGTGTTCTGCTTCTCCACCTTGATGAGCAGGTGGGAGTCCACGAACGGACCCTTCTTCAGGCTGCGGGGCATCTACGTACTCCTAACGCTTCTTGCCGGTCTTGCGACGGCGGACGATGACGGCGTCACTGGCCTTCTTGCGCGCACGGGTGCGGCCCTCCGGCTTGCCGTTCGGGTTGACTGGATGACGGCCACCGGAGGTCTTGCCCTCTCCGCCGCCGTGCGGGTGGTCGACCGTGTTCATGGCGACACAGAGAACTGTCGGGCGCTTCCCCTTCCAACGGGTGCGGCCGGCCTTACCCCAGTTGATATTGGACTGCTCGGCGTTACCCACCTCGCCCACCGTCGCGCGACAGCGAAGGTCAACGTTGCGGATTTCCCCGGACGGCATCCGGAGTTGTGCGAACGGTCCGTCCTTCGCCACCAACTGCACGCTGGCGCCGGCGGAACGGGCAATCTTCGCCCCGCCACCGGGACGCAGTTCAATCGCGTGGATGACGGTACCGGTCGGGATGTTGCGCAACGGCAGGTTGTTGCCCGGCTTGATATCGCTGGCCGGTCCAGTCTCCACCCGATCGCCCTGCTTCAGCCGGTTCGGCGCCAGGATGTAGCGCTTCTCGCCGTCGGCGAAGTGCAGCAGCGCGATCCGTGCGGTGCGGTTCGGGTCGTATTCGATGTGCGCGACTTTGGCCGGCACGCCGTCCTTGTCCGCCCGCCGGAAATCGATCATCCGGTAGGCGCGCTTGTGACCGCCACCAATGTGCCGCGTGGTGATCCGTCCCTGGTTGTTGCGGCCACCGGTCTTCGGCAGCGGCTTGACCAGCGACTTCTCCGGTGTCGACCGGGTGACCTCGACGAAGTCGGCCACGCTCGAGCCGCGACGGCCCGGGGTGGTCGGCTTGTACTTTCGGATGCCCATGTTCGCTTCAGTCCTAAACTCTCGTCGTCAAGTAGTCGGCGGTCAACTGACCGGTCCGCCGAAGATGTCGATCCGGTCACCCTGCGCCACGGACACGATCGCCCGTTTGGTGGCGGCCCGCTGGCCGAAACCGGCGCGGGTCCGGATCCGCTTACCTTGCCGGTTGTTGGTGTTGACTCCGGTCACGGTCACGCCGAATACCTGCTCGACCGCGATCTTGATCTGGGTCTTGTTGGCATCCGGGCGCACCAGGAACGTGTACTTGTTCTCATCGAGCAACGCATAACTCTTCTCGGACACCACTGGCCCGATCAACACATCGCGCGGATCTGCGATCCTCATGCGGACTCGACCTCCTCTGCAGCAGCCGCCTCGGTCGAGGTGGCAGACGCGGTGGCGGACTTGCCCGTGGGCGGACCCGCGAGGAAGGCGTTCAGCGCCGCCGCGGTGAAGACCACGTCATCACTGACCAGCACGTCGTAGGTGTTCAGTTGATCTGGGCTCAGCACGTGCACCTCGGTGAGGTTGCGCAGCGACTTCCAGGCAGTGGTCTCATTCCGATCGACGACCGCCAACACATGGGTCCGTTCGGTGACTGCCCGCAGGGTGGCGAGTGCCGATTTCGATGACGGGGTATCGCCGACGAGGATCTCGCTGACGACGTGCACCCGATCGTGGCGGGCCCGGTCCGAGAGGGCACCGCGGAGGGCGGCCGCCTTCATCTTCTTCGGCGTCCGCTGCGCGAAACTGCGGGGGGTGGGGCCATGCACGACGCCGCCGCCAGCGAACTGCGGGGCCCGGATGGAACCCTGCCGGGCCCGGCCGGTGCCCTTCTGCTTGTAGGGCTTGCGACCGCCGCCGCGAACCTCGGCACGAGTCTTCGTGTCCGCGGTACCTTGCCGCGCCGCCGCGAGTTGTGCCACAACTACCTGGTGGATCAGCGGCACATTCGTCTGCACATCGAACACCGTGTCCGGCAACTCAACAGAGCCGTCGGTGCCGCCGGTCGGTGTGTGGATCTCGATGACTGCCATGTCATGCCCCCTTCGCGGCCGAGCGGACGAGCACGACGCCGCCGCGCGGACCGGGCACGGCACCGCGCACGAGGATCAACCCGCGCTCGGTGTCGATTGCCTGGATGGTGAGGTTCTGGGTGGTCTGTCGCTCGTGTCCCATCCGACCGGCCATCCGCATCCCCTTGAAGACGTGTCCTGGGGTGGAGCAGCCGCCGATGGAGCCGGGTGAGCGGTGCTTGCGCTGCACACCGTGGCCGGCGCCGAGACCGTGGAAGCCGTGGCGCTTCATCACACCGGCGTAGCCCTTGCCGCGGGTGGTGCCGGTCACGTCCACCTCCTGACCCACCTCGAAGATGTCCGGGCCGACAGTCTGGCCGAGCTCGTAGCTGCCGGCGTCATCGGTGCGGAGCTCGACAACGTAGCGCTGCGGGGCGACTCCGGCCTTGGCGAAGTGACCCGCCTCAGGCTTGTTCACCTTCCGTGGGTCGATCGCGCCGAAGCCAAGCTGGACAGCGTCGTAGCCATCCGTCTCGGGGGAGCGGACTGCGGTCACCACGCACGGCCCAGCCTTGATGACGGTCACCGGAACTACCCGGTTGGACTCGTCCCAGACCTGGGTCATGCCGAGCTTGGAGCCCAGTACGCCCTTGCGTTGGTTAGTCATCTCAGCAGGTTCCTAATCTACAGCTTGATCTCGATGTCGACCCCGGCCGGAAGGTCGAGCCGCATCAGCGAATCGACGGTCTTGGCGGTGGGGTCGAGAATGTCAATGAGGCGCTTGTGGGTGCGCATCTCGAAGTGCTCGCGGCTGTCCTTGTACTTGTGCGGCGAACGGATCACGCAATACACGTTCTTCTCAGTCGGCAGCGGCACCGGGCCCTTGACCTGCGCACCGGTACGGGTCACCGTCTCGACGATCTTGCGCGCCGAGGAGTCGATGACCTCGTGGTCATAGGCCTTGAGC
>CAZJNU010000040.1:23173-23522 GCA_964547485.1 uncultured Actinomycetes bacterium
GGGCCCCCCCGGGGGGCTCCTCCGTTGGTTGTTTGGGGCCGGGGGGGGTGTGTGGGGGGCCGCCCGGCCGCCGGGGGGGGGTTAACCCGCCCGGGCCGACGGCTGCCGAACTACTTGAGGATCTTCGTGACCCGACCCGCACCGACGGTGCGGCCGCCTTCGCGAATAGCGAAGCGCAGGCCGTCCTCCATCGCGATGGGCTGGATCAGGTCGACCAACATGTCGGTGTTGTCGCCGGGCATGACCATCTCGGTGCCCTCGGGCAGCGTGACCACGCCGGTCACGTCCGTGGTCCGGAAGTAGAACTGCGGACGGTAGTTGTTGAAGAACGGCGTGTGACGGCCGCCCT
>CAZJNU010000041.1:0-12050 GCA_964547485.1 uncultured Actinomycetes bacterium
CAGGGCACGGCCGGAACGGGATGGACCTGGACCATGCCCAGCGGCCTCACCTACCAAGACGCACCCGACCCACCCCTGGACCCCTAACCGAGAGCAAGAGGGGCGGGACGGGAGTGTCGGCGGAGAAATGACACGCCGAAAACTGTCGAGTCGCGACCGCCCGAAAGCCGCCCGAAAGGGGAAGGCGCCAGGTGTATCTCGTGCGGACGGGAGCTGAGGTTGCGGCGGCGCCGGATCCGGCGCCGACCTCCACGTGGCGGCCGTTGAAGGTGGAGATCCCGCGCGGGCCAATGCTGTCCTGCGCGGGTGCAGTGGTGGTCCGGCAGGAGGCTAGCCTGGTCGAACGATCGCCACTGAACCCCCGCGACGGTGATCTGCGGCAGCGCTCACGGCACCATCTGGATGCCGCTGGACCGCGTTCACCCCGCCGAAGTAGAAGTCGGTGACGGGCCATTCGTTGACCTGGTAGCGGCTGCGCAGGTCCCTCAGATCTTCTGCCTGCAGCCCGGGCTCGACCTGCACCACGCCGGTGTCTTCGTAGTGCGCGCGTGGTCCGCCGACGGCTTCGATCAGTGTTTGGCCGTCGACGCTGAGTCGGAGGATGACTGTGGTCATGGCGGACCTGATGCGGGCCGACCCGCCGCTGCCCAGGGCGACCACACCGCCATCGGGGTCCGTCAGAATCGTCGGCGCCGACATCGACCGCAATCTTTCGCCAGGGGTTACTGCGTCGATCCCGTCAGGTAGCAGATCGTCCTCCCCAAGCATGTTGTTCAGGTGCACCCCGGTGGTGGGCACGAGGACACCGCCGTTGGTGCCGTTGGTGGTGGTCATGGCGGCGACCAGTCCGTGTGCGTCGGCCACGGAGATGTGGGTCGTGCCGGTTGTGGCCCGGGGCCCACCCTTCGCCGCCTGCGTCGCCGCTCGCAGTGAGTCCGTGATGGCGCGGGTACTGGTATCCCTGGCGCCCGCGACGGCCGCTGCAACGATCGCGCCGCCGAAGGCCGGGGCCGGATTGGTGTCCAACCGCCAACCGCGGTGCTTAACTGTCAAGGGATCGCGCCAGATGGGGGTGTAGGTCGACAGGTCTTCCGCCGAGATTCGACAGCCGTCCGCCGCCATCGCCAACAGTGGTCGCGCAAAGCGTTCGGATTGCAGCTCGGTGACAAGACCACGACCCACGTCCGCGAAGAAGGCCGACAACTCCGGTGCGATCAGCACGTCCCCCTCCGAGAGGATCTCGCCCGCCGGGGCGTAGATTGCCTCGGCCTCTGGCGAGAAGCGCATGATGTCCTCAATCAGACCCATGATGTAGGACTGCGAGGAATCAATCGGAGTGCCCAGACCGGCCAATTCGACTGCTGGCGCGATCACGTTGGCGAATGGCAGCACGCCGTACCGCCGATGTACCTCCAAGTAGCCGCTCAAGCATCCTGGGACCGCCGCAGCGGGCGCCCCCACCCGGAAGTCCTGGGTGGCCGATGGGTACACAACTGTCACGGTTGTCGCCTGCTGGCCACCGTCGAAACCCCCGATACCGGGCACCGCTGTGAAGAAGTCGAGCACCTCCGTGGCTCCGTCCGGATGGCGCAAGGTGAGGAAACCTCCGCCCGCCACGCTCGTCAGGCCGGGTTCAGATACCGCTGAGGCGAATCCTGCCGCAACCACGGCGTCCACGGCATTGCCACCGGCCCGCAGGGCGGCCGCGGCCGCTGCTGTCGTGGCGGCGTTGCCTGACGCGATGGCGGCCGAACCAGGCGGACCCGCCGCGGCGGCCGAGATGGCATGCGAACGGGTGATGGGCACAGTGCTTCAGAGGATATCGGGGAAGGGCGGCGCCGCCACCGCCGCGTGGCCCACCCGCTGTCAGTGACCCGCGGACTTTGCCCTGTCCCAGGAGGCGTGTATTTCCCGCTCGGCCGCGGCGCGGTCGGCCCAACTGGCGCCCTCTACTGATTTCCCAGGCTCCAGGTCCTTGTACACCTCGAAGAAGTGCTGAATTTCAAGCCGCTCGAAATCGTCCAGGTCACCGATGTCCTGCAGGAATTCCTGCCTCGGATCACCTTTCACGACGCAGATGACCTTATCGTCGCCACCAGCCTCGTCGGTCATCCGGAACATGCCGATCGTCCTCGCCCGGATGACGCAACCAGGGAAGGTGGGCTCGCGCACCAGCACCATCGCATCCAGCGGGTCACCATCGAGACCGAGGCTGTCGTCGATGAAGCCGTAATCGTGCGGATAGCGGGTGGCGGTGAACAACATCCGGTCCAGTTTGAGCCGACCAGTCTCGTGGTCGACCTCATACTTGTTCCGGCTCCCGGCAGGGATCTCGATGGTGACGTCGAAGTCCACGGTGCGCTCCTAGCGGTTATGTCGGCGATTGCGGCCTAGGGTTGTGCCAGCAACCTCGATGGTTTCACGACCATCGGGCGGTCTGGTGTTCAGTGCAGAAGATAGCCGTGCGGCGGCCGTTTGGCTCGACAGTGCTGGAAGGGGTAGGGATGGCGCGACGTTCGTCGGCGGTGGCGGCCGCGACGGCAGTGGGAGTGACCGCGGCGGCGACCATCGTGCTGCTGGCGGCCGCTGCGCTGCCGTCGGTAGCCACCGAGCCGATCCCGCCCCCAGATGCCAGCTACCTGCCGCTGTTGGCCCCCCTGCCACCGCCGACTGGGCCGGTGCCCGTCGACTCCGCCCTGGCGGTTGCGCTGAGCCCGCTCGATGGGCCGGCGCTGGGGGGGTCGGTCGGGGCTGTGGTGTTGGACGCCACCTCTGGTGCGGTTCTCTACTCGAGGCAGGCCGACCAGCCGCGGACGCCCGCATCGACCACCAAAATTCTGACCGGCACCGCGGTCTCGACCGCGCTGGGGACTGCCACCCGACTGACCACCCGAACTGTCAAGGCTGCCGATGGCGCGGTCATCCTGGTCGGGGGTGGCGACCCGCAACTGCGCGAGAGCGGCGAGGAGTATCCCGGCGACGCCACGCTGGCCGACCTGGCCAACCGGACGGCGGTCGCACTGCGGGCGGCGGAAGGCTCGGCCTCCGGCTCCGCCGCCACAGAGGCCTCGGCCTCCACAGAGACCTCGGCCTCGGCTACTGGGGTATCGAGCAGTTCGAGCGTGCCATCGGTGTCGGTGCTGGTCGATGACACCCTGTTCAGCGGTCCGACCACCTCCCCCGACTGGCCGGAGTCACTCTTGGCGACCTGCCTCGTCCGGCCGATCATGGCGCTGATGGTGAACGACGGGATGTCCCCGGAGGAAGTTCCGTGCGATGCCGACCCCGATCCGGCGCTGGCCGCGGGGCGCACCTTTGCCCGGCTGCTGACTGCGGCAGGGGTACCGGTAACCGGTGAAGTCGGCCGTCGCCGCGCCGAGAACGCCCCGGAGCTGGCATCGGTGCAGTCGGCGCCGGTGGCGGATCTGATCGAGCAGACACTGCTGCGCTCGGACAACACCGCGGCGGAAATCCTCGCTCACCTGGCTGGCGGGAAGCTCGCCGGAGAAGCCAGCTTCGCTGGCGGTGCCGCCGCCACGGATCAGGCACTTCGTGGGCTCGGCCTGTCGACTACGGGGCTGCAGTTGACCGATGGCAGTGGCCTCAGTCGGGAGGACCGCATCCCGCCATTGCTGCTCGGCCAGACACTGGCCAGGGTTGCGGCCAACGCCACCCCCCAGCTCTGGCCAGTGGGCTCCGGCCTTCCGGTCGCCGGATTCGACGGCACCCTGGCGACCAGGTTCGACACGGCCGCCACCTTCCCTGGTCGGGGCGAAGTTCGGGCCAAGACCGGCACGCTGACCGACATCGGGGCGCTGGCCGGCTGGGTGGTGGATCAGAACGGGCGACTGCTGATCTTCGATTTCGTGTCGGACAAGGTCGTCGATACCGAGGAGGGTCGGACCGCGCTCGACCGCGCCGCGTCGGCGTTGGCCACCTGCGGCTGCACGGGTGCGCCCAACTGACCGTTGGCGGCGCGTACCCTGCAGGAATGACCGAACCGGTGGACTGGGAATTGGCGGCCGCCACGGGCGCCAGGCTTGCGCCGCGTGGGCCGAACAGCTCTGACGGTGAAGCTGCTGAGGCCGTCGGGCAGCTGCGGGAGTTGGCGCTGCAGGCCAGGGGGCCGGTTCGCGAGGTCACCCAGTTGACGGCCACTACGGCTGCCCCGGTCGCCGTGGTGGACCGGGCCGAGTGGATCCGGTCGAATGTGGGTACGTTCCAAGCCGTCACCGCCCCGATCGCGGCAAAGATTAGCCCGGGGCCGGTGCATTCGGTGGCCTCCCGGTTCAACGCAGTGCAGTTGGGTGTCGCTCTTGCGTGGATGTCGGGAAAGGTGCTCGGGCAGTTTGAAGCGTTGCCGCCGGCGGGGCAGCAGCCGCGACTGCTGCTAGTAGCACCCAACATCGTCTCGGCTGAACGGAGCATGGCCGCCGATCCGAGGGACTTCCGGATGTGGGTGTGCCTGCACGAGGAGACGCATCGGGTCCAGTTCGGGGCCGTAGCTTGGCTGCCCGACTTCTTCGCCGGGGCGGTGGCGTCGCTGGTCGCCGATCTGGACGCGTCTCCGGCGGAACTTCTCCGGCGCGCGACCTCGGGGCTTCGGTCGACAACGCCTGCGGCTGACGGCTTGCCGGTGATGGCGATGCTGCAATCGCCGGAGCAGCGGGCCGTGCTGCAGCGGATCCTGGGGCTGATGAGTTTGCTGGAAGGTCATGCCGATTGGGTGATGGACAACGCCGCCCCGCAGGTAGTGCCCACCGCGCCGGCGTTGCGGGCAGCATTCGAAACACGTCGGCGAGGCTCCGGACCGATCGACCTGCTGTTTCGCAGACTGCTCGGAGTCGAGGCCAAGATGGCGCAGTATCGCGAGGGTGCCCGATACGTCCGGATCGTCGTGGATCGGGTCGGACTGACAGGGTTCAACCAAGTCTGGTCGTCCCCGGATGATCTCCCCAGCTTGGCCGAGATCAGATCCCCGCAGAGGTGGATCGAGCGGGTGCATCCGGATGCGGCGTGACCCGTCCTGCTGACGCCGTTCGCACGGCGGTGCGAGGGACGCTGAAGTCCCTGCCGGTCGGCAGTCTGGCGGCGGTGGCCTGCTCCGGCGGGCCCGATTCGGTGGCGCTGGCCGCGGCGAGTGCGGACGTGGCAGGCGCGGCCGGAGTCAGCTGCGGTGCGGTGGTGGTGGACCACGGACTGCAGCTCGATTCCGGGGACGTCGCGGCCGCTGCGGCGCAGACCTGCGAAAACCTCGGTTTGGCTCCGGTGCTGACGTTGCAGGTGGCGGTGGCCTCGGACGACGGGGACGGCCCCGAGGCCGCGGCCAGAAAGGCTCGCTATCAGGGGATCGAGGATGCCTGCGATCGGCTAGGGATCGGTGCCGTGCTGCTGGGCCATACCCTCGACGATCAGGCCGAGACGGTGTTGATGGGGCTGTCTCGCGGTTCCGGTACTCGATCGTTGGCGGGTATGCCAAAGGTGCGGGGTCGGTACCACCGGCCGCTATTGGGGCTGCCCCGGGCAGTGGTTCGATCGGCGTACCCGGACCTCGGCGGCCATCAGGACGCCCACAACCAGGATCCGCGCTTCCTGCGTGCACGGGTGCGGCACGAATTGTTGCCGGCGCTGGTCGCGGTGCTGGGGCCGGGCGTGCCGGCCGCCCTCGCCCGCAGCGCCGAACTCTTTCGAGCCGACGCCGACGCCGTCCAGGCATGGGCGGACCAGCTCACCGGACAGCACACTCGTGTCACCGAGGACGGCGCGGCCGTCGAGGTCGGCGGACTGCTGGCTGTCCCGACTGCCGTGCTGGCCAGGGTCCTGCGCGATGCATCGATCGCGGCGGGAGCCGACGCTGGTCGCCTCACCCGCGTCCACGTCTCCGCGCTGGTGGCCCTGATCGATCGCTGGCATGGCCAAGGGCCGGTCGACTTGCCGGGCGCCGTGACGGCCGTGCGGTCATCTGGCAGAGTGGTGATCGCCCGGCGGTTGCCGACTTAGGAGCGAAGTGGATCCCAGCGATGTCGACGGAGATCTGGCCGAAATCCTGATAACCCGCGAGGCGATCGACGCCCGATTGCGTGAGATTGCGGCGCAGATCGACGTTGACTACGCGGGTCGGGACCTATTGCTCGTCGGTGTGCTCAAGGGCGCCGTGATGGTCATGGCCGACCTTTCGCGGCTGCTGGCCACTCCTGCGGCGCTGGACTGGATGGCCATCTCCTCCTACGGCAGTGGCGCGAGCTCAAGCGGCATCGTCCGCATTCTGAAGGATTTGGACAGTGACATCTCCGGCCGTGATGTGCTTGTCGTGGAAGACATCATCGACTCCGGCTTGACCCTGGAATGGTTGATTAGGACTTTGGGTAAACGGGGCGCTGCCTCGCTCCGGGTGATGACTTTGCTCCGCAAGCCGGAGTCGGTTCGAAACGAGATTCTGGTCCATTACCTCGGGTTCGATATCCCGGATGATTTCGTGGTGGGCTACGGACTCGACTTCGATGAGCGGTTCCGCAACCTGAATTGCATCGCCCGGCTCGCGCCGCATGTCTACGAGGGCAGCTGACGCCGCACGGCGCTGGCACCGAGCCGATCGGCTCGCCCGGATTTCGCCCGTGGCGAAGGGCTGCCCCTGCGGCTGCCGGACATCGGTGCGGCCGTTATACGCTTGCTGACCAATGGACGCTAAGAGGATTTTTCGCGGCCCGATCTTCTGGATCATTGTGGCCGTTCTCCTTGTGCTGCTCGGCAGCAACCTGGTCGCCGGTCTGAACGGCCCGAAACAGGTCAACACCTCCGTCATCGTGACGGATATTCAAGGTGACCAGGTCAAGACGGCGACGCTCGTCGACCGGGAGCAGCGCATCACGCTGACCCGGAACGACGGCAGCAAAGTGGCTTCTGACTACATCGATGGCCAGGGCGTGAAGCTGCAGGAGTTGCTGCAGTCGAAGGTCGACGCGGGGAAGTTGCCCGAGGGCTACAACATCGACGTGCCCAAGGAGAGCGCCCTCAGTTACTGGCTGACGATCCTGCTGCCGGTGCTGTTGTTCGGCGGTCTGCTGCTGTTTTTCATGACCCAGATGCAGGGTGGCGGCAACAAGATCATGAACTTCGGCAAGTCCAAGGCGAAGGCCTTGAACAAGGACATGCCGCAGTCGACGTTCGCCGATGTGGCTGGCGCAGACGAGGCGGTCGAGGAGCTGCAGGAGATCAAGGAGTTCCTGGCCGAGCCCACCAAGTTCCAGGCGGTGGGGGCGAAGATTCCCAAGGGCGTGCTGCTCTACGGTCCGCCCGGAACCGGTAAGACGCTGCTGGCCCGAGCGGTCGCAGGGGAGGCAGAGGTCCCGTTCTTCTCGATCTCCGGCTCCGACTTCGTCGAGATGTTCGTCGGCGTCGGCGCGAGCCGAGTCCGGGATCTGTTCGAACAAGCGAAGGCGAACGCCCCGGCCATCATCTTCATCGACGAGATCGATGCCGTCGGCAGGCACCGCGGGGCCGGTTTGGGCGGCGGTCACGACGAACGCGAACAGACCCTGAACCAGATGCTGGTCGAGATGGACGGCTTCGACGTGACCGGCGGCGTGATCCTGATCGCGGCCACCAACCGGCCGGACATCCTTGACCCGGCGCTGCTCCGGCCCGGTCGATTCGACCGTCAGATCGCAGTCGAGCGCCCCGACCTGGAGGGCCGGGCGGCCATCCTGAAGGTGCATGCCAAGGGTAAGCCGATGGCACCTGAAACCGACCTGCGCGCGGTTGCCCGGCGTACCCCCGGCTTCACCGGCGCCGACCTCGCGAACGTGTTGAACGAGGCCGCCCTGCTGACCGCCCGGGAGGGTAAGACCCTGCTGGACGACGCGGCGCTGGACGAGGCGATCGACCGAGTACTGGCCGGCCCGCAGAAGCGCACCAGGGTGATGAAGGACCACGAGCGTCGGATCACCGCCTACCACGAGGGTGGACATGCGATGGTGGCTGCTGCCCTACCCAACGCCGACCCGGTGCACAAGGTGACGATCCTGCCGCGCGGCCGTGCGCTCGGCTACACGATGGTGCTGCCCGATGAGGAGAAGTACTCCACCACCCGCAATGAGATGCTCGACCAGCTCGCCTACATGTTGGGTGGCCGTGCGGCGGAGGAGATGGTTTTCCACGATCCGACCACCGGTGCCGCCAACGACATCGAGAAGGCCACCGCGGTGGCCCGCGCGATGGTCACCCAGTACGGGATGACCGAACGGCTGGGGGCGATCAGATACGGCCAGGATGCCGGTGAGGTTTTCCTCGGTCGGGACATGGGTCATCAGCGGGACTACTCCGAAGAGATCGCGGCCGCGATCGACGAGGAGGTGCGTTCGCTGATCGATGCCGCCCATCAGGATGCCTACGAGATCCTGTTTGACAATCGCGAGGTGTTGGACCACCTGGTCACGGAACTTTTGGAGAAGGAGACGCTCGACAAGGCGGCCGTCGCCAAGATCTTCGAACCCTTGCGTCGTCGCCCGGCCAGACCTGCCTGGACCGGATCTGCCCGGCGGGCCCCCTCATCGCAGGCACCGGTGGACTTCCCGATCCGCCCCGCGCCAGACCCCTCCGGGAGCGAGGAGTCCCAATCCGCGCAATGATTTCCGGCGTGGACGACAAATCGGGTAGAGAGATTGAGGCGGCCGCGGCCGTCCCGCCATTCGACCGCCCCCGCGCCGAGGCGGCAATCCGGGAGTTGCTCGCAGCCGTTGGCGAGGACCCCGACCGGGACGGGCTGCTGGAGACGCCGGCCAGGGTGGCCAGGATGTACGAGGAGATGTTTGTCGGCCTGCATCAATCGGCGGCAGATGTGCTGTCTACCACCTTCGACCTGGCGCACGACGAAATGGTGCTGGTGCGCGACATCGAGACCTGGAGCATGTGCGAGCACCATCTGGTTCCATTCTTCGGCAAAGCCCACGTCGGCTACATCCCGGAACCGGACGGTCGAATCACCGGCCTGTCGAAACTTGCGCGACTCGTCGACGTCTACGCGAAACGACCGCAGGTACAGGAGCGGCTCACGACCCAGATCGCGGACGCGATGGTGACCCACCTGAAACCGCGGGGCGTGATCGTCGTGATTGAGTGTGAGCATCTCTGCATGGCTATGCGCGGCGTCCGGAAACCTGGCAGCCGGACCATCACCAGCGCCGTCCGAGGTGTGCTGAAGAACCCGGCCACTCGCGCCGAGGCGATGAGCCTCATCATCGGCTCGTGATCCTCGGGAGCGCTGAAAACCGGCGGCACGAACCGGCGCCAGCCGCCCCGGCCGGTCTACCGGTCGGACTGACGGACCAGGGCCGCACGTTGGTGATGGGGGTGCTCAACGTCACCCCCGATTCGTTCAGCGACGGCGGCCGATTCGTCGAGCCGGAGTTGGCGGTCGCGGCGGGCGTCGCCCTGATGGCGCAGGGCGCCGACCTGGTGGACGTCGGCGGTGAGTCCACCAGGCCGGGCGCCGAGCGGGTTGCGGCGGCGGAGGAGCGACGGCGGGTGCTGCCAGTCGTTGAGGGTCTCTGTGCGGCCGGTGTGCCGGTCAGTGTCGACACCATGCGGGCGGAGTTGGCGGCCGACGCGGTTACGGCGGGCGCGGTGCTGATCAACGATGTCAGCGGTGGGCTGGCTGATCAGGAGATGCTGGCAGCCGTTGCGGAAACCGCCGTGCCGTATGTGGCGATGCACTGGCGCGGGCATGGCTGGCATATGGACGCCCAGGCCGAGTACCGGGATGTCGTGGCCGAAGTGGCGGCCGAGCTGCGGGAGCGGCTGTGGGCCTGTGATGAGGTCGGGATCGCCAGAGATCGAATCTTGCTGGATCCCGGTATCGGCTTTGCCAAGCGGCCGGAGCACAACTGGGCGCTACTCCGGGCCATTCACCAGCTGCGGGCACTTGGTCAGCCGTTGCTGCTGGGCGCCTCCCGGAAGCGCTTCCTCGGGTCGCTGTTGGCCGACGACTCCGGGCCACGACCGATTCCGGACCGAGAGGACGCAACGGTAGCGCTGACGGCGCTGTCCGCCGCGGCCGGCGTGTGGGCGGTCCGGGTACATGCGGTTCGAGGATCGGCTGACGCGGTGCGAGTAGCCGCGGCCTGGCAGGGGGACAGATGAGTATCAAGGATGACGAGCGGTGGGTTGCCGGCGCCGCGGACTTGATTCAGCTGGTCGGGATTCGCGGAATCGGCTACCACGGGGTGTTCGAACACGAGCGGCGCGATGGCCAGGAGTTCCTGGTCGATCTGGCGATCGAGTCCGATTTCGCCGCGGCGGCGGCCTCGGACGACCTCGCGGACACGGTCGACTACGGCGCGGTCGGCGAGGCCGTGCTGGCGCGCATCGAGGGTGAGCCGTGCAACTTGATCGAGCGGCTGGCCGACCTGATAGCAGCCGACGTGGCTGCGCTGCGAGGGGTGACCGCGGTGGCCGTGACGGTGCACAAACCGCAGGCGCCGATGTCGGTGCCGTTCGCAGACGTCGCGGTGACCCGTCGCCGACGGGGAGCCCTGCGGGCAGTGCTCGGGCTGGGAGCGAACCTCGGGGATTCGCTGGCCGCGCTGCAGGGTGCCGTCGACGCGTTGGCAGCGGACGAACGGACCGAGGTGAGCGCCATCTCCGGTGTCTGGCAGACCGCCCCGGTGGGCGGCCCGGAGCAACCTGACTACCTGAATGCCGTGGTGGTCGTCGGCACCACCAGAGACCCATGGCAGTTGCTGGAGATGTGCCAGCGGATCGAGGCCGACGCTGGCCGGGAACGGACCGTGCGGTGGGGTCCGCGCACCCTGGACATCGACATCCTGGCCGTCGACGGGCAACGCTGGGCGGATCCGGATCTCAGCCTGCCGCACCCGCGCGCAGCCGAGCGCGCCTTCGTGTTGGCGCCGTGGGCAGAGGTCGCCGGGGAGGATCGGCCCGGTGGGCGGGGAACCTCGACCGTGGCTGAGTTGCTCGCCGAGATCGGTCCCGACTCCGGGGTGCAGCGGTTGGACGCGTTGCGGATTACGCTGACGTCGTGAGACCGACCCGACCGGCAGTGTTGCTGGCCCTTGCGCTCATCTCGGGTGTGTTGGGCGCGGTTATCGCGGATTTGGTCGACACCGTCACCGGCCGAAGGCTGCCGGTGCCGTGGACGACAGTGTTGACGCTGGTGGTCATCGTGGCGGGACTGCTGATCTGGACCCTCTACTTCCGGGCGAAACTCAGGAACGAAGGCAGCCGGATCAACCCGTTCATGGCGATGCGCACGGCCGCCCTGGCGATGGCCGCTTCTCGGTTCGGCGCCCTGGCTGCAGGGTTCTTCAGCGGCGTTGGTCTGTGGTTCGCCATCGATCTGACGACCGCGCTGGCCCGGCAGCGGTTGCTGGCCTGCGTTGCGAGCGTGCTGTGCGGCGTGGTGATGGTCGCGGTCGCCCTCTGGTTGGAGCGGATCTGCCGGTTGCCGGAGGATCCCGAGGACGAGGCGACCACTTCGTCGGCCGATGAGCTGGGCGGAGATTGGGTGCATCCGCGCGTTCACTGAGGCGCCGCAGGCCCGCCCGATCTGCGCTTTCGCGGAGGTATGACAGCGTCCAGCCTGCGCGCTCGCTATCGTCGCTGCCATGGCTGAAGACGTGGAATACGAGGACCTTCCGTACGAGGAACTGCGAGACCGCGCCTTCAAGGTGGCCGAGCACCGGCACGATCTCAACTTCTTCTACGACCTCTACGCCCACACCCCCGCGATGCACGCGATGGAGGGGGAAGGCGGTTCGCTGGGAGAGATCGGTGGATCGATCATCGAGATCGTCCGGGGGGCGCGGGAGGCGTTCGGGGAGAGGTCCGTCGGGGACATGAAACCGCTCTTCGTGGCGGTGTTCGCCACTTACCTGCGGGACCATCCGGAGGAAGCTCAGTAGCTCGCCAGCCACCGCCGGCCACCGCCGGTCGCCGCGTTGGGTCGCCGTGCGGGGGTGGCTGCCCCCCCCCGGCCGGCGGCGCGGTTAGGCTACCGGGGGGGGCGTGAGCCCCGCCCGGGTGCCGCAGTGAAG
>CAZJNU010000041.1:12060-15838 GCA_964547485.1 uncultured Actinomycetes bacterium
CCCCCGCCGCCCCCGGCGGGTCGCCGCTTGGGGGCGCTGGGCGGGGCTGCCCCCCCCCCCGGGCCCGCCTGCGTTTTCCGTAGCGGGTGCGGCATCCCCCCCCCCCACGGCTGCCTCTTTACTGTGTTCAGGCGGCGGCGCGGAGGGCGCTGTGGATGCTGTCCAGGGTGAGTAACCGGGGTTCGCCTCCGCCGATCACGGCAACGCGGCCGGCGGGGGACTCGAGCAACGCGGTGAGGGCCGCTTGCAGGGACACGTCCGCCGGGATTCGGGGTAGGGCGGCGTCGACGTCGGCTTGGTTGGTCAGCAGCGGCAGTGGGGTGACCGAGAGCCGCTTGAGGGTGCGGTCGCGGCCGACGAAATCGGCCACGAACTCGGATGCCGGGTGGGCAAGGATCTCGGCGGGGGTCGCATACTGCTCGAGGTATCCGCCCTGCCTCATCACCGCGATTCGGTCGCCCATTCGGACAGCCTCGTCGATGTCGTGGGTCACCAGCACGACGGTCTTCTCCACCTGCGACTGCAGCGCCAGGAATTGTGTCTGCAGGTTCTCCCGGGCGATCGGGTCGACCGCCCCGAACGGCTCGTCCATCAGCAACACCGGGGGGTCCGCGGCCAGCGCGCGGGCCACGCCCACGCGCTGCCGCTGCCCGCCGGAGAGCTGGTTCGGGTAACGGTCGCCGTAGGTTGACGGGTCCAACCCGACCAGGTCGAGGAGTTCGTCGGCGCGGGCAACGATCCGCTTCTTATCCCAGCCGAGCAGAGCGCACACTGTGCCGACGTTCTTCCGGACGGTGTAGTGCGGGAACAGCCCGACGGCCTGGATGACGTAGCCGATGTGGCGCCGGAGCAATTTGACATCGACGCCGGTGACGTCCTCGCCACCGACCAGCACCTGGCCGCCGGTCGGATCCGCCAGCCGGTTGATCATCCGCATGGTTGTCGTCTTACCGCAGCCGGAGGGCCCCACCAGGACGCAGATCTCTCCTCGGCGCACGTCCATGTTCAAGCTGTGAACGGCGACGGTGCCGTCCGGATAGCGTTTTGTCGCCTCTCGCAGACTGATCATCGGATCAGCGGTACTGTCCATGCCGTGGTCCTCCCACTCGTTCCGGCGGCTGCGCCCAATCCGTGGTTCTCCTGGGAGTACGTGACTACCCACACTGACGAACTGCTTGAGGCCGGCAAGCAACATGTGCTGTTGACCGTGTCAGCCGTCTTGCTGGCGCTTGTGGTGGCGTTCCCGCTCGCGGCCCTGGTGCGAAGATACCGGCAGTTGGAGTCCCCTGTCCTCGCTCTGACCGGGGTCATGTACACGATTCCGTCGTTGGCGCTGATTTCCCTGCTGTGGCCGATATTCGGGCTGAAACCGGCGACGGTCATCATCGCGTTGGCTGTCTATGCGCTGTTGGTCGTGCTGCGGAACACAGTTGTCGGTCTCGACGGGGTGCCACCCGAGGTGGTCGACAGTGCGCGTGGGATGGGGCTGGACTCGCGCCAGACACTGGTCAAGGTAGAGCTGCCGCTGGCAGTCCCGACGATTTTGGCCGGGATCCGGGTGGCGACCGTGTCGACGGTCGGAATGGTCACAGTGGGAGCGCTCGTCGGCTACGGCGGATTCGGGCAGTTGATTCTGTCCGGCTTCCAACAGAACTTCTGGCACGCCCAGATCGCCACCGCGACCATCTGCTGCGTGCTGTTGGCGGTCGTGTTCGAGGTGCTGCTGCTGGGGTTGCAGAAGGGGATCGCGCCCTGGACCCGGAAGCGGGCGGGCGGGTGAACATCTTCCAGTGGTTCACCGACCCGGCGAACTGGACCGGATCGAACGGGATCCCGGTGCGCACCTGGCAGCACATCGTTATCAGCGCCTCGGCGATGGTGATCGCACTCCTGATCGCGCTGCCGATCGGGTTGGTCCTGGGGCACAAGCGGAAGGGCACCTTCCTCGCGACGAACGTGGGCAACGTCGGCCGCGCCGTCCCGACGCTGGCGCTGCTGATCATCTTCGCCTCCATCACCGCCATCGGGGTCGGTGACCTGGCCGCGATCCTGGCGCTGGCCCTGTTCGCGATCCCGCCCCTGTTGACGAACACCTTCACCGGAATCGCGGGGGTGGATGACGAGGTGCGGGACGCGGCCAAGGGGATGGGGATGGGTGGTGCCGCGGTGCTGTGGCGGGTGGAGTTGCCGCTTGCGGTGCCATTGGTGTCCGCCGGGATCCGTACCTCGACTGTGCAGGTCGTGGCCACGGCGTCCCTGGCGGCGGTCGTCGGTTCGGGTGGGTTGGGCCGCTACGTGGTGGACGGGTTCGCCACCCAAGACACCACCCTGGTGCTCGCCGGCGCGATCCTGACCGCCGCAATCTCATTGGCGGCGGAGGCGGTGATGGCCTTCGGGCAGCGAATTGTCACCCCGAAGGGCATCGACTCGACGTCTGTCACCGACGTTGATGTGATGGATGCGCCGACAGCGAACGGATAGCTGGACGCAGGCGCTGCGGATTGGCGGGCGGGACCCCCGGAACTGTGCTTGGATCGAATTCCATGAGGATCAATCGAAAGCGGTCGTCGGCGCGTCTCGGGGCAGTCATGGTGGGAGTGCTCGCGGTCGGGTCTCTGGTTGCCTGCTCATCGAGCACTTCCAGTAGCAGCAGTGGCGCGTCCAGCGCGCAGTCGGTGACGGTTGCCACCACCAATTTCAGCGAGACGAAGATCCTCGCCAATATGTACCAGCTCGTTCTTGAAAAGAACGGTGTCAAGGCCCCGATCAAGGAGCTGACCACTCGCGAGGTGATCATCCCGGCGCTGGAGAGCGGCGAGATCCAGGCGACGCCGGAGTACCTCGGCAGCCTGACGGAGTACCTAAACAAGGCCGCGAACGGACCGAACGCGCCACAGGTGGCCACCGGCAACGTCGATCAGACCTACGCGGCGGCACAGAAGCTGGCCACCCCCAAGCAATTGAGCTTGCTGACACCCTCGCCCGCTCAGGACCAAAACGCGTTCGCGGTGACCGCGGAGTTCGCGGGCAAGAACAACATCAAGACGCTCTCGGAGTTGTCCACCTGGTCACAGACGAATGAGCTGACGCTCGGTGGACCACCGGAGTGCCCCACCCGCCCCTTCTGCGAGCCCGGACTGAAGCAGACCTACGGCATGAAGATCGCCAACTTCGTGCCGTTGGATGCCGGTGGCCCGCTCACCGTTCAGGCGATCACCCAGGGCAAGGTCACCACCGGCTTGGTGTTCTCCTCCTCGGGTTCGATCCAAAGCAACAACCTGGTGCTGCTGACCGACGACAAGAACCTGCAGACGGCCGAGAATGTGACACCTGCGCTGTACACGCCGGCAGCCTCCGACACTGTGAAGAAGGCTCTGAACTCGGTGTCCGCGGCGTTGACCACCGCGGAGTTGCAGCAGCTGAATCAGCAGGTCGAGGTTGACCGAAAGGACCCCAAGGTCGTCGCCTCAGAGTTCTTGAAGTCCAAGGGCCTGATCTAACGCCGGCTGGCGGCGAGCCTGTCGCCGGCACCTACTTGTCGATGTCGCCGGCCACCAGCAGGTAGGTCATCACCGCCAACGGAAGATCGGCGAGGTCGGCACCAGCGAGCGCGAATGGCAGCGTCTGGGCGTTGTTGAACGAGGCGGTGCGCAACTTCAGTCGGTAAGGCGTTGGTTCTCCTCGCGAGACCAAGTACCAGCCGTTGATACCGCTGGGGTTTTCGGTACTGCCGTAGCCGCGACCCTCGGGGACCCGCAGCACCTTGGGAAGGGTCACG
>CAZJNU010000041.1:15938-17795 GCA_964547485.1 uncultured Actinomycetes bacterium
AGTGCGACCGAGAGCCTCGGCATCGTCGTGACAACGTCGCGCAGCCACGCGGGGTCGGCATCGGCACGGAGGCCGCCGACGGTCACCACCATCAGGTGCATCCGGGCGCCGCTGAACCGCTGCAGCAGCGTTAGTACCCCCTCCCGGGCGGTGTTGCCGACAGCCGCGGCCTCGGTCTGGCCGAGTTCGGCCAGCGTCGCAGACAGCCACAGCAGGTGGTGGCCGATCCGGCACAGCTCCGCGACCAGCACCCGCAGCACCTCAGCCCGCGCGGGTACCTCGATCCCGAGCATGGACTCCAGCAGTTCGGCCAGTCCCAGCTCGCTGCCATAGGCCGACAGCCAGTCGTGCCGGTTGGCCAGCGCCAGCACAGACCGGTAGTCCCGCGATTCGAACAGCTTCTCCGCGCCTCGGTGCATCCGACCGGCGATCGGCTCCGCCGAGCTGATCCTGTTTCGGTCGATGTGCAGTTGGAGCCGAATGCCGCCGTGCGCGGCCGGATGGCTGCTGGTCAATGGCAACTGCCACAGCAATCCGGGGGGCGGGTTGCTGGCGGTCGCCGGCTCGAAGATGTCCATGACTGACGGTTATCGTGCCAGACGACCGCTGGCGGGATCGGTCCACTAGCGTGTCGTCATGGCGTCGAACATGAACGAGACGTTCGAACCCCGGGCGGAGCCTTGGCTGCGACTCTCCGAGAAGCTGGTCATCGCCAGACGGTTGATGATGCTGCTCGGCATGGTTGTGCTGCTGGTTGTGTGGGTTGCATTGCTGCTCTTCGTGACCGCCATCCCGGCTTGGATCCCCTGGCTGCTGATTGTGCTGACTTTGGCTTTCACTGGCTGGGGGTGGTGGCTGATCGGTCGCCGGGTGCGCAGCTATGGGTATGTCGAGCGACGGGAGGACCTGCTGGTCACCAGCGGCATCCTGTTCCGGCGGCTCGTGGTGGTTCCCTATGGGCGGCTGCAGTTGGTAGATGTCGTAGCCGGCCCGGTGGACCGCGTCTTCGGAATCGCCACGGTTCGGTTGCACACCGCCGCTGCCACCACCGATGCCACGATTCCCGGGTTGACCCCGGAACTGGCTGCAGCCCTGCGTGATCGCCTCGCCAGGGCCGGCGAATCCCGCGGCGCCGGGATGTGACCGACGTGTCCGGAACCGCCCCTGGGGGTCCACTGCAGTCGACGTCCGGTCGCCGCCGGACTGCGCCGGTGACGCCAGTGGTGACGGCCGCGCGGACCCTTCCGGTGCTGGCCCTGCTGCTGGTCGCGAATTTGGGTCGGCTGACCGACTCCGGTCGCGGCTGGGTCGCCATCGCGATCGCGGTCGTGGTGGTGGCGGCGATCTGCGGAATCTCCTTCCTGCAATGGCAGCGACTGACCTACTGGTTCGATGCCGACGGCGACTTCCGGGTCGACTCCGGGGTGCTGCGCCTCCAGCAGCGCAGGCTGCAGCTGTCCCGGCTGCAGAGCGTGGATGTGGTGCAGCCGCTGATCGCGCGGGTGTTCGGGATGGCCGAGTTGAAGGTGGAGGTGGCCGGCAGCGGCGAGTCGCGAGTGACGCTGCGCTATCTGACCTTGGCCAACGCGACCGCCCTGCGGGCGGAGATTCTCGCCAGGGCCGCCGGGGTCCGCCACGATGCCGGTGAGGCGCCTGAGACCGTCATCACCAAAGTGCCGTCCGGGGTGCTGATCGCGGCCGCATTCCTGTCGAGTTCGCTGCTCATGTTGGTGGTCATTGAGATCGCGGCGGTGATCCTGGTGACCGTGCTGGCCGGCCCGGCAGCGCTGCTCGGAATAGCGCTCGTGCTGATAATCCCGCTGCTGACGGTGTTCGGCTTCTACTCTTCCAACTTCG
>CAZJNU010000041.1:17895-23268 GCA_964547485.1 uncultured Actinomycetes bacterium
CTCGTGCTGATAATCCCGCTGCTGACGGTGTTCGGCTTCTACTCTTCCAACTTCGACTTCACCGTTGCCGATTCGCCGGATGGTCTGCGGATTCGGCATGGCCTGCTGGGTGTGCAGGCCCGGACGGTGCCGCCCGGGAGGGTCGCCTCGGTGGATTTCGTGGAGCCGTTGCTGTGGCGCAGTCGGGGCTGGGTGATGGTCCGACTGACCGTTGCCGGAGCCCAGGGTGGGGGCGACGATGAGGACGGTACCGACAGCGGCTACCTGCTGCCTGTGGCCTCCTGGCAGGTCGCCCTCGATGTGGTGGCGAGGATCATGCCCGGTGTCGATCTCGCTGCCGTGGAGCTGGTGCCGGTGCCGGCCAAGGTGCGCCGCCGGTCGCCGTTGCAGTGGCGACAGTTGGGACTCGGCAGCGATCAGCGAGTCGTTGTCACTCGTCGTGGCTGGCTGAGCCGGCACACCACCGTCACCCCGCACGCCCGGGTGCAGTCGGTGCGACTCACTCGCGGCCCGTGGGAGAAGTCGCTCGGGCTGGCCTCGGTGCACTTCGACATAGTCCCCGGTTCGGTGCGTCCGGTGGCGCGGCACCGACCGGCTGCGGAGGCCACCGCCTTCGCCAACGCCGAGGTCGCCCGGGTCCATTCGGCGGGTCGGTCTGACCGCTCTGCTCGCTGGATGCACGCACCCACCGACCAGGCGGCCGCCCCCCGATCGGATCCATCCGAGGGCGACGCGGGGCGGTGACCGGCTCGGCTGGGGTGCGGTGCGCACTAGGCTGCTAGGGATCGGACCGAGACCGACGTCCCCTGTGAGGCCAACATTTCAAGCAACAGCCCGGGTCCGCCGCGCCTGACCGTCGGGGTGATCGGCGTTGGGCGGGCAGGATCGGTGCTCGCCGCGGCGCTGGCCCGTTCCGGACACGCGGTGGTTGCGCTTCATGCCGTGTCCGAACTGAGTCGGTTGCGGGCCGACGCGTTGCTGCCGGGTGTGCCGATCGTGGCGGTCGCCGAGGTCATGTCGGCTGCGGACTTGGTGTTGCTGACCGTCCCGGATGACGTTCTGCCGGGCCTCGTGACCGGGTTGGTGACGGCGGGCGCTGTCCGATCCGGACAATTCCTGGTCCATGCCAGCGGTCGATACGGCATCGACGTTCTTGCACCGGCCACCCAACTCGGTGCACTGCCACTCGCGCTCCATCCGGTGATGACCTTCACCGGCACCAGCCTCGACCTGGAGCGGCTTTCCGGTGCGCCCTTCGGCGTCACCGCGCCCGACGTGCTGCGGCCGGTGGCGGAGGCGCTGGCGGTGGAGATGGGTGGCGAGCCGGTGTGGGTGGAGGAGCGCGACCGAGCGCTGTATCACGCAGCCCTTGCTAACGCCTCCAACCACCTCGTGACGTTGGTCGCCCAGTCGATGGACCTGCTGGAGCGCGCGGGCGTCAGTGAACCCGCCAGGATGCTTGGTCCGCTGATGTCCGCTTCGCTGGATAATGCGCTGCGGCACGGCGACCCGGCGCTTACCGGCCCGGTCGTCCGCGGGGACGCGGGCACGGTGCGGGAGCATTTGCGGGCGTTGACAGCTGCCTCGCCCGAATCCAGGGCCGCCTACATCGCGATGGCGCGACTCACCGCGTACCGAGCGTTGGCCGCCGGCACCCTCCCGGCCGAGCGTGCCGCCGACCTGTTGGACGTGCTGGCTGAACCACCCGACGGGGGTGTCCGATGACCGTCCTCAGCCATGACCTTGCAGCCCTGAGAGGGCAGCGATCCGGCCGGCGGGCGGTGGTGATGACCATGGGGGCTCTCCATGAAGGGCACGCCAGTCTGGTCCGGGCCGCGCGGGCGTGGGCAGGAGCCCAGGGGCAAGTCTTGGTCACCGTTTTCGTCAATCCGCTGCAATTCGGGCCGGCGGAGGACTTCGACCGGTACCCGCGGTCGTTGCCGGACGATGTCGAGCTCAGCGGCGCCGCCGGCGCGGATCTGGTATTCGCGCCAGCCGTGACCACCATCTACCCGGCCGGTGAGCCCAGCACCCGGGTCGTGCCGGGTCCGGTGGCCGACGAGTTGGAGGGCGCTGTTCGGCCGGGCCATTTCTCTGGGATGCTGACCGTGGTGCTCAAACTGCTGAATCTCACCGACCCCGACGCCGCCTTCTTCGGCGAGAAGGACTACCAACAGCTGGTGCTGATCCGCCGGATGGCCGCCGACTTCAACCTCGCGCCGGAGATTGTGGCGGTGGCCACCAGCCGTGAGCAGGACGGGCTGGCGCGATCCAGCCGGAACCGCTACCTCGATGTTGACCAGCGACAGGCCGCGTTCGCCGTGCCTCGATCTCTCTGGGCCGGCCAGCGAGCCGCTGACCTGGGGGGAAGCGCGGCTGACGTGCTGGCCTCGGCTCGCGCTGAACTGGCCGGTCAGAGTGTCGACTACCTGGAGTTGCGTGGCCCAGGGCTGGAGCCGGCACCGGCGTCCGGCGCGGCGCGACTGTTGGTGGCGGCACGGTTCGGTGCGACCCGACTGCTGGACAACGCGGCGATCCACTTGCAGCCGACCTCGCCTGGTGGGTCAGCATGATCGCCGACGGTGCGCGGCTCCCGACCCGGCTGCTGGCAGCCACTCCCGGGTGGACGCTGCATGCCGACGTGATTGTGGTCGGTTCGGGGATCGCCGGGTTGGCGACGGCCATTCACGCTCGCAGAGCCGGCCACCGGGTGCTGGTCGTGACCAAGGCGAACATCAGCGCCGGCTCGACGCAGTGGGCGCAGGGGGGTATCGCGGCCGCGCTGGCCGAGGATGACTCGCCGGGCGAGCACCTGCGCGACACGTTGGTGGCAGGTGCGGGGCTGTGCGACGCGGCCGCGGTCGACATTCTGGTGACCGAGGGTCCAGCCGCGATCCGCAACCTGCTGGCCTGGGGTACCGAGTTTGACCGGACGTTGGCCGGGGAACTCGCGCTCACCCGCGAGGGCGGGCACTTGCGTAGCCGGATCGCCCACGCCGGCGGTGACGCCACCGGCGCGGAGATCTCCCGGGCGATGGTGGCATTCGTCGCCGACGACCCGGGCATCACCGTGGTGGAGCACGCCCTTGCGCTGGACCTGTTGACAGACGCGACCGGTGCCGCCCAGGGGGTGACGCTGCACGTCATCGGCGAGGGGGACCACGACGGTGTCGGAGCCGCGCTGGCTCCGGTGGTGGTACTCGCCACAGGCGGTATCGGGCAGGTTTTCAGCTCCTCCACGAACCCCGCGGTGGCCACCGGTGACGGGGTTGGTTTGGGGATGCGCGCCGGTGCCGCGGTGGCCGATATGGAGTTCGTGCAGTTCCACCCGACAGTCCTGTGGCTCGGTGGTGATGCGCTCGGTCAGCAGCCGCTGGTCTCCGAGGCGGTCCGCGGCGAGGGCGCCTTCCTGGTCGACGACGATGGTGTCCGGTTCCTCGTCGGGCAGCATCCGCTGGCAGACCTGGCCCCGCGGGATATCGTCGCGAAGGCGATCATGCGGCGGATGCGCGCGACCGGCGCGGAACACGTCTGGTTGGACGGTCGCGGTCTCGGAGCGGAAATGTGGCAGCAGCGATTCCCGACCATCCTGGCGTCGTCGCTGCGCTACGGCATCGATCCTCGGACCGACCTGATCCCGGTGGCTCCCGCCCAGCACTACCACTCGGGTGGCCTGCTCACCGACCTGTGGGGACGCACTACGGTACCGGGCCTGTTCGCCTGCGGAGAGTGCTCCTGCACCGGGGTGCACGGGGCCAACAGGTTGGCCTCCAACTCGCTCCTCGAGGGGGTCGTGTTCGCCGAGCGGATCGCACTGGGATTGGCTGACGGGCTGCCACCCCGGGGCGATCCACAGGCCCCGCCCGGTGTTCAGGAGTCGACTCTGCGGGCCGAGGATAGAGTCATGATTCAGCAGGCTATGACGCAAGGAGTCGGGGTGCTGCGAAGTAGGGAGTCGGTCGCCGGTGCGCTGGCGACCGTGCTGAGTCAGCCCGAAGGGGGTCTGGCGGACCTCTGCACGCAGGCCTGGGAGACCACGAATGTGGCGACCGCGGCGGCGGCCATCGCGTTGGCCGCCGGTGTCCGGGAGGAGACCCGAGGTTCGCACTGGCGGGAGGACTTCCCGAACGCCGACGATGATCGTTGGCGGGTGCGGATTTCGACCCGGCTGGACGCCGACGGTGAACTTGCCGCCACGCTGACCGATATTCAGGAGGACTGACGCCATGACGGATCACGCGGGGCAGTTGGCGGCCGAAGGGATCCCGCGGGACTATCTGCTGGAACTGATCGACCGGACACTGGCCGAGGATCTCGGCGGTGGTGTGGACGTAACCTCGGTTGCGACCGTGCCGGCTGACCAGGTCAGCGAGTTGCAGTTGGTCGCCCGCGCCGCTGGCGTGGTCGCGGGACTGCCGGTGGCCGCGACGGTGTTGGAACGGTCCGGCCGGGTGCAGGTGGAGGTCCTGGTGCCGGACGGTAGCGAGGTTGCCGCCGGCGAGGTGTTGTTGTCGGCGGTCGGATCAACGATCGAGCTGCTCACCGCCGAGCGGACCGCATTGAACCTGCTCTGCCACCTGTCAGGTGTCGCCACCGCGACGCATGCCTGGACCGTGGCGCTGTCCGGCGGACGCACCCGGGTACGCGATACCCGCAAGACGACCCCTGGGCTGCGGCTGTTGGAGAAGTACGCGGTGCGCTGTGGCGGCGGGGTCAATCACCGGATGTTCCTCTCCGACGCGGCGCTGGTGAAGGATAACCACGTGGTTGCCGCCGGCGGGGTGGCCGCTGCCTTCCGGGCGGTGCGGGCACGGTTTCCGGAACTACCGGTCGAAGTCGAGGTCGACTCGCTGGCACAACTGCGCGAGGGACTCGACGCAGGCGCCGACTTGGTGCTGCTGGACAATTTCACCGTCGAGCAGTTGGCTGAAGCCGTTCGTGTCAACGGCGGCCGCGCGCTGCTGGAGGCCTCCGGCGGGTTGACGCTCGCGGATGCAGCCGCGGTGGCCGCCACCGGGGTGGACTTCGTAGCTGTCGGCGCGCTCACCCACTCGGCGCCGGTGCTCGATATCGGCGCGGACCTGAAGGAGATCTAGGCATGCTGCTCGCCATCGACGTGGGGAATACGAACACCGTGTTGGGGCTCTTCGCCGGCGACCGGCTGGTCGACTCCTTCCGGCTCAAGACCGACCCGGCCAGCACTGCCGATGAGATGATGCTGGCCTTTCGGGGCCTCCTCAGTGACGGCCCACCCATTACCGGGGTGTCCCTGTGTTCGACGGTGCCAGCGGTGCTGCACGAGTTGAGGCAGATGTTGGCCAGGTACTACTCCGACGTGCCGAGCGTGATTGTGGAACCCGGCACCAAAACGGG
>CAZJNU010000042.1:0-23044 GCA_964547485.1 uncultured Actinomycetes bacterium
GGATTGGCGGCAGTGTGGTGATGGCCGACCAGCTCTGGCTGGGGCGCGGGGCGGCCGGCGAAATCGGCCACATGGTGGTCGCGCTCAACGGCGAGCTGTGTCCCTGTGGTCGGCGGGGGTGCGCTGAGGCCTACGCCGGCCGCGCCGCGATGGAGAACACCGCCCGGCAGTGGGTGGCGGCCGGCCGAAGCACCGAACTTTTCGACATCATGGCGGCCAAGGGTCGGACCCGACTCGCCAGTGGGGTCTGGGCGAAGGCGTTGAGCCGTGGTGACGAGATGGCCATCGAACTGATCGATCGGGCAGTGGTGGCACTCGGGGCGGCGGCCGGGTCGGCGGTGAACCTCCTTGATGTCGAGGCGGTGATCATCGGCGGGGGTCTGGGGATCAGGCTGGGCGACGAGTTCGTCGAACGGATCCGGATCGCGGCGATGGACCATATCGTGATGCCGGCCCGACCCCCCGACTTCCGGCTCGCGGAACTCGGCGACCTCGGTGGCGCGATGGGCGCCGCCCTACTGGCCACTCCCTGACCCACTGACAGCCGAGCGCCTGCGCGCAACTCGGCGAACTCGCACCGGGCTCCGACTGCATTCCCAGCGAGTTCCCAGGTTCCACCGCCAACGTCTGGGGTATGACAGCAGACACCCAGGCAGCCAGCGCCCTGTCCCCACCGCCCGACCCGGCACCGCTTGCCAACCCAAGTCGGCACGTCGACGTCGAGATTGTCGTGCCGGTATTCAACGAGGAGACCACGCTGGCGCCGAGCGTGGAACGATTGCTGACACGACTGCAGGACTTCCCGTTCAGCAGTCGAGTGGTGATCGCGGACAACGCCAGCACCGACGCGACCCTGTCAATCGCGCGCGCTTTGGCCGACCGCCATGACCGACTATCGGTCTTCCACCTCGACGCCAAGGGCCGCGGCCGTGCGCTTCGCGCCTGCTGGACGGCAGCCGATGCGGACGTTGTGGCCTACATGGACGTCGACCTGTCCACCGACCTGGATGCCCTGCTTCCGCTGGTGGCACCGTTGATGTCCGGGCACAGCGATATCGCCATCGGCTCCCGGTTGGCGCAGGGCTCGAGGGTGATTCGGGGACCCCGCCGGGAGTTCATCTCCCGGACCTACAACCTGCTGCTTCGCGGAGTCTTCGGCGCCCACTTCTCGGATGCCCAATGCGGATTCAAAGCGGTCCGCACCGATCGAGCGCGGGAACTACTCCCGCTCGTGCGTGACGACGAGTGGTTCTTCGACACCGAACTGCTACTGGTCTCCGAGCGGGCCGGGCTTCGTATCCATGAGGTCCCAGTGGACTGGATCGATGACCCGGACTCGCGGGTCGACGTCGTCGCGACGGCCCGCGCCGATCTGCAGGGAATGGTCCGGATCGCCCGCGGCTTTGCCCGCGGCAGTATCCCGCTCGACCAGATCAAGGCTCGCCCGGAGATCGAACCGGAATCCGACCGCAACCTACTCGGCGAAATCGTCCGATTCGCCCTGGTGGGTATCGCCTCTACGGCCCTGTTCGCGATGCTGTTCCTACTGTTTCGCACCGGTCTCGGACCGGTCGTCGCGAATATCGCCGCGCTGCTACTGGCAACGATCGCCAACACCGCCGCCAACCGCCGGTTCACATTCGGTCTGCGTAGCAGAGCGGGCGCCGTCCGACACCAGGCCCAGGGGTTCGTGGTGCTGGCGATCGCGCTGGCGATCACCAGCGGCTCTCTCATCCTGCTGCACGCACTCCTCCCGGACACCTCCCGCAGCCTTGAACTGCTGGTGCTGACCGCAGCCAACCTGCTGGCCACGGTGATCCGCTTCCTGCTCATGCGATCTTGGATCTTCAACCGAAAGGTGAACGTGTCATGACAACCCACACCGACCAGGCGCCGGCTCCCGGCCGCGGCCAGCCTGCCACTGCCGGCAGCACCCCTGCGTCCGACCCATCGGCCGCGGCAGTGGCCGTGCAGGCCGGCCGGCGCGGCGCCCCGGCCGACACTCTGCTCACTGGCAGCGACCCGCGATGGACCCGCTGGGCGATCTGGGTGCTGCTCGGTGCCACCGCACTGCTCTATCTGTGGGCACTGGACCGCAACGGCTGGGCCAATAGTTTCTACTCGGCGGCCGTGCAGGCCGGCACCGAGAACTGGCAGGCATTCTTCTTCGGTTCCTCCGATGCAGCCAACTCGATCACTGTCGACAAGCCGCCGGCCAGCCTGTGGGTGATGGCGCTGTCGACCCGGGTCTTCGGGCTGAACTACTGGAGTCTGCTGGTGCCTCAAGCCCTGATGGGGGTCGGCAGCGTCGGATTGCTCTACCTGACAATCAAGCGCTGGTACGGCAAACCGGCCGGGCTACTGGCCGGGGCGGCCTTGGCCCTGACCCCGGTTGCGGTGCTGATGTTCCGGTTCAACAACCCGGATGCACTGTTGGTGCTGTTACTCGTGGCCGCCGCCTATGCGGTGACTCGATCGCTGGAGAAGGCCTCCGCAGGCTGGCTGATGTTGGCCGGGGCGTTCGTCGGGCTCGGCTTCATCACCAAGATGGCGCAGGCGTTCCTGGTGTTGCCGGCATTCGCGATTGTCTACCTGATAGCGGCTCCGACCGGACTGGCCAAGCGAATCCGAGATCTACTGCTGGCCTTCGTGGCGATGGTGATCGCGGGCGGCTGGTGGGTGGCAATCGTGGAGTTGATGCCGGAGTCGTCCCGGCCCTACATCGGTGGTTCGCAGAACAACAGCGTGCTCGAACTGATCCTCGGCTACAACGGCATCGGGCGGTTGACCGGGAACGAGACCGGTTCGGTGCGCCCCGGCGGACAGGGGGCAACCGAGGCACTTGGCGGGCTGGCGGCTGACGGGCTCGGTGGTCCCGGCGGTGCGGGCGGACCGGGTGGTGCGGGCGGACCGGGGTTCGGGGGTTCAGCCAGTCTGACACGGTTGTTCGGCTACGAATGGGCGGGCCAGATCGCGTGGCTGATTCCAGCAGCCGCGATCCTGTTCATCGCCGGACTGTGGCTGACCCGGCGCCAGCCTCGCACCGGACGACTGCGGGCCGGACTGCTGCTCTGGGGTGGCTGGGCGCTGGTGACCTGGGCGACCTTCAGTTTCGCCAGCGGAATCATCCACGAGTACTACGCGGTCGCCCTGGCGCCCGGTCTGGCCGCCCTGGTCGGCATCGGCGCCGCTCTCAGCTGGCGGCTGCGGGCACTGCCGGCAGCCCGCTGGAGCCTTGCCGTTGCCCTGTCGGTGTCCAGCCTCTACGCAATGTGGCTGCTGGTGGTCGCCGGAGGTTGGTACTCGGTGCTGGGTGTTGTCGTCGCGATCCTCGGTCTGAGTTCCGCGGTGCTGATCGGAATCGGCCTGACCGGCGGGAGGAAGCTGACCGGCGTCATCGCGGCGATCGGCGTGGTCTCATTGCTGGCCGGGCCGGCAGCCTTCGCAATCGAGACGGTGGCAACTCCGGCGAATGGTTCGATCGTCTCCGCCGGCCCGTCGCTCGGCAACTCCAGTCGAGGCCCCGGCGGTGCGGGTGGCCCAGGCGGCGGTGGCGGCCCCGGCGGTGCAGGTGGCCCAGGCGGCGCTGGACCCCAAGCTGCTACCAGTACCCCCGGCACCCAGGCCGGCCCCGGCGGTGGCCCCGGCGGCGGTGCGGGCGGACTGCTCAACGCCCCGACCGTGGACGCCGAGGTTGTGGCGACACTGAACCAGAACGCGGCCGACTACACCTGGGTCGCAGCTGGTATCGGGTCCATGTCAACCGCCGGATTCCAGCTGGCCAGTGGCCACCCCGTGATGCCGGTCGGCGGTTTCAACGGCACCGATCCGTCGCCCACCCTGCAGGAGTTCCAGCAGTACGTCGCTGCCGGTGAGATCCACTACTTCATCGGAGGCGGCGGGTTCGGGCCGGGCCTGAACGGCAGCAACGAGAGCGGTCAAATCTCCACCTGGGTGAAGCAGAACTTCACCCAGGTGGAGGTGGGAGGTGTCACCCTCTACGACCTGACCAGCCCGCTCGCGACCAGCGCGGGGGCGACCACCGCGGGTGCCGAAACGGCATGATGTCCGCTATGACCATCGGACCCGGCGCAGAAGAGGCACGACTGCTGATAGCAGATGACGAGGCCACCATCCTCGAGCTGCTGGCGGCCAGCCTCCGATTCGCCGGGTTCGAGGTCGTAACCGCGGCGGACGGTCACGCAGCGCTCAGTCTGGCCCGATCGACCCGACCGGATGCCATGGTGCTGGATGTGATGATGCCCGGGATGGATGGCTTCGACGTCGTGCGCCGACTCCGCAGCGAGGGGCAGAACGCGCCCGTACTGTTCCTGACCGCCCGAGATTCGACCGAGGACAAGGTGCGCGGGCTCACCGTGGGTGGTGACGACTACGTGACCAAACCTTTCAGCCTGGAGGAGGTGATTGCCCGGCTGCGTGCCCTGCTGCGGCGCGCCGGAAAACTCAGCCCTTCGCCGGCCACGACCCTGGCCGTCGGCGACATCGAGATGGATGAGGATCGTCACGAGGTGCACAAGGCCGGGCAGCCCGTCGATCTCTCCCCGACCGAGTACAACCTGCTCCGGATCTTCCTGCGCAACCCGGATCGGGTGCTGTCCAAGTCCCTGATCCTTGACCAGGTGTGGGACTACGACTTCGGCGGTGACGCCAGCATTGTGGAATCCTACGTCTCCTACCTACGTCGAAAGGTCGACACGACTGAGCCGAAGATGATCCGAACCGTCCGAGGTGTGGGCTACTCCCTGCGCCCGCCCCGATCCTGATGGCGAACGAGACCAAGGGCCCGCATACCCCACTTCGGATTCGGCTGGTGGCCTCGGTGGTGGCACTGGTGGCCGCCGCACTAGTCCTCAGCGGCCTGTTGGCGGCGACCTCGCTGGAGCGCTACCTGGTGGGCCAGGTGGATCGGCAACTGATGGACCTTGCCAGCGGCCCGGGGCTGGGCCTCGATCGGATCGGACCACGGGACTTCGGCGGTGCCGATCAACCACCCGGAATGCGCACCATCGACCGCAACCCGCTGCTGGCCAACGACCTGTACATGGCGGTGCTCGACTCGGCGGGAAACGTTCTGCAGGAGAGCACTGCGACCTCGGTGGGCCGGCCAAACCTGACCGAGCTGACCGGTTCGACGTTGACGGCCAGGCGCCCTATCACCGTGGCCTCCGCCACCGGCGGCTCGGATTGGCGGGTGGTGGCGCAGCCGGCCGGCTCCGGAACTGTGGTGCTCGCCCGTTCCCTCAGCGAGGTGGATGCCACCGTGGCCCGGCTGGTGTGGCTGCTGGTCGTGATCGGATTCGTGGTGTTGGTGACGGTCGCAATCGTCGGCTTCTTCATAGTGCGGCGTAGCCTCGCGCCGTTGGTGGAAGTTGAGCGCGCGACCACCGCCATCGCCGGCGGGAACCTGTCCAGCCGGGTACCCACGGCCGACCCCCGGACCGAGGTGGGGCAACTGTCCTCCGCCCTCAACGTGATGCTCGCCCGCCTCGAGGAGGCCTTCATCGCGCGCGAGGCGGCCCTTGATGAGTCTCGGGCTTCGGAGCGGCGAATGCGTCGCTTCATCGCCGACGCCAGCCACGAACTCCGGACGCCACTGACCTCGATTCGAGGGCTGGCCGAGTTGTACCGGCTGGGAGCCGTCGACGACGAAGGCATCACCCGCGCCTTCTCCAGGATCGAAGGCGAAGCAACCAGGATGGGCGGGTTGGTCGAAGACCTGCTGCTGCTCGCCCGGCTGGACGAGCACCGCCCGCTGGAGCAGGAGTCGGTGGACATGTTGGTGATAGCCGGCGACGCCGTCCATGATGCTCGAGCCGTCACCCCCGATCGTCACGTCACGTTGACGCTACTTCCGGGCAGCGAGGCGCCGATCGTCCTCGGCGACCAGGCCCGGTTGCGACAGGTCGCGGGAAACCTGCTGACGAATGCGATCGTTCACGGTGACGGTGACATCGATGTTCGGGTCGGAACCCGCGGTCAAAGCGTGCTGCTGGAGGTCGCCGACCACGGACCCGGGCTGACCGAGGACGAGAAGTCGCGCGTGTTCGAGCGCTTCTACCGCAGCGCCTCCGATCGGGGACGAGACAGCGGCGGGGCAGGCCTGGGTCTGAGCATCGTCAATGCGCTGGTGGCCGCACACGGCGGTCGCATCGGTGTTGTCGAAACACCCGGGGGTGGCGCCACCTTTACCGTCGAGCTTCCACTCATCGCCGACCCTGCCCGCGGCCCCCAACAGGACGGCGCCGACCACGGCGGTGGCTAGCTACTGACCGCCCGGCTCGGGCCCGGGCCGTCACCGACCACGGAAGACGGGCCGCCGCCGCTCGGCGAACGCAGCCACGCCCTCCCGAAAGTCCTCGCTCCGCCAAGCCTTCCGCCGCAATTCGGTCAACTCCGCGAGGAGTTCGGCCGATGGAGGTTCGGCCCCTGTGACCGCGGCGAACTCGGCCTTGACGGAGTTGAGCGTCAGCGGCGCCAACGCCGCGACCCCCGCCGCCATCTGCGCCACCACAGAAGTCAATTCGGATTCGTCGGCAACCACCCGGTTGACGAGCCCCCAACGATGGGCGTCCTCGACTGAGAGTGGCTGCGCGGTGAGGAACATCTCCTTCGCCACGTGTAGCGGCAGGACCGCTGCGAATTCGGCGATTCCCTCCGGGAAATAGGCGACCCCGAGTTTCGCCGGGGTGATGGCGAAACTACTGGTTCGGGTGGCGACCACGATGTCGCAGGCAACCACAAGGTTGCAGGCCGCACCCCACACCGAACCCTCCACCGCGGCGATCACCGGGATCGGCAGTTTCGGGATACGGGCCAGCAGTTCCTCGACCGGGTTCTCCCAGGTTGAGGGGTCCACCACACCGACCGCCACGTCGCTGATGTCGTGGCCGGCGGAGAAGACCCGTACCCCCGGCTCGGCCCGGATCACAGCCACCCGTGCCTCAGCTGCCGCCGTTTCCAGCGCCGCCTGCAACTCGAGGATCATCTGCTCGTTCAGGGAGTTGAGCTTCTCGGAGCGGCGCAGGGTGATCGTTGCGATGGTCGCGTCCACGACACAGGTGACTAGTGGCATAGGGCAATCGTAGGTGGCCCCCGCCTGCCAAGCCTTTACACAACTCCCAGGTCGGTCATGGCTGAGGCGGGGCGGTCTCCCAGGTTTCTCCCAGGATCGTGTCGCATGCTGCAGGTATGACAGAGAACATCAACCCCCAGCCGCCGACAACCGGCGGACCAGACGTCCCTCCAACCCCCAACCAGGGCTCCCCGACGCCCCCGTTCAGCCCGGGCGCGACGCCCATCCCCGCGGTGCCCCCCGGTGCCGCAGCGCCGACGGGGTCTGCTGCCACCGCAGCAACCAGCCAGTTCCCCGCGGGGGCATTCGATCAGCCCGGTTGGCAACCGCCCAACTCCGCCGAGCAGGAGCCGGTCGGCGGCTGGCAGCAGGCCTACCAGAAGGCCCGCAGCCGCTCCCAGATCTTCATGGCCACGACGGCCCTCGCAGGCGTCCTCGCTGTCGCGATGGGCGCCTGGGGCATAGCCCAGGCCGTCACCTCCGACAGCGGAAGTCGGCTTGCAAGCCAGTCCGGCAGCTTCAGCGGTCCCGGCGGCGGTCAACTCGGCGGGCGCGGCGGCATGAGTGATGGCGGCGGGATGGGCCCTGGCGGAGGCATGAGTGATGGCGGCGGGATGGGACCCGGCGGCGGGATGGCACAAGACGGTGCCGGCCGCGGTCCACTCGGCCAACTGTTCAACAGCGACGGATCCCTGAACCAATCGGCTGTCGACGAGTTCAAGTCCCACCTGAGCCAGGATCCCCAGGCCGGGGCATTCCTGAGCCAGATGCTGAGCCGAGCGGTGACGGCCGGTGCTCTCACGCAGGCTCAAGCCGACAAGCTGATCGCAGCTCTTGGGATCAGTTCGGCCGCCACAGCCACTCCGGCGCCATCTGCCTCGGCCTCCAAGGCGGCCGCATCTGCCTGACGTCAGCCAGTCAGGCCCACGAACAGCCCGTGGCCCGGTGCGGACACCCCCCAACCGCGCCTGGCCACGGGCATCGTGGCGTCGTAACCTAGGCCAATGACCAGCCAGCGAACCGCCGAGAGTCCCGCACCCCCCGGGAAATACGAGACCATCGACGGGCTCGACCTGTTCGTCCGCCGCAGTCACGACCCGATCACCTCCGTCGACGTGGTGATGATCCACGGACTCGGCGGTATGTCCACGAATTGGAGCGACCTGATGCACCTGCAGGCGCACCGCGGCCGCACGGTAGCCGCCCTGGATCTGCCAGGTTTCGGACGTTCCGAGGGTGATCCTGGCAACGACTACAGCCTCGATCGCCACGCCCGCGCGGTGATCGCGTTTCTCGAGGTTCAGGACGCGCCCGTCCACCTAGTTGGCAACTCGTTGGGAGGCGCGATCGCCACCACCGTGGCCGCCGAACGACCGGATCTGGTCGAGACGCTGACCCTGCTGGCACCGGCTATGCCCCACTTTCGGCTGAAGGCCGACCAGTTGCCCATCCTGCTGGGTCTACTGCCCAACGCCCCGCGGCTCCTGGAACGCACGCTCGGGGCCAAATCCGCCGAGCGCCGGGTGGACGAGATGATGAGCCTATGTTTCGGAGACACCTCGCGGATCAATCCGCAGCGGCGCGCCGAAGCCGTCACAGAGCACCGCCTTCGTGCCGGTCTGCCTCATATCTGGGAGGCATTCGTCGAGTCGAGCCGAGGACTCGGCAGGCACTTCCTGCCATGGGGTGAGAGCTACCTGTGGAACCGACTCGATCGTGTCGAGGCACCAGTGTTGTGCATCTTCGGAACGCTGGATCGCCTCGTCGACCCAAAGGTCGCGGGCCGGGTTGCCAAGACCATCGGCGGCGGCACCGTGGTGGTACTCCCCGGCGTGGGGCACACACCACAGATGGAGGTTCCCGTCACCGTCGATCGACTCCTCGATGCCCACATTTTGGGACAGCTCTGAGCGAGGCCCCGTGACCTCCTAGCTCGGGTCAGAAGCGATCTAAGCGACCGGGTCCGGGCGTCTCCGGTCGGCGGAGAGCCGGAGCCGGCATGACTTCGGTTGCTGGCTTACGAGGTCCCGACCAAGGCGCCGGCACCGCATCGATCTGGCAGCAGAGGAAATAGGCTGGCCCCTCATACAGACGACGCCACTCCGAAAACCCGGGCCAGGCCTCTTCCGCTGAGACTTCGCTGGGGAATCCGGCATCGTCAAGTCGGCGGATACCCTCCTGAAACTCCTCATAGGTGAGAGTCATCGACGCATTTGCACCGACTTCCCCCCGATATCCGAGCATCGCCGCCAACCCCGCGAAGCAGGCGATTCCCTGGCGCAGCAGCACCCGAGATGTACCGTGCAGTCCGCTCGGCACCAACGCGATCCGCATCGCCGCAGCATCCATCACACACAACAGGGCAACGGCCCAATTCCGAGTCGGCGTGGTCGACCGAAACGCCAGCAGTATCGGATAGGACGAGTGGGTCTCGGACACGTCCGCAGCCCACCGCTCCCATTCCCGCCAGAGATCGGAGAGCTGGTCCAAGGTCTCGAGATACGCGTGCCGAGCGAGCAATTCCGGCCCCCAATTTGGTTCCCCACACCTCGGCGCCAACTGCGTGACACTGCCCTCGCGGCGGTTGAAGGACCCGTACAGAGTGGGGAGGTACCCGATCATCATGCCGATCACGATCGGCCCCGTGGCCGCGGCCATGAAGTCCAGCAGAGTCAGCTGGGCTCGGTCCGTCGAAGCGAAGCCCAAGGTGAAGATGGACGAGCCGGCCTCGCGGAGGGCCACCGGGAAGGAAATTGTTCCGCTATCGAAGGCGTCCAGAAGTAGGGCGTAAGAGAGGAAGTAGAGCAGCAACCACACAACAAGCATCCCGAGCAGAGTCACCGGAGATGCCCAAGCCATTACTGAATCTCGAAAGGGGTAGGACTTAGACCGGCGGGCAATCAGTCGGAAGAAGCCGAACGTCACCTGTGAGATCGCCATGGAAATCAGTGAAGTCGTCGCACGCGGCATGATGAGCGTGCGCATCATGCTCGATGTGGTCGCCAGCAGGAGGACAATTCCCGCCAGGCCGATGACCCACGTCAGCATGGAACTGGCACCTCCTCAATCCGGACTCCGCAGCGTGCTATCAGGCGGGGCGCACGACTGGAAGGCACCCGTCCGTGAGAATCGCGGCAGGTCGCACCCTTCGGCAAGTTACCGGATGGGGCAGGATGAAGGGGTCCGTAGGGAACATCTGGAGGAATCGTGAACCGTCGTCTTGCCGCAATGGCACTTGCCGCCACCAGCACAGCGCTGCTGGTCGCTGGGTGTTCAAGTTCGTCGTCTAGTTCGTCAACTAGTTCCTCGGCCAGTGCTTCGGCCAGTGCGACAAGCGCCGCACCGTCCACCAGTTCGGCCACCGGCACACCCACAACTGCCTCACCAACAGCCACCTCGCCCTCAGCCTCGGAATCTGACATCGGAGGAGACGTGCTGCCACCCGTCATCGTGACACCTGAGGAACAGGCGACGACGGCGAAAGTGGGCGACACGATCGTGTTCAACGTCACCGACCCGACAACGACCGAGATCTCCACTGACAAGCCAGCCATCCTTGAGCTGACTCAGGGTCGGAGCGACGGGAGTGCGACCTTCAACCCCGGGGCCAAGGCGCTCGCTGCCGGCGAGGCAGTCGTGACGATCACCGAGGCCGGCGGAGCGACCCGCGAGGTTGTCGTCACTGTCACCGGGTAGCCAACCCCTCACGCAGCCGCATTCCATCATCCGGCCCACGGACGAGTTCCGTGGGCCGGATGACCTATTTCGGGGTTGCCGATCATCGACCGCCTACTGACCGCCGCCGCCCATCTACTGACCAACGGCCGCCGTCGCCCAACGCCCCAATTCGCAGGGACCGCTGGTGTGCCCGACAGCAAGCCTCGCCTACGCTCGGACCAGTACCTGCGGCGGCGACGCCGGCCAACCGGCGGAATCAACCCGGGTACAACCTCGCGTCATCATCGGCACCTCATAGGTCAGGAGTGGAAATGGGTCGCGCTTCACGATGGGCCGTGCGCAAACCGTGGTGGGCCGTGGGCGTCTGGGTACTGGCATTGATCGTCATCGGAGTGCTCGCCGGCACCCTCAAAGGCGAATACAAGGACACGTTCAATCTGCCCGACACCGAGTCCACCACTGCCACTGAACTACTCAGCCAGAAGTTCCCGCAGACCACAGCTGCGACGGCAACCATCGTGTTCAAGAGCGACCAACCCATCACCTCACCCGCCGTCCGATTCAAGGTCGACGCCCTGCTGGCAGAGGCGGCGGACAACCCCTCCGTGACCACCGTCGTCAGCCCCTACTCGCCAGGCGCCGCGATGCAGGGGCTGGTGAGCCCCACTGGCAACATCGGCCGCGCCCGAGTGGTGTTCGCCGGCGATGCACAGCAGGTGCCGAAGCCCGATATTGCCGCCCTCGTAACGGATGTCGAAGCTGCAAACACCGGTGGGCTGGAGGTGGGTGTCGGCGGGCAGGTGATCGACTTCGCCAGCACCGAACCGCCCGCTAGTGAGGGTATCGGCGTACTGGTGGCCATCGTGATCATGTTGATCATGTTCGGCTCGTTGGTCGCCGCGGGTCTACCGATCCTGACAGCGCTGATCGGCCTCGGGGCCGGAATCTCATTGGTCACCGTCGCTGCCAATTTCACAGATATCGCCACCTTCGGGCCGACGCTGGCGGCCATGATCGGCCTAGGCGTGGGTATCGACTACGCCCTGTTCGTGATCAACCGCTACCGGCAGGCCGTGCTGGTCGGACGCGATCCCAAGGATGCGGCACTGGAGGCGGTGAACACGGCCGGTCGCGCGGTGATGTTCGCCGGCACAACCGTCGTGATCGCGCTGGGCGGTCTGTTCGTTCTCGGTATCTCGTTCATGAACGGCCTGGCCGTCGGTGCCGGGATCACCGTCATAATGGTGATGCTGACCGCCGTCACCCTGCTGCCAGCTGTGATGTCCCTGTTGGGGAAGAAGACCTTCGCCATCAAGATGCCGTGGGCCCGTCACCCCAAGCCGACGGGGCAGAAGGGCGGCTTCGCGCGCTACGCAACGGTGATCCAACGGCGGCCATGGGTGTTCGGCAGCCTCGCGATCGTGGTGATGTTGGCGTTGGCGGCACCGACGCTGTCGATGCGACTCGGCTTCCCCGACGCGAGCGGCAAGGCCGAGGGCAGCACCACCCGAATCGCCTACGATCTGACGACGGAAGGCTTCGGCGCCGGAGCGAACGGACCCCTGCTGGTGGTGGCGACCCTCCCACAGGCGGGCCAAGTAGCAGGCGCCCAGCAGCTGTCCGCGGAACTTGCGAAGGTGCCCGGCGTGGTAGCGGCGTCGCCGGTCGTACCCAATACGCCGTCGGTCAGCCCCGACGGGACGACGGCTCTGATCCAGGTGCAGCCGGCCACCGGCCCGCAGGATGCGGCGACCAGCGAGCTACTCGCGACCCTGCGCAATGACGTCATCCCGCAGGCCACCTCGACTACCGGCGTGAACGCGTACGTCGGCGGCGCCACCGCCGTCACCGAGGACTTCTCGCTTGTCCTCGCCAAGGCCTTGCCGACGTTCCTGTTGGTGGTCGTCAGCCTGGGCTTCCTGGCCCTGATGGTGCTGTTCCGGTCGCTACTGATTCCATTGACTGCCGCCCTGACCTCCCTGCTCAGCCTCGGGGCTGCGTTGGGCGCCACTGTCGCGGTCTTCCAGTGGGGCAACTTCCGGGAACTGTTCGGGGTCACCGCCACCGGCCCGATCTTGCCGTTCCTACCGGTGATGCTGTTCGCCATCCTGTTCGGGCTGTCGATGGACTATCAGGTCTTCCTGGTCTCCCGGATGCAGGAGGAGTGGACCCGCACCCAGGACAACCGACTCTCTGTCCGTCGAGGATTGATCGGCTCCGGTCGGGTGGTGGCAGCCGCGGCAGCGATCATGTTCAGCGTCTTCATCTCCTTCGTGTTCGGCGACGACAACACGATCAAGATGTTCGGCCTATCCCTGGCAATCGCCATCGCGTTGGACGCTTTCATCATCCGACTGGTCTTCGTGCCCTCCCTGATGACCGTTCTGGGGAAGGCGAACTGGTACCTGCCCAACTGGCTCAGCGGCATCCTGCCGGCGGTGCACATCGAATCCGAAGAGGAGGCCGCCGAGATCGTCGACCCGCTGGCCGATAGCGAGCCTGCCGACGCGACCGCACGGTAGCTCCCGGCACGCTCAGGCGGTCACCGCGCAACCAGGCAGGGCACCCCGAGCCAGCTAGACACCGAGCCACCGCCCGTTCAGTCCTCCCCGGGCGTCCCGGCCAGACCTCTCAGCTCCGCGAGCCGGTCCATCCGGTCGGCCAGTCCAGCTTCCGCGCCTCGCGGGCCCGGTTCGTAGTAGCGGCGATCCGCGAGCGGGTCGGGGGCATACTGCTGGGCTGCGACCCCAGTGGGCTCGTCATGCGGGTACACGTACCCGGTGCCGTGACCCCACTCCTTCGCGCCGGGGTAACTGCCGTCGCGCAGGTGGCTTGGCACGGCTCCTGTCCGCCCGGCGCGGACGTCCTCCTGCGCCAGGTTGATGGCCCGGTAGACGGAATTCGACTTCGGCGCCAGCGCCAGGTGCACGACCGCCTGCGCCAACGTCAGCCGCGCCTCAGGTAGTCCGATAAACGACACCGCCTGCATCGCTGCCACGGCGGTCAACAACGCCGTCGGATCGGCCATCCCGATGTCCTCGCTCGCCAGGATCACGAGTCGACGCGCAATGAACCGCGGGTCCTCACCGGCCTCGACCATCCGGGCCAGGTAACCCAGTGCGGCATCGACATCTGACCCCCGCACGCTCTTGATCAGTGCGCTCGCCACGTCGTAGTGCTGGTCTCCGTCACGGTCGTAGGCAACAGTGGCGATCTGGACCGCGCGCTGGACGTCGTCGGCTTCGATTTGCTGGGTGGCAGCTGCGCCCGCCGCCGCCTCCAGGATGGTCAAGGCTCGGCGCGCATCGCCACCGGCCAGCCGAACAATCGCCGACCGGGCCTCGTCTGTCAGCTTCCGATCACCGCGCAACCCCCGCGGGTCCGAGACTGCACGCGCCAGCAACTGCTCGACATCCGACTCCTCGAGTCCGGAAAGCCGCACCACCAGCGACCTCGACAGCAGCGGGGCGATGACCGAGAAGGACGGGTTCTCGGTGGTGGCGGCCACCAACGTCACCCAGCCGTTTTCGACCGCCGGCAGCAGTGCGTCCTGCTGGGTCTTGGAGAACCGGTGGACCTCGTCGACAAACAGCACAGTCGACCGCCCACTGGTCAACGCGTCCTTCGCGGCTCGGATCACCTCGCGGACGTCCTTCACCCCCGCGCTCACCGCCGAGAGCTCAACGAACCGCCGCCCGGACGCGGACGCGATCAGCGTCGCGATAGTCGTCTTCCCTGTGCCGGGGGGACCCCAAAGAATCACCGACGGCGCGGTCGGGTTGGGGTCGGCAGCGCTGCTGGTCGCGACGCCTGTCCCGCCAGAACTGGCTGCGCTGTCACCGGCCACCAATCTGTGCAGCGGCGACCCTTCAGCCAGAGTCTGTTCCTGGCCCAGCACCTCGGCTAGGTTCCGCGGCCGCATCCGGGCCGCCAGCGGCGCACCGGGCCGACCGGGCTCGGCCGCAGCGTCAAACAAGGTTTCGGCCATTCGCCCAGGCTAGTGCTCCGATGACCAGTTCTACCGGCCGCTATGCCTGACCCACATGCGAATCGGGCATTGGCGGCCACGACCGCGGCAGGGTGGGCATTGGCGGCCATATATGGCCGCCAATGCCCACCCTGCCGAAGGAATGGCCGTGTATGCCCGATTCCGTCGGACCGGACTAGGAACCCGGCCCCACCGAGTCGCCGGCCACAGCCGGCACCTCCTCGGAGCCGGAACCCGCACCGACGGCAGGAGCGGACTCCGCGGCTTCACCACCGGACTGGTTCTTCTCTGCCCGTGCCATCGTCCACTCCGCAATAAGATTCGCGGCCCCCAGCACGCCCAGCAGCGCAACGACAACCGTTGGCGACTGGTTGATCAGCGTCACCACGAAGACGCCGAGTCCCATCAGAAGCGCGACTCGACGGCGCGGTGCACGTCGGCGCTCGATGTCGTCGTACCACTTGGGTTGGATGGCCGCCACCATCCGACTCGCCTCCTGGATCGAGGCGCCGGCGGTGACCGTGGAGATGATCGCGACGAGCCCACAGAACACCGCGTTGAATGCGACCGGCGTAAACACCGGGAAGATGTTGATGACCAGGCTCGGCAATTGGAAAGCGCCACCGTAGAGCGATGCCATCCCGATCAGCGCCAACAACGTAATCACTGACAAGACCACACCCGCGACCACCGCCGCCCGCCGATTCCCGTGCGACGCCTCGCGCAGCACCGGCAGGCCCGCGCCGATCAGCACGACCGCGACGGCGTAGACGATCGCCCCCACCGGCGACACCGACGGCACCGGCACTTGCGGGGCCGTCAGACCGCTCGGATCCCCGAGTGCGATGCCAATCCCGAACATGCCGACGCCACCGACGATCAGCAGCGTCAGCACCAGCCGGCTGAGACCGACCGCACCCCGGCCCCCGATCCCGAACGCCACCGCGGCCAGCACCAGCACCAACTTCAGGACGATGCCGTTCAGGAATGAGAACGCGCTGATCAGGTGACTGGCCCAGACAATCACGATCGCGGCCATTCCCAGCGCGATGAGTCCGCTGAAGGTCAGGCTCAGACCCGCCGAAGCAGGCCGGAGGTGATGCTCGCTAATGGCCGGGCTGACACCGATGAAGGAGCCCGCCAGCACCGCGAGGAACACTGACCCGACGGCCAGCAGAATCCACACCAACGAAGCCCCGATACTGGCTGCGTAGCCGCCGGCGATGATTCCCAGTGGCAGCGCCATCACAACGATCTGTGACGGTTTGGCCAGACCGTCGGCCGAACGCCCAAGCAGTCCGACCAGGGCAACGATCGTCGAGACGACGCCGACGACGACAGCGACCTCCATGGCTACAGCCCTCCGCAGTTCGATTTGGCCGGCAGACCGGCGAAGCGATCGCTGAGCCACGCCAATGCGTCCGGCTGCCCGGTATAGAGCACCGAGGAGTGCACATCAGACGGGTACAACTCGAGTCTCACGTTGGATCCCTGCAGGCAGAAGGTTCGAGCGGCGGCAATGTTGACCGCAGGCACCACCGTGGTGTCCTCGAGCCCCTGCTGGATCAGCAGCGGCTGTGTGTACTTCTCGTAGATCGGGAAGTTCTGCTGCGCGACACCCAACAGGCTGTTCGGAATCTCGGCGCTGACGAAGTCACCCTTGCGGCCCGCGAATGCCTGCGCGGTGCCCTTCAGACACTTCTGCTCACCCACCTGGGCTGCCGCGACCCCTTTGGGTGTGAAGACATCAGAGAGTTTCACCTGTCCCGGGTAGTTGGCGGCCCAGGAATTCACGACGTAGGAGACGAACCCAAGGAAGTAGCCGTCGGTCTGGGTGTCCGGACCCGACTGGATGAAGGTCTTCAACAGCGGCGCCGGCGGGAAGAGTGCCGGCGCGACCGCGATCGTTCCCTTGATGCTTAGGTCCGGGGCGTATTCCGGGGCCAGGTAGGCGGAGGAGAGGGCGGCGTGTCCGCCCTGGCTGTGACCCATCAGGGCGAGTTGTGACTTGTCGAGCGAGCCCGGGTCGAGCTGATACGCGGCCCGGGCCGCGTTCAAGACGTCGTGGGCCTCCCCGTTCATCGAGATGTAGTCCGGGGTGCCAGCAACTTCCAGGTTCGCGTAGTCAGTGGCCACGACCGCGTAGCCGGCGCCGATCAGTCCGGACATCAACTGATCCCAGGTGCCGAATCCGGTCGACCCGCGTTGGAAGGGAGCCATTGAGACTCCGCAGCCGGGGGCGTTGCCGGTCGTGCCGTGTGCCAATGACACCAACGGGCGACCATTCGGCGCCGCTGCCGGGGTGGTGCGCACTGCGTACATCGCAGACACAACGTTGTTGACCCCGCTGTTCGTCTGCGAGACGTAGAGGATGCGGAAAGCCTTGATACCGGTCGGCGCACCCGGGATCGGTTCGGACTTGATCACCGTCCCCGGTGCAAGATCGTTGGGCAAACCAGCGGGCGGCGTGTAGAAGGCCGAGGGCATCACCTGATCGGTACCTGCGAACTCCGGCAGACTGCTCAGGCTGTGTGGGGCGGACACCTGGGTCGGGGATGGGTTCAAGACGGTGAACGTCAGCGCGAGGGTGGCGATCAAGCCGAGCACCACCACGAGGGCGGCAACCGTGACCCGGTAGTTAGAGGACTGCTTCATCCGATCCCTCCCACATTGGTGGCCACACCGCGGCAGCACTGCACGCGAGAGTGCCACAGACAGCCACCACGTGTCCGGCGAACACTGCGGAGGGACTACAACCGAGAGTCAGTCGTTGCCGACGAGGTGGTCGCCATCGATGGCCGCGGCGAGCACCGCCAGCACTGTCGCCGCCTCCCAGAGCGCCGGCTGAACGGACCAGTAGGCCCGCATCACCGAGGTGACATCGCCATCGAAGCTCCGATCCCGGTCGGCCACAATCTCCGCTCGGATCCTGCCGGAACCCGGATCGGTCAACCTGACGCCCACGATTGCAGTTGCCGACCACCAGCGCGGGCGCCGTCCGGCCGCCACCCCCAGAAGCACGGGTTCGATGCCGAAGCGAGCATCTCCGATCTCGATCGAGTCCCCGAGCTGCACGGGGGTGCGCAGTCGCCCGGGACGATCGACAGTTGCCACGACATTCCCAGCAGTATCGAGCAGCAGGCCGTTGTGGAAACGATCCTGGAATATCGCGACGGTCGACCACGAACCCTCGTCGGTCACCTGCAGGACCTGCTGGTGATGCCAGGCCGGATTCCGACGGTCACCCGGGTGACGGACCGGGTGCCGCCCCAGTGCCAGCCACGGTCGATCCGCAACCATCAGTGCCAGACCGGGTTCGCCGGCGCCAGGCGGGTCCCCCAGCGGTCCGACCGCCTCCTCGTCGCTCCAGCGCCAGATCCTGCCGTAGCCGGCCGACTTGGATCTACCCATGGGTGGGCCAATCCATCGCACCTCGCCACGCCAGTCGGCGTTGTCCATCACGCGCCAACGGTAAGGGCATCGGCCGCACGACGAGAGCAACTAGACTCCCAGGCTGTGACCGATAAGGCCGAGTTGCGGGATCTGCTGCGTCGGGCCCGCCGTGTCAGCCAGCAGGCTTCGGATGCCCCAGGTCGCGCCGACCGTGCGGATCGCATCGCGCGCGCGGTGCTGGCGCAGCCCGAGGTCGCGGACCGCTTATCGGCGCGGCCGGCACCGGCGGTCGCCGTGTACGCCTCCCTGCAATTCGAACCACCGACCGATGCCCTCCGCCGGAGACTCCGCGAAGCTGGCCACCGGGTGTTGCTACCGGTGGCCGAGCCCGACGGCCGGCTGGGATGGGTCATCGACCACGGTGCCGAGGCAACGGCGTGGGGGGTGTCCAGCGCCGACCCCGCGATCGGGCACCCGCCGGTGGTTGGCTTCGGGGCAAGGTTGCTTATCGACGAGCAGGTGGCTGTGCTGCTGCTGCCGGCGCTGGCCGCGACTGTCGCTGGTGACCGACTTGGCCAGGGTGGCGGTTACTACGACCGGCTGCTGGCCGAATTGCCCGGGGTCGCAGGCGGTGGCCCCCTGCGCGTGTGTCTGGTCGGAACCGACGAATTGCTCGACGAGCTGCCGAAGGAATCCCACGATGAACCGGTCGACGTCGTTGTGACTGCGTAACTGCCAGACCGCGTTGGTCTGACGAGCTAGACCGTCTTGGTCGGCTCGCCGATCAGCACATTCACCCGCTGCGGATCAGTGGACGTCCACTCTTCCTCGTGCGGTAGGTCCACAAAACCTGTCGTGAAGAAGATCCTTATCCGATCCGGACCGACACCGCGGCCGTCAAGCAACCTGACGCGCACCCACGACCCCCGCCGGATCCGTGGGTCGTCGGATTGATCGACGGTACCCATCAGGTCCATTACGACGCGGCGGCCGACCCGATCCCAGGACCCGCTCCCTAGCATCACGGTCATCCTCATCGGAGCGCCGATGACCTCGTCGATGTGGAACATCTGGCTCCCGTCGACCCGGTTACCACTCGTGTCAGCGGGGTTGGCGAGGACTAGAGACCCGGCCCCACCGGTCTGGGTGCGAATGACCTTGTGCCCGTCCGGCAGCCCACGCTGGGTGAACCGGTAGCCGAGGGTCCATCGGGGGGCTGTCTTCGAACCGCTCCACGGGTGATGTGAGGTGCAGTAGTTCCGACACGCCTTCCAGTAACCGCCGGTGATGCGGTTTCCGCTGCGGTACATCAGGATCTTGCCGCACGAAACCGACTTGTCGGCCGGCTTCCAGCAGCCCCCGAACGTCTGGAAGCCCGCCTGCAGCACACCTCCGCTGAAGCGTCCGTGTCCCGCCCAAGTTCCGACCAGCCGCCAGTAGTACTGCGGGTTGCCGTGCGCATCGGGCACGTCGGACTTGGCAAGGTAGACATCCTCGAACGTCACGAGCCCGAAGTTCGTCTGCCACTGTCCGAGCCACGCGCGAGCCCCCGCGGGTGCTAGCGGACCTCGCGGCGTCACGGCGGACGCCGCCCCGACAGCCGACGCTCCCACGGGTGCGGGCCCAGGAGCGGCGACCGCCGGCGCACCCACCGGAGCACTGGCCGCCGCCGATCCGACCGGCGTCAGCGAGAACGCGGCGGTGGCGCCGACGGTGGCCACAACTGTGAAAGCGCGCAACCAACGACTGATCGGCTGAAGCATGGTTGCTCCCGGACTTGGGCTGGGCATTCGGGTACGGCACACGAGCGGCGCGGCCAGTCGAATCCACAATTGTAGCTGCCAACGCCGCGCGGGCCTAGCCTTCGGATTTCCGCGGTCCGCAACCTCCGCGAGGTACCACTCGCGCCGGACCGGCGGTCTATTGGCCGACGTCACAATGACTAGGGTCGACGGGTGTCGGCCCTCCTCGCTCTGCTGTCCAGCCTTTGCTGGGGGTCGGCGGACTTCCTTGGCGGGTTGGCCACCAGACGACTGCCGAGCATTGTGGTGGTGTGGATCAGCCAGATCTTCGGGCTAGTGCTGATTTCCGTCGTTGTGTTGGCGACGGGCGCTTGGCACGCGTCCCCGCAGTACTGGCCGTGGGCCCTGCTGGCCAGTGTCAGCGGCGCAGTCGGCCTCATCTGCTTCTACCGTGCGCTCGCCACTGGCTCGATGGGCGTGGTCGCCCCGATCGCCGGCCTCGGTGGCCTGATTCCGCTGGCCGCAGGGCTGACCTCGGGCGAACGCTTCTCACAGCTGGCCACCGTCGGCGCGGTTGCGATCCTGGCCGGGGTGATCTTCGCCAGCGGTCCCGAACTGAGCGCAGAGGGCAACGTGCGGCCCCTGCTGCTGGCCGTCGCCGCCGCCGTGTTGTTCGGGATCTCGCTACTCGCGATCGCCCGAGGGTCCGCCCACTCGACGCTGATGACGATCGCCGGGATGCGCATCTTCTCGGTGTCGTTGATCGGCGTCGGACTGGCGCTTGCCCGGAAGGCGGTCGCGGCGCCGCGGAGTGAGGTCCGTCGACTGCTGCCGCTGATGGCGGCCGGCGGCGTACTGGACGTCTCCGCGAACCTGACGTACGGCGCCTCGTCGACCACGGGCCTGCTGGTGGTCGCGGCCGTACTCGGCTCGCTGTACCCAGTCGTGACCGCTGTGCTCGCCGCGATCGTGCTGCACGAGCGGCTCCGTCGCATCCAGTACGCGGGGGTCGCCCTGGCAGTGGCGGGTCTGGCCCTGCTCTCACTCGGCCAATCCTGACCGGCCGGAATCGCATCGCAGCCGTGTCAGCGGGACCGTAGCGAAGGAGACGGGCGGGTAAGGCTCTGGCGCCAGCCGACTGGCACCTAGACTGGAGCCACGAAAGGAGACCTCCTTTCACCCCTATTCACTGAGGTGGCAATGAACGTCCTGGACTTCCTGTGGCAAATGATCATCATCTTCGCGTTCGTGATGTACCTGATGGTCCTGTTCTTCATCATCATGGACCTCTTCCGCGATCACGGCCTGAGCGGCTGGTGGAAGGCGGTGTGGATCGTCTGCCTCTTCCTCTTCACGTATCTGGCGGCTCTGGCCTACCTGATCTTCCGCGGCAAGGGCATGGCCGAGCGCAACCGCGAGGCTCAGAAGGCAGCCATCGACGCCCAGCAGGCCTACATCAAGCATGCCGCCGGGACTGCCGGTCCGGCCGAGCAGATCACGCAGGCACAGGCCCTGCTGTCCTCGGGTGCCATCACCCAGGCGGAGTTCGACACGCTGAAGGCGAAGGCGTTGGCCTCCTAGATTGATCGCTGCGCAACGAGTTCGGCCCCTCACCGCGATGGTGGGGGGCCGAACTCATGTTCGCTGGCCGGGCCAGCGGTGGTGGTACCTGTCGGTGGACCTGACTCGGTCGTCAGCCGCGACTGGCGGACCGGCGACTGCTTGAGCCGCCACGACCACCACCGGAGTAGCCGCCCCCGGAACCACCGCTGCTGCGTCGGCCCCGTCCGCTGGCCGCTGCGCGCCCGCCGCGTGCGGGCCCACTGCGGCGCCGACCACGCGGGCCGGATCCGCCGCCGGAACGGGCGGGCTGCTCCCATGGCACCCCGGCGGGCTCCTGCGCACCGGTGATCTCCACCAGGTTGGCAGAGTCCGGCGCGACCCGGGAATTGCCGGCGGTCACGCCAGCACGCCTGGTCATCGCCTCGGCAGCGCGTCGTTGGCCTGGTGTGATCAGACTGATGACCGTGCCGGACTCGCCAGCCCGCGCGGTTCGACCGGAACGGTGCAGGTAGTCCTTGTGATCATTGGCCATATCCGCATGCAGTACCAGCGTCACATCATCGACGTGGATACCGCGGGCGGCGACATCGGTGGCGACCAGCACCGACACCGTGCCCGACCGGAAGTCGTCCAACGTGGCGCTGCGGGCGCTCTGGGTCTTGCCGCCGTGCAGTGAACCGGCTCGCACCCCGACCTTGCGGAGGGAGGTGGCGAGACGATCGGCGCCGTGCTTGGTACGGACGAACACGACCGTGCGACCTGACCGGGCGGCGATCCGTGCTGTCACCTCGTTCTTGTCGTGCGGCGCGACGACCAACACGTGGTGGTCCATCGCGTCGACCGACGCGGTCGCCGGCGACACCGAGTGGGTGGCCGGATCCTTCAGGTAGCGCCGCACCAGTTTGTCGACGTCACGGTCGAGAGTGGCCGAGAACAGCAGTCGCTGGCCGCCCTTCGGAGTGTTGTCCAGCAGTGAGGTCACCTGCGGCATGAAGCCGAGATCGGCCATGTGATCGGCCTCGTCGAGCACGGTCACGGTGACCCTGCTCAGATCGGCCTCACCCTGTTCGACCAGGTCCATCAGCCGACCGGGGGTGGCGACGACAATGTCGACTCCAGCCCGGAAGGCCTTGATCTGCGGGGCATAGGACTTGCCGCCCACCACCACGGTCATGGTGACGTCGAGTCGACTCGCCAGCGGCTCCAACGCATCGGATACCTGCATCGCAAGTTCCCGAGTGGGAACCAGCACCAGGCCACCGGGGCGACGTGCGCTGCGCGGACGGTCCTTCATTGCCATCAGTAGCGGCAGGCCGAACGCCAGCGTCTTGCCGGAGCCGGTCTGGCCGCGACCGAGGACGTCCTTGCCCGCGAGGGCGTCGGGAATTGCTGCGGTTTGGATCGGAAAGGGGGTCTCGATGCCGGCGCGCTCAAGCGCCGAGCATAGGTTTTTGGGTACGCCGAGTTCGGCGAAGGTGGGACTGGACATTTCGGTGGTGCCTTCCGTTGACAAGACCCATGACGGGTCGAGTTCGCGTTGTTGACGCGTCGGCGGAAAGACCCTTCTTCAACGGGTCTGGCCCAGAG
>CAZJNU010000043.1:0-22663 GCA_964547485.1 uncultured Actinomycetes bacterium
GGGATGACGACCCAGTAACACCGGGAACCGCCCAACCATCCTCGGCACCCGACCGCGCACCCTCAGCAGGACGCTGTGCGCCAGCAGAAGATTCCGTGGGCGGGGACTGCGGAGCGGTGGACACGGCGCACAACACCTCTCGAGATAGTCAACGGGCAACGACAATTCGAGCCACACCCGCCACCACCAGCCCCACCAACAACCGGGCCGAAACTATCTCCACAAGCCACCATTTACTCGAACACCTGTACAGTACCACGACCGTGCGACAGAAACACCCCCCAGCGCAACGTGTCTGTGCACAACGTCCGAGCACCGCGTTCGTGGACGTCCGTGTGACCGGGGCGCAGGGTTTGCAGCGCCACAGCGGCGACGACATCGCTGGAGGAATAGGCGAGGACTCCCGCGCGGGCTGACGTCGGGCCAAGGCGCGCCTCCGTGGATATGGTCGCTGGCATGGATCCGACGACCGAACAGATCGTGGCCGGACTCTCGCTGGCAGACAAGGTCCGGCTGGTGTCGGGTCGAGATGTCTGGCGGACCGAGGCGGTGACAGCTCCCGGGCTGCCCCACGGCGGCGTGGAGTCGGTGATGATGTCAGACGGCCCGCACGGATTGCGCAAACAGGAGGCCAGTGGTGACCACCTCGGCGTCGGCGGGAGTCGCCCCGCCACGTGCTTCCCGACCGCCGTGACACTGGCCTCCTCCTGGGATCCAGATTTGCTGTTCGAGGTCGGGGCGGCCGTCGGCGCCGAGGCGCGATCCGAGCAGGTCGCGGTAGTGCTGGGTCCTGGCCTGAATATCAAGAGACACCCCTTCTGTGGGCGCAACTTCGAGTACCTGTCGGAGGATCCGCTTCTTTCCGGGAAGCTCGCTGCGGCGATGGTGCGCGGTATCCAGTCGGTTGGCGTCGGGGCTTGTCTGAAGCACTTTGCGGCAAACAACCAGGAGACGAATCGCTTGGTGGTAGACGCAGTCGTCGATGAACGGGCGCTGCGAGAGATCTACCTGACCGGTTTCGAGATTGCCATCAAGGAAGCGCAACCCTGGACGGTGATGGCGGCCTACAACCAACTCAACGGTGAGTACTGCTGCGAGAACCCCGCCCTGCTGACAGGGATTCTGCGGGGAGAGTGGAGTTTCACCGGCCTGGTGATGAGCGATTGGGGTGGCACCAATGAGCGGGTCTCGGGCCTGAAGGCGGGGCTGGATCTAGAGATGCCCGGCAACGGTGGACTGTCTGACGCAGCCATCGTCACAGCCATTCAAGCGGGGGTACTGTCCGTGACGGAATTGGACGCGAACGTCCGCCGGGTTGTGGACCTAGCCCGGAGAGCCTCGGCGGCACCCGCGTCGCTCGAGGCACCCGCCTCGCCCGAGGCCCACCACGACCTCGCTCGCAGGGTGGCGGCGGACTGCACCGTACTGCTGACGAACAACGGGCTGCTGCCGCTGGCCTCGCCGTGTTCGGTTGCGGTCATCGGCGCCTTTGCCGAGCATCCGCGGTTCCAGGGCGCAGGTAGCTCGCTGGTGAATCCGACCAGGGTGGAAAAGGCCATGGACGCCTTGCTGGGTCGGGCAGATGTGCGGGTCAGCTACGCGGCCGGCTACGACCCGGTGACTTCCGTTCCAGATGACCAGCTGCTGGCTGAGGCGGTTGATGTTGCCGCCACCGCCGATGTTGTGCTGCTGATGATCGGGCTTCCCGGATCATACGAATCCGAAGGTTTCGACCGGACGCATCTCGGACTGCCGGTGCAGCACGACCGACTGGTGGAGACTGTCACGGCGGCCAACCCCAACACCGTCGTGGTGCTGTCCAACGGCTCCCCGGTTGCCATGCCGTGGGTGGACCGCCCGGCCGCGATTGTGGAGGCTTACTTGTCGGGCCAGGCTGGTGGAGCGGCCCTCGTCGATGTCCTGTTCGGGGATGCTGAACCGGCGGGTCGGCTCGCAGAGACGTTCCCCCGCGCAGCCGCGGACGTGCCCAGCAATCCCTACTTCCCAGGGGCTCCGCGGCAGGTCGAGTATCGGGAGGGCATCTACGTTGGCTACCGCTACTACGATTCAGCGGGAACCCCGGTGCTGTTCCCGTTCGGCCACGGCCTCTCCTACACAACCTTTGAGTTCGGTCCGGTCAGTGCAACACCCACCGAGGTCCGCGTCACCGTAGGCAACTGCGGCTGCCGACGTGGCGCGGAGGTTGTGCAGGTCTATGTCCACGACGTCGAGGGATCCGTCCATCGACCTGAGCAGGAACTTCGGGCTTTCTCGAAGGTGTGGCTCGACCCCGGCGAAAGCCGTGAAGTCGTGATACCCCTCGACCGTCGGGCGTTCGCCAGTTATGACGTAGCGGCGGCCGGCTGGCTTGTCGAGGCAGGCGAGTTCGAGGTCCGGGTCGGGGCGTCGTCCCGAGATATCCGAGGTTCGGCTGTGGTGGTGGTCGACTCCGATCGTGGCCCTGCGCCATCGCAGGCGCCGCCCGGTCTGGTGGCCCACGGGGATGCCGCGTTTGCGGCGATGTTGGGTCGCCCGATCCCGACGGCGCCGAGCCGCCGACCGTTCACCCGCACAAGCCAAATCGGCGACCTCCAAGGTTCCACTGTCGGCCGGGTACTGCGGCGTGCCCTCTACCGGGTGCTGACGCCTGGGATCACTAAGGTTGCGGTCGGCGATGACGCTCTGGCGAAGATGATGGTGCGAGCCGTCGACGAGGCACCGCTGCGCACGATTGCGCAATTCGGTGGCGGCCGGGTGACCTGGGCCGAATTGGATGGGCTCATCGACGTTCTCAACGGCCGACCCGTGGCCGCGATCGGCCGAGCCGCCCGAGGGGTGAGCGCGGCCATCGTCGGTGTCATTCGACGATAACCGCAGCGCCGGCTCAGCCCAGCAGGAACACGGCCGCGAGGACAACGATCAGAATGACCAGGCTGATCCCAACTCCGAGCCAGATATTCGCGGCCCGGCTCAGGGGCTTCTTCACCTTGACACCCGCGGGGGGTTCCCCGACTAGCGGCAGCAGGTAGTCGCGCCACTGCATGGCGATGCTCTTGGGGGCAAATTCCCCGGCGATATTGCCGGCCAGGACACCGCCCGGCGCGAGCGAAATTCGATGCCGCTGAACGGCTTGCCACACCTCCAGGGTGCCGTTCATCTCGGCCAGTCCGACGCTGTGAAGTTCCCTGATGGGCGCATCCAGCAGGACCTCGCCGTCGTCGGTGATAAACGTTAGCCGGCTACTTGGCTCGCCCGTTGTCGCCCGCAGAACCCCTGCGCGCACCCCGAGGGCCGTCATGTTGGTCCGGTAACTTCCCTTCGACTCATAGGCACCCGTCTGGCCGGTGCTCGCCGCTTGCTGACTCATACCTCCATTCTGATCCGGGCTGCACGGAGTGGCTAGCAGGTTGCCCCGATTGCCGATGCGGCAGCTGGAGTTGCGCCAGCGCGGGGAATAGTCCAGTCGGACCAGAGGTTACGGTAGCGTAGGTTACGGCTCAGTAGGTTGTACCTGCTCAGCCAATCGTCCAGAGGAGGACTCGTTGTCTGGATCCGTCATGATAGCCACCGCAGGGCGCGAAGAGACCCTCACCATCCACGGCCGGCAGGTGGCTTTCCGCGACTACCCGGGCGGCGGCGTACCGCTGCTGCTCCTGCACGGCGTCGGTTCGACAGCCGACAGTTGGGAGCCTGCGGCAGCGGAACTGGCCCAATCGGGGACACGGGTGATTGTGCTCGATCTACCTGGGCACGGCCGGTCCAGCAAGGAATCAGGCGACTACTCGCTCGGTGCGCTGGCCAGCACCCTGCGGGACTTGATGGATCAGCTCGACGTTCCGCGTGCGATCCTGGTAGGCCATTCGCTGGGCGGCGGAATCGCACTGCAATTCAGTTACCAGTTCCCGCACCGGTGCGCTGGGTTGGTCTTGGTCGCCAGCGGTGGGCTCGGCACGGAGACGAACCTGGCATTGCGGGCGGCCACGTTGCCCGGCGCCGGTGTTGTCATGCGGGTCGCCATCAATGACAGCACCGTCCGGTGGGCAGCTGGCGTCGGACAACAGTTGAACCGTGTCGGGGCCCGCCCGCAGATCCTGTCCGAGGCGGCGGTCGCGCGAATGTCGCGGCTATCGGAGCCGGGGCAGCGAAACTCCTTCCTGGCCACTTTGCGAGCGGTTGTGGACTTCTCGGGTCAGCGCGTGTCGGCCCTGGAGAAGTTGCACGTGTCGGGCGATCGGCCGGTGCTGATTGTGTGGGGTGAGCGGGATCCAATCATCCCGATGGCTCACGGCAGCCAGGCCCACGACCTGCTTGCGAACAGCGAGCTGGTGGTCTTTGCAGGAGCGGGACACGAACCGCACCGACACGATCCGTCAAGGTTTGCCGCTCTCGTCGCAGACTGGAGTGTCCGAGCGGCGGCCTGACCCGCGCGGTCGCCTGACCCAGTCAGTTGATCAGGTTGATGGCGCGGCTCACGGTCACCAGAATCGTCAGCAGCGACACGCTCGACTGCACGGTGAACAGGAATTTGACCCGGTGGGTCAGCGGCATCGTGTCCGTCGGGCTGAAGGCGATGATGTTCGTATAGGCGGTGAACAAGTAGTCAGGCAGAGTCGGCTGCCATTCCGGGTATTTGTCCTGTTGAGGGAATAGGAAGTCAGGTCGGCCCAGCGGTTTGCTGCGTCGCGCCTTCGGTCCGCCGCCGTCTAGTTGCCAGTAGACCAAAGCGAAACTGAGCACGTTGATGAACAGCACCCCGAACCCTGCGAACAGCAGAATCTTGCCGGACTCCTCGGTGTCGTCGAGCAGTGAACGCAATAGCAGCATCGCGTTGAGCACGCTGGCCGCCACCAGGAAAATCAAGTACGCGTAGAGTCCGGTCCGCAGCGCCCGGCCCGGGGTGCCGGCGGCTTTGAGAACCATCAGCAGCCCCGGGGCGCCCAGCACCTCGATCGCGGGAATCAACCAGAACGGCCCGACCGTCACGGTGTCGGGCAATTGCAGTTGGATACCGGCGATCGCCAGCACAACGAAGATGGCCCCGATCGAAGACTCCCCGAAGGCGTCCTTTGTGGACGACCTGAGTTGGTCCCGGACGTCGATTCCGGTGAAGCCGTCGCCGTCGGCCGCCACCGCTCACACCTCCTTCGGATCACCCAGAATGGTGGCGCGCATGTGCTCGAATTCCAGGGCCAGCAGGTCGGCAAGAACGTCGACGTCGGGGATCAGCGTGGCGTCGGCGCCGAAGCCAACAGAGACCCGGCCGTTGTAGCTGAAGATGCAGATCGTCATGACCTGATCCCCGGAGCAGGGCGCCCACGCCAGGACGCCCGCCACCGTGGCGCCGGCCAGCGACATCGGATGTCGAGGACCGGGCACATTGGTGAGAACCCCGACGCCCTTGTTGGCGAAGAAGTTCGTCAGCGCAGCGGCTGCGGGTGGGGGTGCTTTGGAGATGCCCCGCTGCACGGTGAAGGTGAGCAGTGCTTCGTCGCTGGCCTTGATCCGGGCCATTTCCGTGTGCAGCAGGGCGAGTCGGGCCGCGACGTCGTCGATTCCAATCGGCATCCGAAGCGCCACCAGGGCGAAGTAGTTGCCGAGGTTGTTGTGCCCCGGCTCCGCGGCTGCCTCGTCATCGCTGAAGCTGTCCACGTCCAGCGGCCGGACACTGACCGGCACCATCCACAGCAACTCGTCGACATTGTCGTCGCCGTGCGAGCGCAGGTAGCGGGTCAGTGCGCCGGCGACTGCGCCCAGCAGGACGTCATTCACGGTAGTGCCGGTGGCCTTGCCGATTGCCTTTACCTCCGGCAGCGACAGGGTCGGACCCCACCCCGCGGATTTCGTCTCACTCGGAGTACCGCTCCAGACCGTCCGCACGCTGGGGGCTGACAGGGCAAGTTTGGTGACTGCGGCCGCATCGTTCACGGCACGGTTGTCGGTGGATCCCAGAGTGGCCAACACTCCTGAGAAGCGGCCAGGATTGCGGACCATGGACCCGACGGAGCCGGCGAGCCGGAACAGCTCGCCGGGGGCGTTGCCGCCAAGTCGGACGGCACCCTGCACGGCCTGTTCGCCAGCCGATCGAGCCGTGTCCAACGAGTCCGCAGCGATGTTGCGGGCGACCGACAGGGCCACCGCGGCTGGACCGGAACTGCGACGCAGGGCCTTGCCGACTCCGACCGGCGCCGCATCTGCGTCCATGTCGCACATCCCCAACATCACCTGCGTGAGCCGGACGCCGTCGGCCAGGCTGTGGTGGGCTCTGATGATGACCGCCGAGCCTTTGCTGCCGTCATCGAGAGTCAGGTTGGTAACCAGTAGACAGGACCACAGTGGCTTGTCCCGGGGCAGCGGAATGCTGCGCTGCTCGGAGACGAGCGCCCGGAGTTGCGCGGGCCCGGCGTCGGCCGGGAGCCGGACCGAGTGCAGACACAGGTCCACGTCGAAGTCCGGCAGCGGCCGCCACACCCAACCGTTGTCGACCTGGGTGGGGACGCAGGAGAAGGTCGGAAATCGACGAATCATCCGCTGCCGCAGGACCGCCCGCAGTTTCGGCTTGGACACCACGGCGTCAAACCACATCAGGGAGTCGATCACCATCAAGTTGTTCGGTCGGTCCATGGTGAGCCAGAGCGCGTCCTGGGACGACATCGGGATATCACGCAGCACGGCTGGGTCGTGAGTCCCGGTTGCCGAGGAGGGGTTGGAGGTCATGGTCGGGCTCCCTGGTTGACGGCTAGCAGTTGCTCGGGTGTGTCCGGAAGATTCGTGATGAAGACGCTGGCAGAGGAGGCACCATCGGAGTCGGCCAGAGCTGCTCCCAGGAACTCGCCGGTGCTCGTCAGCAAGACCGCTGCGACCGCCGGCGCACGTCGCAACAGGACTCTCACAGAGGCCAACGTACCCCCAATCGCGGTGCCGTCGTTCGGTCAACGAAGCAACGCGATTTCCGCGGAAGGTTCCGAGACGGCCCCGGCCGCCACCGGCAGGGGCCGACTTCGCTGCGAGCCGTTCCGCGTGCCGCAGTGAGCGATTTGGCCTACCCTGGCGCGATGAATCCAACCAACCTGCTCGGTTCCGCTGCGCCCACTTTGCTGCCGGTTGAGCCGGCGGTGACCGCCGAGCTGGCCGCCGGCGCCGATCCGTATCAGGTGGTTCGGTCCCACCCAGCGTCCTGCTTGGCCTGGGCGACTGTGGCCGAAGACGCCTGGTCCGATCGCCGCGTGATCGATGCCTACGCCTACGCACGGGTCGGCTATCACCGTGGACTGGACGCCTTGCGCAGGAACGGCTGGAAGGGTCACGGTTCGGTTCCGGCCAGTCATGAAGGGAACCTGGGGTTCCTTCGGTGCCTGGCGATGTTGGCCACTACCGCAGACGCCATCGGCGAGGACGACGAGGCCGTTCGATGTCGGACCTTCCTCGATGACTGCGGTGGTCTGGGTTAGCGACGCGACTGCGTTACCTACCTGCCCCTGGCTGCTAGCGTTGGGCGCAGGCGGAAGGGGGAGATCGTGATTCTGTACAACACTCTGCCTGGCGTAACCGCGGGTCTCGCCGCTTGCCTGATTCCGGTCTTGGGACGCAAGGTTGCGCAGCGCAAATCGACCTCTGCCGAGGGTTGGGCGCTGACCTTCGCCGTTCTTGGCGCTGCAACGGCCCTGCTCGGCGGCCTCATTGCCGTGACTTGGCCGATGACCGCCAAGCCGCAGGCGAATATCCTCTTCGGTGAGCCGACCTTCCTCTTGGGCCTACTCCTGTTGGCGGCCGCTGCCTACCTATGGCGACACCCGGACTCCCTGGACGAGGAATCAGCGGGGGGAGCGGAGCGTCTAAAGGCAGTGGCGCGCCCGGCGTCGTGGGTGGTGTTCGGGCTGGGACTGATCCTGCTCTCCTGCTCAATCGCCATCTTCAAGTTATCGGCCATCGGCGCCGCTCCGCGTGCCGAACCGATCTCCGGGAGCCTGCCTGCAGGCGTGGAGAACACCTTCTTCGGACTCTTGTACCTGGTGAGCGCGGTCGGGACCCTGTTGGCCCCGTGGGCGGTGCGGAACCTGCGCGGACCGATCGCGTTGATCTCGGGATGGTGCCTGTTTGTTGTCGGTGTCGTCCTCACGCTCTACAGCGCGATGAACTACTACACCCATATTGGTGACCTTATGGCGGCCTGACGGGTATCGCTGGGGGCACCCGTCTCAGACCGGAGTGCGCGCTCGGCCGGCGTCAGCAGTTGAGGGCTGCGGTCAGCGACGTGTAGGCCGACTTCACTGCGCTGGAAGCTGCCTGGATCTGCGGCGAAGTGTCCGACAGCGGCGTGGAGTCGGGGGTGCCCGCCAATTGGCTCAGGTAGGCACCTTCGGCGTCCTGCAATGCTGTCACCAGGGCGCCCTTAATCGGTCCTGCGTCCTGCTTGACCGTTTCGAGCTGGGCGTTGACCTTTGCGCCCGCCGCTTTTGCCTCACCGACGGTGACCGCGCCGCCGGTCTGCTCCTCGACGTCTGCCTTGACCGAGTTCAAGGCCTCGCAGGCCCCGCCCGTCGCCGCCGAGAGGCTCGCCATCGCGCCAGCCGCAGCGCTGGACGCGGCGGCGCCGGCGGAACTTGCGGCCGCAACCGCTGAACTGGCAGCCGAACTGGCCGAACCGCCACAGCCGGTGGCGAGGGCCGCCACGGCGACAAGGGACAGGGAGAGCGAAACCGTCTTGATCCTCACGGGGACCCCTTCACGTTGTTGGAGGCTGTTGCCACACCATAGATGAGACTCGAACGCGAGGCTGCCAGATGGTTCAGATTCGTGAATCAGGGGTGGTACCGCCGGGGGTCGCGTCGCCGGTGGGGGTGTCCGAATCGGCGTTAGTGGTCGGACCGTCGGCCTCCAATTCCGCCTCACGCTCGACTTGCTTCTTCTCCTTGTAGTCGTGCCAGCCAATTTGGCCGGCATACACGACCCCGCGGACCGCGGCCCCAAGCACGACCAGATTCAGCAGCATCTGGAACGTGACCACGTTGCGGGCAAGGGTGGACACCGGGACGATGTCGCCGAATCCGACAGTGGACGTGATGGTCATGGCGAAGTAGAGGGCGGCAGACTTGTCCAACACCATGCTGAAGGCACCCGGATTTGCGGTGGTCATCACCATGTAGAGGAGGGCGAACAGTGCGACGAAGAGCAGGACCGCCACCACCACGGCCTCGCCCACGACCAGCATCGGGTTGGGGGCGCGAGAGATCCGCCCGATCATTCTGATGACGGCCCAGGTGTAGATGACCATCGCGAGGAGCGCCAGCGCCGCGGTGGTGACGAGGCCGGCCGCACCCTCCACCGGGATGAAGAAGTAGATGACAAGGATGAGCACCCCGGTCGCAACCATCCGGAGCAGGAAGTTCAGCCCCAACCACACCTTGTGGCGTCGGCTGATCTGCTGGAGCGGAAACTGCTGGCTTTCAGGCATGCCGCCCATAGTGCCCCCCACGGCCAGCAAAGTGGTCGGGGGGCTGTCTCATTGCTTGGCAGGGAGGTCCTCATTCGCGCCGGAGGCCGCGTGCAGCGCGGATTGGGCCTCCTGGTCGGCGCGCAGCAACAGTTCGGCGATGTCGTCGGTGGGTTGGGTCAACGTACCGGGCATGGGTTCGACCTGTTCCACTTGGCGATGGCGTAGCACGTGCGCCGTCGCCTGCAGGGTGGTCGAGGCATGGTCAGCGGCCGCCACGCCGACATCCGAGGTAGTCCCGCCGTGCCCCAGCGAGAGCAGGGCGGCAGCGCTCGCGCGCGCGCAATCGTGGATCCGCGCGAAGACGGTCTGCCCGCGCCACGCAGACATCCCTGCTCCGAGCGGCTCAAGTGTGCGAAGGTCCAGCCCGTGTTGGACGGAGACTCGGCACTGGCGCATTCGCCGACGGGCCTTCTTCATTCCCGCAGGCTTGTTGCCCGCCGCCCGGTTGGACACCAGTTGCAGCCAGTCTGCCGTCGCCGTCGCGTACTCCGCCAGCTCGCGAGCCAGGATCCGCCCTTGCTTCAGAGGTAGGGCCAGCAGCAGGATCATCGCTATCAGGCAGCCGAGCAGAACATCGAGGAGTCGAGTCTGGGCGACATGTACCGGGTCCTCGCCCACCATCGCCCTCGTGTAGACGGTCTGCAGCGTGATCGCGATCACGAACAGACCTTCATTGGCGCTGGTGACCGCGAAGGCGGCGCAACTCATCAGCAGCAACAGCGCCACATTGGCGAAGTCCAAACCGCCCGTCAGGTACACCAGCGGGATCACCGACGCCGCCCCGATCGTGACGCCCAGTGCTCGCGCCGCTGTGTCGGAGGTCAACGCACGGTAGTCGGGGCGCAGCAGGGCTACCGCGGTCGCCGCGACCCAGGCGCCGTGCGGAATATCGAAGACGGCAGCCAAACCCAGGCCGATGGCCGCGGCCGCGGCCAGCCTCAGTCCGCCGCGTAGATCCCGCGGACCAGGATGCAGTACTTCGTCTACGACATGCTCACCGACCGGAAGCGCGCGCTTGCTGACGCGGGTCTCCTTAGCGTTCAGCAATCGATTCACGTGCCGGCCGATCCGAAGCGACTGCCGGGCAATCGCGCGGGCCGTCGGACGGGAGTCTTGGTCCTTGGCCAGATTCTCCGCGACCCCGGCGTACTCGTCGATCTCTGCTAGTGCCTGGTCGCGAGCCTTGTCCGGTAGTCCGGGGCGAGGAAGCGCGGTCATCGCTCGCGCGGCCGCCCGCAGCGTGAGGGATGCGAGATCGCTGGCGGCGTCCACCTCTGGGTCCTGGATCTGCGCCACCTCGAAGGCATTTCTCACCCGGATAGCGGAGGCCTCCTGTCGCAGGACTTCGGCGTCGCTGAGGAGTTTGCGCAGCGCCCGGCGCCGGGCATGTGACAGATCGGAACCGGCCACCGCGGAGTCGGCATCGGCAATCGCCTTCTCTGCGGCGGGCCCGGTGGTTGTCTTGGACCGGAGCGGGGCGTCGTCGAGGTGGTCGGCGACTGCCACTAGCGCGGCGGCGACAGGGCGTCGCTCCGGCAGATCGGAGGACCACCGGGACGTGGCGCGGATCATCACTGCCTGCGCCAATCCGGCGACGAGAACCGCAACCGCAGCCTCCAACAGCTCCGGCCGGGCCATCGAACTCAGACCGAGGAAGGCGCTCACCTGCAGGACATCGGAGAACATCCGACTGACGGCCTTGTCATGCTGAGCGATCACCCCCGACACGAAGGCGCTCAGGATCAGCACAGCGGAGCCGACCCAGGGGCTGAAGAAGCCGCCGAGCACCACCGCGATCGCCAGCACCGCAGACTGGACGGTCATCAGTCGGGAGGTATATCCGGGTGGGTCGCTGCGGTCCTGCAGCCCCACGAAAAGGCTGGCGACGGACGCGAGGGCGCCGATATCCGGTCCGAGCCACCAGGTGAAGATCAAGAAGGTCGCCACGACCAGGATGCCCCGCCGCACCGCCGACCAACTGCGCATCCGGGTTCGGTCCACGGCCAGCACACTGCGCAGCACCGAGGCCAGATAGGTCATGGCCAATCAGTTTGGCGCGATCGGAGAGATGACGCCCGGTGGAACGTGAGATGTCGCGCAGATGAACAACGTCCGAGACGGCTTCGCCGGACAGCTGAGCCGGTGCCGATCAGCACACCCAGGGATGACCCCCGATGGGGGCTGACTAGCGTGGGGATGAATGCCGGTTGGGTGTTCGGGAACCGATGAAGGCTGGGATGGATTCGATGGGTGAGCACAAGTACGTCTTCCTCTTCAGCGAGGGGAGTCGCGAGATGGCGGACGAGCTCGGCGGTAAGGGCGCCAACCTCGCGGAGATGACCCGGATGGGAATCCCCGTTCCGCCCGGCTTCACGATCAGTACCGAGACGTGTCGGTATTACCTCGATCACGGGCGCGCGCCAGCGGAACTGTCGGCGCAAATGTTTGCGGCGTTGGCGGAGTTGGAGCGGGCTAGGGGAAAGGTGCTGGGCGACGCAGACGATCCGCTACTGGTCTCGGTACGGTCCGGCGCCCGGTTCTCGATGCCCGGCATGATGGAGACCGTCTTGGACATCGGTTTGAATGACGCCAGCGTGAACGGGTTGGCGCGGGTGGCGCAGAACCCCTTCTTCGCGTGGGACTCCTATCGACGACTGATCCAGATGTTCGGCAAGACCGTATTGGAGATCGACGGCGAACTGTTCGAATCCGCCCTGGAGAGGATCAAGGCGAGGGCCGGAGTCGAGGCGGATATCGACCTCGACGTGGTAGCGCTGCAGGAGTTGGTGGCCGAGTACAAGTTGATCGTGGCGGCGGCCACCGGGGAAGAGTTTCCGCAGGACCCGCGCCGGCAACTCGAGTTGGCCGTGCTGGCTGTCTTCCGTTCGTGGAACACCGATCGGGCCGTGCTGTACCGGCGGCAGGAGCGGATTCCGGGCTGGCTGGGGACTGCAGTCAACGTGCAGGTGATGGCGTTCGGCAACGTCGGGCACGGCTCAGGTACCGGGGTGGCGTTCACTCGCGACCCGGGTTCGGGTGCTCGTGGGGTTTACGGCGACTACCTGCCCGACGCCCAGGGTGAGGATGTGGTGGCAGGAATCCGCAACACTTTGCCGCTGTCGGCGCTCGGCGATTCGGATCCTGCCTCCTACCGGCAACTGCTGGACATCATGGACACCCTCGAGCATCACTACCGGGACTTGTGCGATATCGAGTTCACGGTCGAAGAGGGCCACCTCTGGATGCTGCAGACCCGGGTCGGAAAGCGCACTGCCGGGGCGGCGTTCCGGATCGCGATCCAGCTGGTCGACGAGGGCGTGATCGACATGGACGAGGCCGTCCGTCGGGTCACAGGCCACCAACTCGCGCAACTGATGTTCCCCACCTTCGACACTGCGGCCGCGGTGGACCGGATCGCCAAGGGTATGAACGCCTCGCCCGGTGCGGCGGTCGGCGCGGCCGTGTTCGATTCCCGGACAGCGGTCGCCCGGGCAGCAGACGGTACCGCGGTGATCCTGATCCGGCGGGAGACCAACCCGGACGACCTGGAGGGAATGGTCGCGGCGGCCGGCGTGCTGACAAGTCGCGGCGGCAAGACTTCGCACGCAGCCGTGGTGGCCCGCGGGATGGGTAAGACGGCGGTCTGCGGCGCTGACTCACTCGATGTCGACACCGTCAATCGGCGGATGACGACGGCCGACGGACTGGTTGTGGCGGAGGGCGACGTCATCTCGATCGACGGCGGCACCGGCGAGGTGTTCCTCGGCGAGGTGCCGGTGATGCCGAGCCCGGTTGCTCGGTACTTCGAGGAGGGTCTGGCCTCGGCGCTGTCGGTGGCAAATGAAGAGAGTGCCGAGTTGGTCCGCGCGGTGGAGCGGGTGATGGCGCACGCGGACTCCGCCAGGCGGCTGCGGGTGCGCGCCAATGCCGACACTCCTGAGGATGCGGCGCGGGCGCGGCGGATGGGGGCGGAAGGCGTCGGTCTGCTTCGCACCGAGCACATGTTCCTGGGGGAGCGAAAGCATCTGGTGGAGCGGCTGATCCTGGCCTCGGAGGATGCGGATCGGGAGGCCGCACTGGCGGCCCTGTTGCCACTGCAGCGCAAGGACTTCATCCGGATCCTGGAGGTGATGGACGGTTTGCCGGTGACCATCCGGCTGATTGATCCGCCGCTGCACGAGTTCTTACCGGATCGGACCGACCTGGCCGTTCGGGTGGCCCGCGCCGAGGAACGTGGCGAGGACGTCGAGGCCGACCTGCGACTACTGCAGGCGGTGAATCGACTGAACGAGGCGAACCCGATGCTGGGGCTGCGGGGTGTCCGACTCGGGCTTGTGTTGCCTGGTCTTTTCGCGCTGCAGGTGCGGGCGATCGCGGAAGCGGCCTGTCTGCGGCAGCGGCTCGGCGGGGACCCACGGGCGGAGATCATGATTCCGTTGGTCGGATCGATCCAGGAGTTGGAACTGGTGCACGATGAGGCGGCGGAGGTACTGGCCTCGGTGGCTGAGGCGCACGGTTGTTCGCTTGAGTTCCCGATCGGCACCATGATCGAGTTGCCGCGAGCTGCACTGACGGCGGGGGAGATCGCCGAGGCCGCCGAATTCTTCAGCTTCGGCACCAACGACCTGACCCAGACCACCTGGGGGTTCAGCCGAGACGACGTCGAGGCTGCCTTCTTCTCTGCTTACCTGGAGAAGGGCGTGTTCGGGGTGTCACCGTTCGAGTCGATCGACGTCGAGGGCGTCGGCGCGCTGATCCGGGCGGCAGTGAAGAACGGCCGGGCGACGCGACCGGGACTGCCCTGCGGTGTCTGCGGGGAGCATGGCGGGGATCCGGAGTCGGTGCACTTCTTCGACGAGGTGGGGCTGGACTACGTGTCCTGCTCGCCGTTCCGGGTGCCGGTTGCCAGGCTCGAGGCGGGGCGGTCGGCGCTGGGGGTTGGCGGGTCTGACACCCGGTAGCAGGTCTGCGGCCGCCGAGACGGGTGGGAGGCCCTCCCCGGGACTGCTGCGCTTTACGTCTCCGGGGAGGGCCTCCCACCAGGCTCGGCTCCGTTACAGGTCTCCGGGGCGTGTTCCCGCCAGCGCCAGGTGACCGTCGCCTCTGGGTGGGCGGCGATGGTGGCGCGGAGCTGGTGGCGGTTGGCCAGGTCCGGGGGGCAGGGGTGGATTGATAGGGCAGGACCGGGTGACAAGAGGTGGGGGGACTGGCTGAGGGGGTCGTCGATGGCGGTGGCGAGGGCGCCGCGGAGGCCGGTGCCGTGTGCCTTGGCGACGGCCTCCTTGATGGTCCAGGTGCGAAGGAATGCCTCGTCGATGTCTGGCGCCGCGAGGATGGCGGACTGCTCGGCTTCGGTGAATCGGCGGGTGGTGGTGGCTTGGGCGCCCGGCATCGGACGGAGCCGCTCGAGGTCGGCGCCGATCGGACCCTGGTCGGCGGTGGCGATCAGGGCCAGCGAGCCACTGTGGCTCAGGCTGAAGGTGGCGGCCCCAGGAATGCTCGGTCGGCCATCGGCAGCGCGGACGACTGCACCGTCGGGCCACTTGAGGGCAGACCGCAGGAACCATCGAATAGCGGTGTCGCGCGCCCGCAGTTCCGGTGATCGCGTCGACAGCTCGTCCTGATCGCAGGCGGGCAGCGCCAGCCAGCAAGCAAGGCTGGTGGGCGCATCGAGCGCAGTGCTGAACAGCCAGGCGACTATCACCGGGGCCTCGCCGGCGTCGTCGCTAGTCCACTGGGGGTTCGGCCGCAACGAGTACGACGGCGGTGCCGTAGGCGAGCACCTCCGATGTCGGGGTGCCGTTGCTGTCGCCGTCGCCGCCACCGGTGGCGCGGACGGAGTCAAACTTCACTCCGAGCACGGCATTGCCGCCTAGTGCGGTTGCGTGCGCCATCATTCGCTCGACGGCGTCCCGGCGGGCCAGATCGACGGCCTCGGTGTATTGCGGGACCTCGCCGGCCTTCAGGGACCGGAACGACCCGGTGAAGCCCTTGGAGAATCCGACCGAGCGGACCAGCACTCCCCAGCAGGTTCCGATGGCTCGGTCGATTCGATATCCCGGCGGAGCCTCGAACGTAGTTGTCGTATAGATCGGTTCGGACATGGGGACGACCCTAGCCGCACCGGTGCGTTATTGACAGTCGATCCCGGCGGCGGTGAAGGAGGTCGGACAGCTCGGCATCGGTGCGTTCCCGTTCGACACCGAGGCGATGATCGCAGTGGTCGCGGCCAGCACGGCCTCAGGTGCCTGCAGCGGGATCTGGTGTGCCGATGCCGTCACGACACCGTAGGCGGAGTTGCTGGAGAGTTTGGCCGCCTTGCGTTGGCCGGCGGTCCAGAGGCCGCCCAATTCCGAGGGGGTGCCCGGGATGGCCGACCCCTCCCGTCCGGCCTGCAGGACGACGACGGGTTTGGGGGTGAGGCTGGGTTCGGCGGCGAGCGCCTTTTCGCCGGCGGCCATATCCAACTGCGCCCCTCCCTCCGACCAGCCCTGCCGGTCGAACGTCCGGTATTGCTCGGGTAGGGAGGCTTCGACGAGTTCCAGCCCGGCGGTTCCGGCCGGATCCGAAGCTGCGGCGACCCGGGCCACCAGGCCGCCGTAGGACCAGCCGACCAGCACCAGGGGGCCGGTCTCGCCGAGCGCTGACATCAGCGCGCGCAGCTCGTTGGCGGCCGCGACTGGCCCCGCGGGGGCGCCGCTGGGTCGAGCTGGCGACAGGCCCGTGCCCGGACGGTCGAAGATGCACACCCTGCTGCTGCGGGCTTGCTCCGCGGCGATCAGCGGCCAGGTCCAGGCGGCTGGCACCAGCAGCCCGTTGAGGTAGACCACGGTCGGTGAACCGGACCCGCTGCAGGCCACGGCCTGCACGACGCCACCCGCCCGGACGAGTTGCCAGTTCATCGCCGCGGCGGCCGCCAGCGCCCTATCGGCGTCGGCCTGGCTGACGCCAGCCGCGGCCACCAGATCTGGCCCCGGCTTGCTGGCCAGAATCGTGGCCGGTGGGATAGCGCCCACGACTGCGCCTGGGGAGGGCCCGCTCGCTGAGGGAGTGGTCGAGGCGTTACCACCGCAACCAGCCACCGCGAGCGCAGCGATCAGTGCGACGAGCAGCCGTCCGGCGATGGGACCGGGTGGTCGATGGTTGTGGGCCATTTCCGCAGCGTACGGGAAGAAATCGCGGCGCCGCGTGCACTAGCGTGCCAACCGATGGCTGGGAGTTGGGGCCGAGGTCAGGAGACGCTATGCAGTGGGACCGACTCGAGTCACCGACGTGGCCGGAACCGATCAGCAACCAGGCAGCGAAGCAGGAGGTCGCGGCACAGTTGGCCGCGAAGGCTGCTGATGGCGACGTGATCGGGATCGGCTCTGGCTCCACTAGCTATCTCGCCCTGCTGGCACTGCGGCAACGGGTCGCCGCGGAAGGGCTGCGGGTGCGTTGCGTACCGACCTCGCTGGAGATCGAGTCGTACCTCAGCCAGATCGGGCTGGAGGTGACCTCGTTGGTCGCTGCCAGACCGGATTGGTGCTTCGACGGCGCCGATGAGATCGACCCCGAGCACAACCTGATCAAAGGCAGGGGCGGTGCGTTCGTTCGAGAGAAGTTGGTGTTCGCGGCTGCTCGTCGGCGCTACATCCTGGTGGACAAGAGCAAGTTCGTCGGCAGGCTCGGGGAGAAGTTCGCGTTGCCGCTGGCCGTGATTCCGGAGGCCGCCAACCTGGTGCGATCGCAGATCTTCGACCGACTCGGCGAGTTGCCGCAGGTGCGGCCGGCTGGCGGCAAGGATGGTGGTGTCATCACCGAACAGGGGGACCTGGTGATGGATCTGGCGATCACCGGCGCGGTGCCCGTTGCCGAACTCAACTCGATCTTGAACTCGGTGGTCGGCGTCGTCGGGACAGGACTGTTCACGGGGTTTGAGTTCGAAGTCATCTCCTGACTGCCCGGATTTCTGCCATCCGAGGGAAATGTGAGCGGGTGCTGTCCGGAGTCGCGATGATGAGGACATGACAGAGTCCCTCGTTCTCGAAGACGTAGGCGTGCAGGGTGCGACTGGTTGGCTGGCGCGGAATCTCAGTTTCGGACTGCTACCGGGACAGGTCTTGGCTGTCGTGAGTCCGCAGTCGGCAGACTCGCTGCGCGGTCTGCTGGCGATAGTCGGGGCACTGCCGCCCGATGAGGGCAAGGTCGTCAATACCACCGGCAGCCCGGCGATCGGATGGCTGCCGACTGGGCCGGGGCTTACCCCGGGTGTCACCGTGATCGACCACATGATGGATGCCGCCTCGGTCCGGAAGCCATCGGTAGGCATCGCTGAATTGCACGAGCGGCTGCGGCAGGTCGGCCTCGATGTGGAGGCCCGCCGACGGGTGGAGACGTTGGACCACTCCGAGAAGGTGCGGCTCGGGTTGGCGATGGCGCTGGTGCGGCAGGTCGGGGTGGTTGCGGTTCCGGAACTCGACTCGGGCTTGCCGGCGGAATTGACGGCGCAACTGTGGAATCTGATCTTCTCGCTTGCCGGCACCGGAATGGTGGTCGTGGTCGGTTGCGCGACCCCCGACCCCCGATGCCACCTCGCCCTTGAGCTTTGGAGGTATGGATCATGATTCCGTTTCGCAGTGAATGGCACCGACTGACCTCGTCTCGAACTGCCATCGCATTGCTGGTGGTGTTCGTGGTGACGCCGATGGTGCTGGTCGGGACTGTCCTCTGGTCGCAATGGGCCCCGATGGCGCGGTCGACGAAGATCCCGGCCGCGATCGTCAACCAGGACCAGCCGGTAAGTCAGGACGGCAAGCAGTTGGCCGCCGGCGAGACCTTGACCAACGAGATTCTGGCGAAGAAGGAGCTGGACTGGAAGGTGACGACCGCCAGCGACGCGGACGAGGGTCTGCGGAGCGGCCGCTACTACGCGGTGGTGCAGATTCCGGCGGACTACTCCGCCAACGTGGAGAGCCTCGGTACGGCGTCGCCGCGGCAGGCGTCGATCCAACTGCGCACCAATGACGCCACCAGTGTCTTGACGCCGGTAGTGGCCTCGAAGGCGCTCGCCTCGGTCGATCGGCTGGCGGAGCAGCAGATCCAGTCAGGCTACCTGGACGCTGTCTATTCGGCGCTTGGACTCGGTAAGGACGCGACCAGCAAGAACGTGGACCAGTCCGGCGCGGTACTCAAGTCGGCGCAGGCGGTGAATGCCAGTGCCACCCGGGCTAGCCAGCAGGCCGATGCCGCAGCTTCCCAGGCCGAGGCTCAACAGTCTTCAACTGGTGCGACTGCGGATGCCGCGGCGGCAACTGACGAGGCAGCCAAGACGGCCGAGGCCACCGCTGGCAAGCTTCCAACTCCGGCAGCGGCAGTCAGGAATGGCACCGCGCAGGCGCTCGCCGATATCCAGCAACTGCAGGCCGAGCTGACGTCGGCCGGCCAAGGGCAGTTCGCCGCCGAGGCGGCAACGATTGCTGCGGAGATGCAGAGCGCCGTGATAGCGCCCGCCGACAGTGTGATCAATCTGTCCGGGCAGGCTGCCAGTCAGACGACCACCACCCGGGAAAGGGCCGACGATGCGGCCAGTACGGCCTCGGCCACCAATACCGCTGCCGGGATGGTGACGCAGGCGGCGCAGGCGGCCGCCACGAGTGCACAGGCCACGGTGACAGAGGCGACCACCATGCTCAACGGCGCGCAGACGCTGAACACGTCGCTTGTGGAGTTCACCAAGCGGACTCCTCCTGCGTTTGCCAACCAGAAGGAGACCTATGCCAAGATCCTCAACGATCCGGTCAATTCACAGGTGCTGATCGCCAACCAGGTGCGGGCGGTTGGTGACGGGATCACCTCGCAATTCGTGCCCGCGGCGCTGCTGCTGGGGGCGCTGGGCACTCTGCTGTTCGTGCCGGCGCTACTGCCTCGGCTCCGACTCGCCGGCGCTGGTGCTCTCCGGCTGGTGGCAGCCTCGGCGATGTTCCCGTTGGCGGTCGCCGGTGCACAGGTGGTGCTGCTGCTGGCAGTGCTGGTGGCGATGGGGATGCGGGCCGCGGCGTGGCTTCCGCTGATCGGAATGTTGCTGTTGACGGCAATCTGCGCAGTGGCGATCGTGCAGTTGTTCCGGGCTTGGCTCGGAGTGCTAGGGACCTTCGTGGCCATGCTGTTCATCTTCTTGCAACTGGCGGCCAGCGCTGGCGCCTTGCCGGTTCCGGCGCTCAGCGGTATCTACTCCGTACTGGCACCGGCGATGCCGATGACCTACGCGGCCGACGGTATTCGACGAGCCATCGCTGGCGGAGACCTGACGCCGTATTTGCTGATCGACGCTGGTGTGCTGGTGATCGTCACGGTGGTCGCCTGGGGGTTGACTGTGCTGGTGGCCAGTCGCCGCCGGATGGTGGTGATCGCAGACGTGCGGCCGGGGATTCAGCCCGTCTAACGCCTGCATGCCAATCGTCAAGATTTCTTGATAATTACATGGCTGTTATTCCCCCCTCGCTATGGTCGCGAACGCGAGCACAATTACGCGCCTGCACTCCAGCGGGACGCCTGTGCGCCAGCGGAGGCACCGACGATCGCCTCCCCGACGTCGACGAGGAGCCCATGTCTGCCAGGCCAAGATCAGCCCTCCGAGGATCGCCCACGAAACCCGCAGTCCGGGGCAGTCGGGCGGCGCGCGTGGTGGTGTGCGGGGTACTGGTGCTGGGCGTCGGTGCGACCGGGTTGGTGTTGAGCCCGGCCGCCGGTGACCGGAGCGATATCGAACGGGTTTCTGCGCAGGTGTCGGATTTGGAGTACCGCGCGGCCGCGGCCGGCGAGCGCGCCAACGGTGCCCGGCTGGCTGTGGACAAGGCCCAGGCGCGACTGGTGGTCGTGGAGGCCCGGCTTGCCAAGGCTCGTACTGCGCTGGATCTGCAGCGGGCAAATCTGACGAAGTTGGTACGACAGCTCTATGTCAATGGCGGGATGGATGGTGCACTGCTCTCCTTCACGCTCGACGACCCCTCCGACCTCCTCTCACAGTTGGATGCCTTGTCCGTGGCGTCGTCCAGCCAGACGGGGATCGTCGACGCCGCCCGGGCTGCAGCCGTGGAGCTGCAGCACAGCGAGGCCGAGGTGCAGGCCGAGAAGGATCGGCTCGCCGCGGCCGCCGCCGACCTCTCGGCGCAAGAGCAAGCCGCACGCGAGTCCCTGGGCGAGGCGCAGAGTCTGCTGGCGAGTCTGAAGGAGGAGGAGCGACGCCGGATAGCGGCGATTGAGGAAGCCAAGCGGCAGGCCGCCATCGCCGCCGCCAGGCGGGCCGCCGCGGCGCTGGCCGCCCAGCGGGCCGAGGAGGCCCGGCAGGCACAGGCCGAGGCGGCCCGACAACAGGCCGCGGCCGCAGCCCAGGACGCCGCCGACCAACAGGCCGCAGCCCAGGCGCAGCGGGATGCGCAGGCCGAGGCGGACGCGGCCGCGGCGGCAGCCGAGGACGCTCAGGAGTCGGTCGAGGAGGCCGCCCCAGAAGTTGCGGCACCCGAGGACACTGGCAATGAGAACGGTCCCGCGACCGACTCCGGCGAGGCACCGGCAGCCAACCCGGGCGGGTACGGATCCGGTTCGGTCAATGACGTGATCGACTTTGCGCTTGCCCAAGTAGGCAAAGCCTACGTCTGGGGCGCGGAGGGGCCCGACTCATTCGATTGCTCCGGGCTGACGATGATGGCCTGGCGCCAAGCCGGCGTCAGCATCTCGCACTACTCAGGCTCCCAATACGACGAAACCCAGACGGTCTCCACCGATTCACTGCAACCCGGTGACCTGCTCTACTTCTATGCGATCAGTGAGCATGTCGGCATCTACATCGGCAATGGCGAATTCGTGCATGCGGCCAATCCCGGGGCGGGAGTGGTGCATGCCAGCCTCGACGGCTACTGGCGCTCCAACCTGGTTGCGGCCTCCCGACCGGGGTGACCAGTGCGGATGCCGGGCCATCGGCAGTCAGGGTGACCCGGCAAGGAGCGATCACCACCGTCATCCTGCACCGCCCCGAGGTGCGTAACGCCGTCGATCGGGACACCGCCGACGCCCTTACGCGCGCTTTTCGGGAGTTCGATGCCGACCCGGACGCCTCGGTCGCGATTCTCTGGGGTGACGGCGGCACATTCTGCTCCGGTGCCGACCTGAAGGCGATCGCGGCGGGTTCGCCGAACCGGTTGACCGCCGATGGTGATGGTCCGATGGGCCCCACTCGGCTGCAGTTGTCCAAACCTGTGATCGCCGCAGTCAGCGGATTCGCGGTGGCGGGTGGGCTGGAACTCGCACTGTGGTGCGACCTTCGGGTGATGGAGGCGGACGCGACTATGGGCGTGTTCTGTCGGCGTTGGGGTGTTCCGCTTATCGACGGCGGAACTGTTCGGCTGCCCAGGGTCGTCGGCCAGGGGGTGGCCCTCGAGCTGGTGCTGACTGGCCGCCCGGTGGGTGCTGAGGAGGCGCTCCGAATCGGTCTGGCGAATCGGGTGGTGCCCGCGGGTGAGGCATTACCCGCAGCACAGGAATTGGCCGCCCAACTGGCGGCGCTGCCGCAGGCGTGCTTGCGCTCGGACCGGCTGGCCTTGCTGAAGGGTGCGGGTCTGTCCGAGCAGGCAGCGCTCCAGGTCGAGTGGCAGCACGGGTCAGCGGTGTTGGCTGCCGACATCACTGCCGGAGTGCAGCGATTCCTGGCGAGCGGGATTCCTGGCGACCAGCTCCGGCCGTGGCTAGACTCGCCACCCTCAGGTGTGCAGGATCCGTCCGGGTCCGGTAACTCGCCGACGGAGTGGTGATGATGGACGTCAAGACCCTTGATTGGCGACCCGAGACGGGGTGGTCCAAGCCGGTCGAATCGGTGGTCGGGCTAGATTCCGCCAGCACGTTGGTGCTGGTGTTTGCCGCCAGCGATGTGGGGCCGGAGCCGTTTGCGGACCTGCGGTCAGCACTGCCGCTATCGCTGATCACCGGCTGCTCAACCGCCGGTCAGATCAGAGGCCGACAACTGTCATCAGATCCGGTGCTGGCGACTGTCGTCCGGTTCGAGCACTCCCGGCCGACGCTGGCCTGGGTGGAGCTTGCAGGTGCGAAGGACTCCACTTCAGCCGGCCGGAAGCTCGGCCTGCAGTTGGCGGGAACCGGAACGACAGAGCCGCGTCACGTGCTGTTGTTGAGCGT
>CAZJNU010000044.1:0-22246 GCA_964547485.1 uncultured Actinomycetes bacterium
TCGAGGACCTTGCCCAGCTGATCCACGATCTGAAGAACGCCAACCGGCATGCCCGAATCCACGTCAAGCTGGTCTCCGAGGTAGGGGTCGGCACGGTCGCGGCGGGCGTCGCCAAGGCCCATGCCGACGTGATCCTGATCTCCGGTCACGACGGCGGCACCGGTGCCTCGCCGCTGACCAGCCTCAAACATGCCGGCGGGCCGTGGGAGTTGGGGCTGGCCGAGACCCAGCAGACGCTGCTGCTCAATGGTCTGCGGGATCGGGTCGTGATCCAGACCGACGGCCAACTGAAAACCGGCCGGGACGTGGTGATCGCGGCGCTGCTGGGGGCGGAAGAGTACGGCTTCGCGACCGCGCCGCTAGTGGTGATGGGCTGCGTCATGATGCGGGTCTGTCATCTGGACACCTGTCCGGTGGGTGTCGCCACCCAGAACCCGGTGTTGCGTGAGCGCTTCACCGGCAAGGCCGAATACCTCGAGACGTTCTTCAGCTACATCGCCGAAGAGGTGCGAGAACTCCTCGCCGAGCTGGGGTTCCGCACCCTGGACGAGGCGATCGGGCATGCGGAAGTAATCGATGTCCGCAAGGCGGTGGACCACTGGAAGGCGGCCGGGTTGGACCTGTCGCCAATCCTGTTCGTGCCGGAGACCGACAGCGCTCGCCGCTGCGTGGTGCAGCAGAACCACGGGCTCGATCGGGCGTTGGACAACCAGTTGATCGAGCTGGCAGCAGATGCCCTTGAGCGTGGCGAGCCGGTCCGGGCGCAAGTGGCGATCCGAAACGTCAACCGGACCGTGGGAACGATGCTCGGCGCTGAGGTGACCCGCAGATTCGGCGGCGACGGCCTTCCTGACGGCACCATCGACCTGACCTTCACTGGCTCGGCCGGCCAGTCGTTCGGCGCCTTCGTGCCGGCGGGGATATCACTGCGGCTGGAGGGTGACGCCAACGACTACCTCGGCAAGGGCCTCTCCGGTGGTCGACTCGTGGTTCGCCCCGACCGGGCGGCTCAGTTCCGCGCGGAGGAGCACATCATCGCCGGGAACGTCATCGGCTACGGTGCGACCTCCGGTGAGATCTACCTGCGCGGAATCGTCGGGGAGCGGTGCTGTGTCCGTAACAGTGGCGCCACCGTGGTGGTCGAGGGGGCCGGCGATCACCTCTGCGAGTACATGACAGGCGGCCGAGTCGTGGTGCTGGGCGCCACCGGCCGGAACGTGGCCGCCGGGATGTCCGGCGGGATCGCCTATCTCCTCGATCTGGACGCCGGGCGCGTGAACCGGGACATGGTCGATATCGAACCGCTCGCGGACGCTGATGCGGAGTTTCTCCGGACCGCGATCTCCCGGCATCTCGAAGAGACCGGGTCGGCGGTGGCCGAGGGCCTGCTGGCCGACTGGTCAGCGAGCCTGGCACGGTTCAGCAAGATCATGCCGCGGGACTACCGGCGGGTGCTGATGGCGCAGGCGCGAGCCGAAGCCGAGGGCAGGGACGTGAACGAGGCGATCATGGAGGCAAGCCGTGGCTGACCCAAGAGGTTTCCTGAAGGCCGGCCGGGAACTCCCAGCCCGGCGGCCGGTCGACGTCCGCATCTCCGACTGGCGGGAGGTGTACGAGGACTTCGCCGACGAGCGGCTGCAGACCCAGGCTGCGCGCTGTATGGACTGCGGCATCCCGTTCTGTCACAACGGGTGTCCGCTGGGCAATCTCATCCCGGAGTGGAACGACATGACCCGCCGCTCTGATTGGCGCGGCGCGATCGAGCGGTTGCACGCCACCAACAACTTCCCCGAATTCACTGGACGGCTGTGCCCCGCCCCGTGCGAGACGGCCTGCGTACTCGGGATCAACTCGGACCCGGTGACGATCAAACAGGTCGAGGTCTCGATCATCGATCGAGCCTGGGATGAGGGCTATGTCGAACCCCAACCACCGGAACGGTTGACCGGTAAGACGGTCGCCGTGGTGGGTTCCGGTCCGGCCGGCTTGGCGGCCGCCCAGCAGTTGGCACGCGCCGGTCACACCGTCGCCGTGTATGAACGATCCGACCGGATTGGTGGGCTGCTGCGCTACGGCATCCCGGAATTCAAGATGGAGAAGCATCACATAGATCGCCGGCTCGAGCAGTTGCGGGCCGAGGGCGTCAAGTTCCGCACTGGCGTCGAGGTCGGCGTGCAGGTGTCGGCTGCAGACCTGCGGCGCCGCTACGACGCAGTTGTGATCGCGGTGGGGGCCACGATCCCGCGGGAGTTGGATGTACCCGGCCGGGAGCTCGCCGGTATCCACCAGGCGATGGACTACCTGCCACCGGCGAACCGGGTGCAGTTCGGCGACCTCGATATCTCACCGCTGCACGCCGAAGGTAAGCACGTGATCGTGATCGGCGGTGGCGATACCGGCGCAGACTGCCTCGGCACGGCGACCCGACAGGGCGCTGCCTCGGTCACCCAGTTGGAGATCCTGCCGCGGCCGACGGCGGAGCGGCCGTCGTCCCAGCCATGGCCGACGTACCCGATGATCTATCGGGTGTCGAGCGCACACGAGGAGAACGGTGAGCGTGTGTATTCCGTCTCGACCACCAGGTTCGTCGGGGAGCAGGGTCGGGTAACTGGCCTGGAGTTGGTCGACGTCGAGTTCGTCGACGGTCGGTTCGCTCCGATTTCGGGCAGCGAACGGGTGTTGCCGGCGGACTTGGTGACACTTGCGATGGGGTTCACCGGCCCCGAGTCGTCGCCGTGGACCGAGCATCTGAACGTGGCCCTCGACGACCGCGGCAATATCGTCCGGGACCGCCACTACATGACCAACGTGCCCGGCGTCTTCGTCGCCGGCGACGCCGGTCGAGGCCAGTCGCTGATCGTCTGGGCCATCGCGGAGGGTCGTTCGGCCGCAGCTGCGGTCGACACCTACCTCACTGGGTCAACCGAGTTACCGTCGCCTATCCCACCCTCGGCCCGGCAACTGACGGTCTAGTCGGACTGCGCTACTCGAAGGGTTGGGGTAGGTTCACAACGTGCGTCGCGCCAAGATCGTTTGCACCCTGGGTCCGGCAACATCTTCTCCGCAGTCGATCAGAGCACTGGTCGACGCTGGCATGGATGTCGCCCGATTCAACCTCAGCCACGGCAGACACTCCGAACATGAAGCCATCTACCGGGCTGTCCGGGAGGCGACCGACGCCTCTGGCCGCGGGGTCGGCGTCATGGTCGATCTGCAGGGCCCCAAGATTCGACTGGGGAACTTTGCTGCAGGTCCGGTGAAGCTGGCGGCCGGTGGTGTGTTCACGATCACCACCGACGACATCCTTGGCGATCGAAGTCGCTGCTCAACCACCTACGAGGGCCTACCGGGGGATGTGGCCGCGGGCGATTCGATCCTGATCGACGATGGCCGGGTGGCGCTGCGAGTGTTGCGCGTCGAGGGGGCGGATGTCGTCACCGAGGTGATCGAGGGCGGCCCCGTGTCCAACCACAAGGGCATCAATCTGCCGGGGGTGGCGGTCAGTGTCCCGGCGCTGACCGAGAAGGACATCGATGACCTCCGGTGGGCACTTCGGGTGGGTTTCGACCTGGTGGCGTTGAGTTTTGTCCGGAGCGCGGCCGACATCGGTTTGGTGCACGAGATCATGGCCGACGAGGGCGTCCAGTTGCCGGTGCTGGCCAAGATCGAAAAGCCGCAGGCCGTGGACAACCTGCCAGAGATCATTGAGGCGTTCGACGGGATCATGGTGGCCCGCGGCGACCTCGGCGTCGAGATGCCGTTGGAGGAAGTCCCACTGGTGCAGAAGCGCGCGATCAGGCTGTCCCGGGAGGCCGGCAAACCCGTCATCGTGGCGACTCAGATGCTGGACTCGATGATCAGCGCCAGCCGACCGACCCGAGCCGAAGTGTCCGATGTTGCCAACGCCGTGCTGGACGGCACCGACGCGCTGATGCTGTCAGGCGAAACCAGTGTGGGTGCCCACCCGGATCTGGTCGTGCAGACGATGAGTCGGATCATCGTGCGGACCGAGCGCAGCAGCAGCATGGGCTACGGGGATCCCGGTGACGGTGACAACGCGAGCACCGCCCGGGCACTGACCCGTGCCGCCACCCAGGTGGGCCGCAGCGTGCGGGCGCGCTATCTGTGCTCGTTCACCGAGACCGGGTTGTCGGCCCGGCTGATGGCCCGACACCGGTGTGAGATCCCACTGCTGGCCTTCACGCCCTATGAGCGAGTCCGTTCGCAGTTGGCGCTGGTGTGGGGCGTTGAGGCTTTCCTGGTCGCGCAGGTGCACCACACCGACGATCTCGTCCGGCAGGTGGAGTCGGAGTTGCTCGCGGTGGGTCGGGCCGCCAAGGACGAGCGGGTGGTGATCGTCGCCGGTGTACCTCCGGGCGTGCCCGGCACCACCAACGGGATGCGGGTGCACAAGATCGGTATGGCGGGCTCCGCCGGTCCGTAGTCGGCCGACCTGCCCGACCCGCAGTCGCCCGACCCGGGAGCCACTCGAACCGGTGTCGCCCGTTGGAGGTCCCCAAGACGGGTGCTAGCGTGCAGGCGAAAGGTGGAACGTGTTCGTCCGATACGGGGGTATTCAGTGTCAAGTCCTTGGCCCTGCGCGAGCGGATCAAGGGTCTTCGGAAGCCGTCGATCCGTGCTGACGTTGTTGTCACTCCTGGGGTTGCTGTGTTCGTTGCTAGCGGTCCCTGCTAATTCGACGGCCGCCGCCGCGCCCTCTGTCGGCGGCTACGTTCCGTTGACTTCAGTGCGAATTGTCGACACGCGGACTGGGATTGGTTTGCCCGGCAAGGTCTCAGGCGCCGCGGCTTCGTTCCAAGTCGCTGGGCTTGCAGGTGTTCCGACGTCGGGTGTTTCAGCGGTGATGTTGGACGTGACTGCCTTGAATTCCTCTGGTGTGTCGTGGGTTGCGTTGTGGCCCGCGGGGACCACGGTCCCGGGCGCGACGAACCTCTACACGGATATGACGACCCAGTCCAACGCGACTGTTGTTCCGTTGAGCTCGTCGGGGAGGGTGAACATATCCACGGGCGGGTCACCACCGATGTGGTCGTGGACGTGGCGGGCTACTTCACGACGGGCCCTGCCGGGGTGGGGTTCGAGCCCGTCGCGGCGCGGCGGCTGGTGGATACTCGCAGCGGAATCGGCGGGCGGAGCCTCCCAGTGGGACTCCCCACAAGCGTTGATTTCAATCTCGGCGCCGTGGTGCCCGCGGAGGCGGGGACCGCGGCCATCAATGTCACTGTAGTGCCTAGGTCCGGTGGGGGTTCGACGCCGCGGAACGGATGGATCGCGATGACTGCGCCGGACACTCGGGGCGGGATAGTGAACGCGGACTATTCTCCGACGCCCACGGCGAACATGGTTTTCGCGCCGGTGAGCAACGGTCACGTGATGGTTCGCAATGGTGCGGGCTCCGAGGCGATTGACGTGATCATAGACGTGCAGGGCTATTTCTTGCCCGGCGCTTCCGGCCGCGGGACATTCGTTTCCCAGGCGGGACGGTTGGTGGACACGCGAGCCCCGACGCAAACGCCGATCCCGGCGGGGGCGACGGCCAGGTTCGTCCTGGGTGGCAAGTTGGGCGTGCCCACGACCAACGTTTCCGCGATGCTGATCAGCGTGATGGCTGTTTCGCCGTCTGTTGGGGGGTTCATTCGGGTGTGGGGGGCCTCCGACACTGAACCGGGAACGTCGAATGTGAACTTCGATGCGGGCATGACCGAGAACAACACGGCGGCAGTGCGGGTGTCGCCGGCGTCGACGCCGACGATTTTGGTGCGCAATGGCTCGTCGGCGCCGGTGAACGTCGTGGTGGATCTTCAGGGTTGGTTCACGCTTGACTCCTCGGCTCCGCCCTCGATCACCTCGAGCCTGTACGTGGCGGGGGGCAGCGTCGAGTACACCGATGACGGCCCGCCGACGAACTTTGCGTGGAAGCCGGCCGGCAGTGGCCTTGTGGCCGCCTACCGGTATTCCTTGGATGATGGACCTGCGGTGACGCAGGCCGGCACCGAGTTGGCGTGGTATCCGAATCCGGGTCCGCATCGATTGACCGTTTTCACAGTGTCCACAACCGGTGCTGTCAGTGATCCCGCCACGTTTGCCTTCACTGTGACGGCAATCGGGATTCCTGAAGTCCCAACCCAGCTGCGCACCGGGGCGACCGACACCGACAGCCCCGCAATCAGTGCCGTCGCATCCGCCAGGATGGGCGGCATGGTCACCATGCGTCTGTATCTAACCGATGTGGCCGGTTCACCGGTGGCTGCGTCGCCGTATGCGCAGGCGACCGAGCAGAGCGGCGGCCGGGTTACGGTTCGCATCCCAGCGGGCACACTCACGTCGGGGCAGACGTATAAGTGGAGCGCGGAGGCCTGTTCGGAGGCCGGTTGTTCCGACCGCACGCAGCAGGAGGCATTGATCGTCAACCCAGTGATGGCGGTGGCCCCAGTGACGCGAACGGCGGTCATCGACTTGCAGCACCTGAAGGCTGTGAGCGTCAACGTTAGCCCGACGGGTTGTGCGGGGGCGCCCTGCATGCCCTTGGTCGGAGGGGCGCTCAAGGTCGGATCCGATGGAGTGAATAATTGGCGGACGTACCTGTCGCTTGATCCGGCGGTAATTCCACCCGGCAGCATCATCACTTCGGCGAACCTCAAGATGGGACTGCCAACCCGATTCGCGGGTTCGGACCCGGTCACCGTGGAAACGCGGGAAATGACTGCAGCTTGGACCACGTCGGACACGGGCATCCGCCTCGCGGAGTTGGTCCAAACTGGTGAACCGTACGAGTCGAGAGCCGCCGACACCGGAGCTGCCGTGTCCCTCGACGCGTCGAGTGTTGTCCAGGCCTGGGCTGCAGGTGCGGCAACTCCGACCGGGCTGGAGCTCCGTGCCGCGAACGAGTCGGCAATCAACGCGGTCGCGTTCCCTTGGATAGCGATGTCGGGTGCTCCCAGCGTGGAAGTGACCTACGTGCCGCCGGCGGCCCCGGGCCCGCCTCGACAGTTGTCGGCCACCGCAGGCGACGGTGGGACGGTCCTCGCCTGGTGCCCGCCGCGGGATTCTGGCTACAGCGGCGGCGTCGACGAATACCGCGTTGTCCTGCGGACGGCGGATGGTTCTGTGGCGGCGCAGACTACGACCGACTCCCCGTCCGCGGATGTGTCCGGACTCGTCAACGGAGTGCGCTATACGGCCAGTGTGGTCAGCCACACGGCGCACGGAGAGAGTCCGCCCGTTTCGATGAGCGTGACGCCGGTTGCGGGACCTGTCTCGGCGACGGTGCTCGTCGAAGCAGCAGGACAGTTCTTCCAGGCGCGCATGCGCCTCCAGGATGGCACCACCGACCACGTTTCTGCAGCGTTGGTCGGGCTGTCACGCGCTTCGCTGATCGCCAACGCGGTGACGACCGAGGCTCCGAAGTTGCTCGCCGACCGCAATTTGGTTCGCGCCCATTCCGGGATCCAACTGGCGACCGGCACGGTTGAGGTCACCCGACTCCTCGTGGTACCCACCCCGACCGGGGCTGTGGTGCGGGCCAGCGTGAAAACGTCGCTGCCGAATGTAGCCGATGGCGAGATCGTCGCGGAACAGGGCGACAACGCGGAATCTCTCGTATTTGATCGAGGTGCAGGCGCGACGCCGGTCATGATCGGCCGATTCGACACTCAGGATGCGGACGCGCTGCCGGATCTGGACCGGGGAGGCGACACCCCACCCACCGCCTCGCAGGCTTCAGCCGCGAGCGTTGGCGCGAACGACACCATCACCCTCGGATCCGACGGTTGGCCCGACACCAGCAATGGCAGCGTGACAGCAACCGGCGATCCATACGCGAGAAACAGGACTGCCATGGTCGCCTGGGCGCGCGCACACTTCCAAGACCCCTGGCCGCTTCAACCCGCGTGCACCAATTTCGTCTCCAGAGCCCTAAGGAACGGCTTCGGCATGCGGTTCAGAACAACGCCGGCTTGGCTTGGCTGGCAATTTCAGTTGGCACGCTACCGGGACAATCATTACTGGTGGTATCTCGCTTCGCCACCGACCTTGCATACCTTTTCGTGGGCCGCCGCAACGAATCTGAACGAGTTCCTGAGCATGCACAACATAGTGTCGCAACCCTATTTCGCAAGTGCACGTCCAGGCGACGTTGTGTTCTTCGACAAGATGCGTGACGGTCGTCAGTGGGATCACGCGGCAGTCATCACGAAGATGTTGCACGGTGTCCCGTTCGTGACCGAGCAACAAGACAACCACCGCGATAGATCCTTGATGACGATCTGGCGGGAACACCGCCCGAGCATTCGCATTCTGCGTGTGAACTTTGTGTGATGGGGTCGTTTACGCTCCCGCGCGCAACGCGAGCACGGGTGATCCTGTTGATTCTGGTCGTGCTGGCCCTTGATGGCGTGGCGATAACAGGCTACCGGGCGTGGTGGGCGGCGCCTTGCAACGTCGGTGGCTCTGGCGTCCTCCCGCCCGGTCCTGGAACACCGCCCGAGGACGTGATCCGCACGTTCTTCGCTGCAGCGAACGACGGCGACGCCGAAACCATCGACGCGGTCCTCTCGCCGGACGCAAGCGTGCAACTCCAGGAGGATCCGGAGACGACTGATCTCTTCCCCATTCCGGGAATCAGCTATGTATCCAACATCTGCCGCGCTTCCAACATCGAGACCGACTTGCCCCGTACCCCCGACCCAGACGAGCAGATCGACGGATACTCACAACAAGTGATTGTTTTCACCCAGTACGATGTCACATGGAAACACCCCGACCACGCGAACCACAGGGGGGCCGACGCGTGGGACTTCTGGCTCGGCCGAAACTCAGACGATCAGCCCTGGCGGATCATTCACAAGGGACTCTATTGACCGTGGTCGAGCATACAACGGCTGCGCGGCGTGTAGGGCCTGAATGGTTACCAAGGACCCCATGGGCTGATCCGGAGAGTTGGAGGAGACACCGACGGCGCAACCTTCGGATGTTCCCGCCGCGCATTGCTGCGATTAGGCGGCTCGCTGCGAATCGGCTGGCGTTTCTGTCTTAGCGGGAGTGGTCGTGGTGGCATCTGGGCCGGGAGCTTCACCAGAGCCGGATCTACTCACACTCGTCTTATGGATCAATGCGGGTGACACGGCGACAACCGAGAGCATGCTGTCGCCCGTAGCCCGAGATGACCTTATGCGGAGGCCGGTGAATGCGAATATCCTCGACCCGGGAATCAGTTACGTGTCCAACATCTGTCATGTTGGGGCGGTAGAGGTCTGGTCCGAGTCAGACGCGGCAGTCGACGAGAGGGTCAGCGGCTACGCCCAGCAAGTCGTCGTCACAACTTCGTTGGTGGTCAAGCGGAAGCACCCCGATTACATGCAGGCAGACGGCTCATCGGTTTCGGTGTTCTTCCTTGGCGCAACTCCACCAGCGATCCTTGGGTGATCATCGGCCATGGTTCAGGTGGCTGACAGGGTAGGGACCCGCCCAGCCCAATGCACTGCCCATGTCTCGTGTTATGGGGAGTCGTTCACTGGGCCGCACGCGACGCGGCTGCGGCTGATCCTGTTGATTCTCATTGTGCTCACAGTTGATGGCATGACGTTCGCAGGCTTTCGGTCGTGGTGGGCGCCGTGCAACAGGGGCGGCCACAGCGTTGCGGTTCCTGTGCCGCGGGACTCACCGCAGGACGTCGTTCGTACGTTATTCGCAGCCGTCAATCATGGGGATTCTGAAACTGTGCGGGCTACTCTGCCGCCAGAAATGAGGTGGCAGCTTGAGACTCCCGGGCCACCCGAACTTCCCTTCCTCACGGGAATCAGCTACGTGTCCAACATCTGCACCGCCGGACCCGCCGCCGCCCGACCAGCGGAACCGCCTGTACTCAGCCCTCTGCGGCCGAGCGAGACTCCGCCGGCAGCACACCCCAGTTGATCAGCATGTCCGCCAGTCCTGCCGGGGACTCGTCGTAGATGGCCGCCAACGCCCGCAGGTCCTCCTGCCGGATCGAGAGCACCTTGCCGTTGTAGTCACCGCGTTGGGATTGGATCGACGCCGCGTACCGCACCAACGGGCCGGCCTGCTCCGCGTCGACCCGGCTAAGGGCCTCGAGGTTCAGCGTCAGCTTCGCAGGTGGCTCCGAGCCGCCGCCGGTCGTGCTGCTCTCGGGTAGCAACTCCACCACGGGCACCTGATAGAAGTCGGCGAGTTCGGCCAGCTTCGCAACGGTCACGGCCCGGTCGCCACGTTCGTAGGAACCGATCACGACAGCCTTCCACCGGCCGCCGGATTTCTGCTCCACGCCCTGCAGGCTCAAGCTCTGCTGCTGACGGATCGAGCGCAGCTTCTGTCCGAGCGCTTTGGCGTAACTCTTCTCCATGGACAACCCCTCGCCGAAAATTCGCGGGCTGCCTGTCCGGTCAACACAGTCTGTCCCGTCAACACCGCGCGTTGTTACTGACAGTAGCAACGCTACCGGTTGCGGGTAGGAGGAGGCGGTGGTCTCCGGTGCCAACCCGTACGAGTAGTTTTGGCTCGAAGTTCCTTTAACAGCCCGTCCTGTGAGGCGGGGAAGGAGTTGCGATGTCCCTCGACGGTATGCGTCATGTGCTGGACGCCGGTGATATTGACCGGGCGCTGACCCGGATCGCCCACGAGATCCTGGAGCGCAACAAGGGTGCCGAGTCCCTGGTGCTGCTGGGAATCCCCACCCGTGGCGCCCAGTTGGCCCGGCGGCTGGCCGGTCGAATCTCCCAGATCGAGGGACTCGAGGTCCCGGTCGGCTCGCTGGACATCACCCTCTACCGCGACGACCTGCAGTTGCGTCCGCCGCGGGCGTTGGATCACACCGAGATCCCGGCGACCGGAATCGATGGCCGGACGGTGGTGTTGGTCGACGATGTGTTGTTCAGCGGTCGGTCGGTCCGTGCCGCGCTGGATGCGCTGACTGATATCGGCCGCCCCCGAGCTGTGCGACTGGCGGTGCTGGTCGATCGTGGCCATCGTGAGCTCCCGATCAGGCCGGACCACATCGGCAAGAACCTGCCGACCGCCACCTTCGAGACGGTCCGCGTCAGGCTGCAGGAGGAAGACGGCCTAGACGCAGTCTTGGTTGGCGAGCAATCCCGCGATCAGTCGGGGGGACCCTCGTGAAGCACCTGCTGTCCGCTGGTGACCTTGACCGTGACCAGGCGGTGAAGATCCTGGACACCGCTGGTGAGTTGGCTGCCGTGGCGAGTCGCCCGGTGAAGAAGTTGCCGACCCTGCGCGGTCGGACGGTGGTCAACCTCTTCTTCGAGGATTCCACCCGCACCCGGATCTCGTTCGAAGCGGCCGCCAAGCGGTTGTCGGCCGACGTGATCAACTTCGCCGCCAAGGGTTCCAGCGTGTCCAAGGGGGAGAGCCTGAAGGACACCGCCCTGACGTTGGAGGCGATGGGTGCCGACGCCGTGGTTATCCGGCACGGCGCCTCCGGGGCGCCGCACCGGCTGGCCACCTCCGGCTGGATCAACGGCGTGGTGATCAATGCCGGCGACGGCTCCCATGAGCATCCGACCCAGGCGCTGCTGGATGCCTACACGATCCGCCGAAACCTGATCGGCTCCACCGGCGACCTGGCGGGGGTGCGGGTCACGATCGTCGGCGATGTGCTGCACTCCCGGGTGGCCCGGTCGAACGTGCTGTTGCTCGACACCCTCGGGGCTAAGGTGACACTGGTGGCGCCGCCGACGCTGTTACCGGTGGGTGTCGAGACCTGGCCGTGCGAAGTCTCCTACGAGTTGGATGAGCCGCTGGCGGCCACCGACGCCGTGATGATGTTGCGCGTTCAGCGGGAACGGATGAACGCCTCCTACTTCCCGTCCGAGCGGGAGTACTCACGCCGGTACGGATTGAATGCGGATCGGCTCGCGATGCTGACCGGATCGGCCATCGTGCTGCACCCGGGCCCGATGAACCGCGGGATGGAGATCACCGCCGATGTCGCAGACTCGACGCGATCGGTGATCATCGAGCAGGTCGGCAACGGCGTCCTGGTCCGGATGGCGGTGCTCTACCTACTCCTCGGCGGCGCACCCACTCAGCGAGAGGCTTCACGATGACCGATACCCGCCAACGGCCGGTGCTGATCCGCGGTGCGGCCGTGCTCGGGGCCGAACCCGTCGACCTGCTGCTCGCGGACGGCCGGATCGAGCAGATCGGAGAGCCAGACACGCTGGCAGCCGGTGCCGCCGATCAGGATCTCCGTCCGCTCGAAGTGGATGCGGCCGGGCTGGTCGCGTTGCCCGGACTCGTGGATCTGCACACCCACCTGCGCGAGCCGGGTCGGGAGGATGCCGAGACCGTGGCGTCCGGCACCCGCGCCGCCGCGCTCGGCGGATTCACGGCGGTCCATGCGATGGCCAACACCGATCCGGTCGCCGACACCGCCGGCGTGGTGGAGCAGGTCTGGCGACTCGGGCGTGAAGCGGGTTGGTGCGACGTGCAGCCGATCGGCGCAGTCACGGTGGGGTTGAAGGGTGAGCACCTGGCCGAACTGGGTGCCATGGCCACCTCTGCTGCGCAGGTGCGGGTGTTCTCCGACGACGGGATCTGCGTGCACGATCCGGCGCTGATGCGCCGCGCGCTGGAATACGTGAAGGCGTTCGACGGTGTGATCGCCCAGCATGCGCAGGAGCCGCGGCTGACGGTCGGCGCCCAGATGAACGAGGGTCCACTGTCGGGACAGTTGGGTCTGACCGGCTGGCCGGCGGTGGCGGAGGAGGCGATCATCGCCCGTGACATCCTGCTCGCACAGCACGTCGGGTCCCGGCTGCACATCTGCCACGTATCGACGGCCGGGTCGGTCGAGTTGGTCCGGCTGGCGAAGAGTCGAGGGGTGGCCGTGACTGCGGAAGTCACCCCGCATCACCTGCTGTTGACCGAGGCGCTGGCCGACTCCTATGACCCGATCTACAAGGTGAACCCGCCGCTGCGCAGACCCGAAGACGTCGCCGAGCTGCGGGCCGCGCTGGCCGACGGCACCATCGATGTCGTCGCGACCGACCACGCCCCGCATCCGGTGGAGGACAAGGACTGCGAGTGGGCGGCCGCCGCGATGGGCATGATCGGGTTGGAAACCGCCCTGTCGATCGTGATCGAGACGATGGTCCGCCCCGGCCTGTTGGACTGGGCCGGTGTTGCCGACCGGATGTCCTACGCTCCGGCTGCCATCTCCGGCATCCCCGGCCAAGGACGACCACTGGCCGTCGGGGAACCGGCAAACGTCACGTTGGTCGATCCGGAGGCCGACTGGACGGTCGACCCCAGGTCGACGGCGAGCCGAAGTCGTAACACTCCCTATCGGGGGATGACGTTGCCGGGCGTGGTGCGGGCCACCTTCCTCCGGGGTCGTCCGACGGTGCTCGACTCCTCGCCGGTGGTGGGCGCGAAATGACCTCGAAGCTGCTGATCGCCAGCACCGACAGAGTCAGCCCGAGCGTCACCGCGTGGCCGGAACGGCTGGCGCTGACTGTGGTCATGATCGTGGTGATCCTGCTGGCGGTACTCGGGATGTGGTGGGGGTGGCGGGCTCGTGCCCGCAGGCAATCCGATCTCGTGGCACCACCGGAGTTCACCGGTGAGGTCGGCACCCTGCTCGCAGTCAGTGAGGGACGATACCTGGGCACCTGTCGGGCGGGGGACTGGCTCGATCGGATCGTCGCCCATGGTCTTGGCGCGCCCAGCGCCGCTGCGCTCAACGTGATCCCGGCCGGGATGGTCATCACCCGCGAGGGCGCCCCGGACCTCTTCATTCCGATTGAGTCGGTCGACTCGGTCCGGGCAGATCGGGCGCTGGCCGGGCAGGTACTGGAACGCGACGGCGTGATCGTCATCCGATGGCGGCTCGGTGACGCTCTGGTCGACACCGGGTTCCACGGCGACCGCGCGACTGAGCACGCGGCCGCGCTGGCGGCGTGCGAGGCTCTACTTCCGGCCGGCAACCCCACGCTGCAAGGAGGAACGCCATGACCTCGCCCACCGGCACCGTTCGCACCCCCTACCTGCGCTTGACCGGCGCCCGGCACAACGAGCCGCCGCCTGCGGTGTTGGTGCTGGAAGATGGTCGAACCTTCGCCGGCACCGGCTTCGCGGCAGAGGGGAGCGCCTTCGGCGAGGCGGTATTCGCGACCGGCATGACCGGCTACCAGGAGACCCTGACCGACCCCTCCTACCACCGGCAGATCGTCGCGATGACGGCGCCGCACATCGGCAACACTGGGATGAACTCCCAGGACGGTGAATCCGATCGGATCTGGGTCGCCGGGTACGTGCTGCGGGATCCCAGCCCGATGGCTTCCAGCTGGCGGGCGGAGTCGACGCTGGAACAGGCCCTGATCGAAGCGGGGGTTGTCGGGGTGGCCGACGTCGACACCCGCGCCCTGACCCGGCACCTCCGATCGGCTGGCGCGATGCGGGCCGGCGTCTTCGCCGGCGACGCCGCCACCGGGCACATCGATGATCTGGTGGCACAAGTGCGGGCGTCCGCCGGGATGGCCGGAGCGAACCTGACCGCAGAAGTGACCACCGCCGAGGCCTACACGGTGGCTGCCATCGGGCAGCGGCAGTTCACCGTGGTGGCGGTGGACCTCGGCATCAAATCGATGACCCCGCATCGGCTGGCCGAGCGCGGGATCGAGACCCACATAGTGCCGGCCGACACCACCCTCGAGCAGATCATGGCGATGAACCCGGACGGGGTATTCCTGTCCAACGGTCCAGGCGATCCGGCTGCTGCGGACCGGGCGGTCGAGCTGGTCCGCGGGGTGCTGGACGCGGGGATTCCGCTGTTCGGAATCTGCTTCGGTAACCAACTGCTGGGCCGTGCGCTCGGCCTGGACACCTACAAGCTCACCTTCGGTCACCGCGGGATCAACCAACCGGTCGCCTCGACCGCCACTGGCAAGGTGGAGATCACCGCCCACAACCACGGCTTCGCGGTCGCCGCACCGCTCGAAGGCACTTTCAACACCCCGTGGGGTCGAGCCGAGGTGAGCCATATCTGCCTGAACGACGACGTGGTCGAAGGGCTGCGGCTACTGGACACTCCGGCGTTCTCGGTGCAGTACCACCCGGAGGCGGCGGCCGGTCCGCACGACTCCGCCGGACTGTTCACCGAGTTCGCCGAATTGATGGCCCGCGGGCCTCGGAAGGCGGTTCGGTAATGCCTCGTCGGGACGACCTCAGCAGTGTGCTGGTCATCGGCTCCGGACCGATCGTGATCGGCCAAGCCTGCGAATTCGACTACTCCGGGACCCAGGCCTGCCGGGTACTCAAGGCCGAAGGATTGCGAGTGATCCTGGTCAACAGCAATCCGGCCACCATCATGACCGACCCGGAGTTCGCCGACGCCACCTACGTCGAGCCGATCACGCCGGAGGTGGTCGCTTCGGTGATCGCGCGGGAACGCCCCGATGCGCTACTGCCGACGCTCGGTGGCCAGACCGCATTGAACACCGCGATCGCACTGTACGAATCCGGCGTGCTGGCGGAGTACGGGGTCGAATTGATCGGTGCCGATGTGGACGCGATCCAGCGCGGCGAAAACCGGGAACTCTTCAAGCAGATCGTCGCCTCGATCGGGGCCGAGAGCGCCCGGTCGCATGTCTGTCACACAATGGCCGAATGCCTGGCCGCCGCCGGTGACCTGGGCTACCCGATGGTGGTGCGGCCCAGTTTCACGATGGGCGGGTCCGGGTCGGGAATGGCCTACGACGAAACGGATCTGGAGCGGATCGCCGGTGCCGGGCTGCAGGCCAGCCCCACCTCGGAGGTGCTGCTGGAGGAGTCGATCCTCGGGTGGAAAGAGTACGAACTCGAATTGATGCGGGACCACCGGGACAACGTCGTGGTCGTCTGTTCGATCGAGAATCTGGACCCGCTCGGGGTGCACACCGGCGACTCGATCACCGTCGCACCAGCGCTGACCCTCACCGACCGGGAGTATCAACGACTGCGGGACATCGGGATCGATGTGATCCGGGCGGTCGGGGTCGATACCGGCGGCTGCAACATCCAGTTCGCGGTGAACCCCGAGGACGGTCGGATCATCGTGATCGAGATGAATCCGCGGGTATCGCGGTCCTCGGCGCTGGCCAGTAAGGCGACCGGGTTCCCGATCGCCAAGATCGCCGCCCGGCTGGCGATCGGCTACACCCTGGACGAGATCGACAATGACATCACCGCCGAGACCCCGGCCTCGTTCGAGCCGACGTTGGACTACGTGGTGGTGAAGGTGCCGCGGTTCGCGTTCGAGAAGTTCCCGCTGGCGGATTCCACGCTCACCACCACCATGAAGAGCGTCGGCGAGGCGATGGCGATCGGCCGCAACTTCACCGAGGCGCTGCAGAAGGCGCTGCGCAGTCTGGAACGGCGCGGGGCTGCGTTCGACTGGTCGGGGCTGCCGGCCGACGTCGACGTCGCCACGTTGCTGACCGAGATGGCCCGACCGCACGAGGGTCGGTTGAACCAAGTGCAGCGGGCGCTGTGGGCGGGTGCCGGGTTGGATGCGGTGCACGAGGCGACGGCAATCGATCCCTGGTTCCTGAGTCAGATCGAGTCGCTGAACGCGCTCGCCGACACGGTGGCGTCGGCGGGCGAACTCACCCCGGCGTTGCTGCGACTGGCCAAGCGGCATGGCTTCTCGGATTCCCAGCTCGGCGAAATCCGCGGGATCCCGGAGGAGGTGGTTCGAGGTGTCCGGCACGCCCTCGGCATCCGCCCGGTCTATAAGACGGTCGACACCTGCGCTGCTGAGTTCGCCGCCCGCACCCCCTACCACTACTCCAGCTATGACCTCGAAACCGAGGTTGAGCCGCGCACCCGGCCGGCGGTCATCATCCTCGGGTCCGGTCCCAACCGAATAGGGCAGGGGATCGAGTTCGACTACTCCTGCGTGCACGCCGCCCTCACCCTGCGCGAGGCGGGCTTCGAGACGGTGATGGTGAACTGCAATCCGGAGACGGTATCGACTGACTACGACACCTCCGACCGGCTCTACTTCGAGCCGTTGACCGCCGAGGACGTGCTGGAGATTGTGCACGCCGAGACCGCGGCCGGGCCGCTGCTGGGCGTCATCTGTCAGTTGGGTGGGCAGACCCCGCTGGGACTCGCGCAGACGTTGAAGGACAACGGAGTGCCGCTGCTGGGTACCCAGCCGGAGGCGATCCACCTGGCGGAGGAGCGGGGCGCGTTCGGTCGGGTGCTGGCCGAGGCAGGGCTGCCCGCGCCCAAGCACGGCACTGCCTTCACGTTCGCGCAGGCGCGGGAGATCGCGGCGAAGATCGGCTACCCGGTACTCGTCCGGCCGTCCTACGTGCTTGGTGGCCGTGGCATGGAGATCGTCTACGACGAGGCCATGCTGGCCGATTATCTGGAGCGCGCCACTGAACTCACCGGCGAACACCCGGTATTGGTGGACCGGTTCTTGGACGACACCGTGGAGATCGACGTCGACGCGCTCTACGACGGCCACGAGTTGTACCTGGGCGGGGTGATGGAACACATCGAGGAGGCCGGTATCCATTCCGGTGACTCCGCCTGCGCACTGCCGCCGATCACGCTGGGGACAGCCGAGATCGACCGGATCCGGGAGTCCACCAGGGCGATCGCCGCCGGGGTCGGAGTGCACGGTTTGCTCAACGTGCAGTTCGCGCTCAGTGGCGACACCCTCTACGTGCTGGAGGCGAACCCGCGGGCGTCTCGGACGGTGCCGTTCGTGTCGAAGGCGACCTCGGTGCCGCTGGCCAAGGCTGCCGCTCGGATCGCGGTCGGCGCGACCGTCGAGGAACTGCGCGCAGAGGGGATGCTGCCGCTGGCGGACGGTGGTCGACTGCCCACCACCTCCCCGATCTCGGTGAAGGAGGCGGTGCTGCCGTTCGGCAGGTTCCACGGGGTCGATACCGTGCTGGGCCCGGAGATGCGCTCCACCGGCGAGGTGATGGGGATCGACCGCGATTTCGGGGCGGCCTTCGCCAAATCCCAGCTGGCCGCCTACACGGGTGGGCTGCCGACCTCTGGCCGGGTGCTGGTGTCGGTCGCCAATCGCGACAAACGCAGCATCATCTTCCCGGTCAAACGGTTGGTGGACCTCGGCTTCGACGTCGTCGCCACCGCCGGCACCGCTGAGGTGCTGCGCCGGCACGGTATCCCGGCGACGGATATCCGGAAACACTACGAAGGACCGCAGGCGGCCCGCGTGACGACGATCGACGCCATCAGATCTGGTGACATCGACCTGATCGTCAATACCCCGTTCGGGGTCGGCGCCCGGGTGGACGGCTATGAGATCCGGACCGCCGCGGTGACGATGGGGATCCCGTGCATCACCACCGTCGCCGGACTGGCCGCGGCGGTGCTGGGTATAGAGGCCACCCAGGCCGGTCCGCTCGGGGTGAAGTCGCTGCAGGAGTATGCGGCCGAACTGTCGACCGCCCGCGGAGCGAAACCATGACCGTCTCGGCCGCGGTGCTGCCGGCCGAAGTGGACGCCGAAGTCCTGGATCTGCGTCGGATCTGCGACTACTGGCACCTGACGCTGTCTGCTCCGGCCGCAGCCGTAGGCGTCCGACCGGGTCATTTCGTGGCGGTCGCCGTCGGCGGCCCAGAGACGGCGATGTTGCTGCGAAGGGCATTCTCGATCTATCGAGCGGATCCGGCGGCCGGCACGATCGAGATCATCTTCGCGGTGTCCGGTCGTGGCACCGCCTGGCTGTCGCAACTCCGGCGCGGGGACTGGTTGAGCGTGGTGGCGCCGCTCGGTCGACCCTTCTCGCTACCCACCGAACCGGTGGCGTGCGCGTTGGTTGCCGGCGGCTACGGTGCTGCGCCGATGTTCGCACTGGCGGACCAGTTGCGCGCCCGCGGCTGCCGGGTCGACATGGTGCTGGGCGCCGCGACGGAGTCCAGGCTGTTCGGGCTACTGGCGGCACGTCGCTGTTCAGACACTCTCACCATCACCACTGACGACGGCAGTTTCGGGGAGAAGGGCCGGGTGACTGAACCGCTCCGGCGGATCCTGGCCGAGCATGACACGGCCGTGGTGTACGCCTGCGGCCCGATGGCCATGTTGGCGGCGGTGTCGTCGGCCGCGGCGGACGTGGGGGCTCACAGCCAGTGCGCGGTGGAGGAGGCGATGGCCTGTGGGATCGGGATCTGCATGACCTGCGTGCTGCCGGTAGTGGGCGCCGACGGGGTGACCAGGATGGTCCGCTCCTGCGTCGAGGGTCCGGTGTTCTTCGGCGACCGGGTTCGCTGGCCAGATGTCGGGACGGTGCCGCCGGACACCCTCGGTGCCCCCGCAGTCGGGGGTCACTGATGGCCGCCATGGCCGACCCGGGCCCGACCGGGCCCGACCTGTCCACGTCGCTGTCGGTGGCGGAGTTCCCCGCGCCGGTGTTCACCGCCAGTGGCTGCGCGGCTGCGGGCCGCGAGTTGGCGCCATTCTTCGACCTGACCGAGATCGGCGGGGTCGTCACCAAAAGCATCATGATGGCGCCCCGATCCGGGCGCCCCACACCGCGGATGGCCGAGACCCCGTCGGGCATGCTCAACTCCATCGGACTGCAGGGTCCGGGGATCGAGTCGTTCATCGCCAACGATCTGGCGTGGCTGCGGGAACGAGATGTTCGGGTGATCGTGTCGATCGCCGGCGGCACCGCCGAAGAGTTCGGTCAATTGGCCACCCGGCTGCGGCACGAACCCGGGATCGACGCGATCGAGGTGAACATCTCCTGCCCGAACGTCGCCAGCCGGGGGTTGGTCTTCGCCTGCGACCCCGGCGCGGCCGGTGGCGCGGTCCGGGCGGTTCGACGGAACACCAACTCGACCGTGCCGGTGCTGGCCAAACTCTCACCCGACGTCACCGACATCGTGGCTATCGCCGACGCGGTGGTGGCGGCCGGCGCCGACGGTCTGTCGATGATCAACACGACGTTGGGGATGGTGATCGACACCGACACGATGCGGCCCGCGCTGGCCGGGATCACCGGCGGTCTGTCCGGCCCGGCGATCCGTCCGATGGCCGTCCGGGCCGTCTGGCAGGTACATGCGGCGATGCCGGCGGTCCCGATACTGGGAATGGGTGGGATTCGCACCGGCCTCGACGCGCTGCAGTTCGTCCTTGCGGGAGCCAGCGCGGTCAGCATCGGCACGGCCGTCTTCAACGATCCGCGGGCACCCCTACGGGTGCAGCAGGAACTCTCGGCGGCGCTGGCCGAGCGAGGGTTCGCGAGCCTGACCGACGCTGTCGGCTACGGCCACCGGGGACTGCCGCACCGGCAGCCGACGAACGGGCAATCGGCGCTGGGGCAGTCGGAGATGATGGAGGATTCAGATGGCTGACGCAGTGCCCGCTGACGCAGTGCCCGCTGACACAGTGCTGGCGGGTCGCCCGGTGGCGCCGATCGCGGTCGCGTTGGACGCACCCGACTTGGCCACGGCCTGCGCCTGGGCGACCGCAGTCGCGCCGCATGTGGCGGTGCTGAAAGTCGGGTTGGAGACCTATCTGCGAGACGGTGCCGAAAGCGTGGCCGCCATTACGGAGGCCGCCGGTGGGGTCGCTGCTGGCCCGACCGGTGGGACCGCCAGCGGCCCGGCGCTCTTCCTCGACCTGAAGCTGCACGATATTCCGAACACCGTGGCGGGTGCGGTCAGGTCGGTCGTGGCGTTGCGACCGACCTACCTCACGGTGCACGCTCTGGGTGGCCCGGCGATGATCGCTGCAGCAGCGCAGGCGTCGCCGGAGACCCTGATCACCGCGGTCACGATCCTCACCTCGATGGATGCGGCGGCGATGGCCGCCGTCGGGATTCAGGGCACGCCCAGCCAGGCGGCGCTGCGACTTGCCACGATGGCGGTCGAGGCCGGCGCCCGGGCGCTGGTCTGCTCGCCGTTGGAAGTGGCCGAGATTCGCGCGGCGGTGCCAGCGGAGGTCATCCTCATCACGCCAGGGGTCCGCCCGGCCGGCGCGGCGGTGGCCGACCAGAAGCGGGTCGCGACGCCGCAGCAGGCACTTGCCGCCGGTGCGAACCTATTGGTCATTGGCCGCCCGATTACCGGCGCCCCGGACGTCGGGGCGGCCGCCGAGTCGATCGCGACCGGAATCCTGGCCTGATTTACCGCTGGTTGGGCACCGCCGGGCAGATTTCGCTACCGTCCTCGCGTGGGCCTGCCCGAGCTGACACCAGCCGAACGCAGTGCAGCTGCATCGGCTGCACTCGCGGCTCGTCGACGCCGGGCGGAGATCAAGGCGGCGTTGGCCAGCGGTGAATTGGACCTGCCCGCTGCGCTCGACCTGGCGGGGCAGGACCAGGCGCTGGCGAAGATGCGAGTGGTCGATCTGCTTGGGGCGATGCCGAGGATCGGTCCGGTGCGGGCCTCGGAAATCATGGAGCGCAACAACGTTGCGGCCACCCGCCGGATCCGCGGTCTCGGGGAGCGGCAGCGCTCGGCGCTGCTCGCCGAATTCGACAAGTGACCGGTTCCGCGCGGCTGATCGTCATCAGCGGACCCAGCGGGGTCGGCAAAGGAACGGTCATCGCGGCGGCCATGAAGCAGCGACCGGAATTGCTGCTCAGCGTGTCGGCGACCACCCGGGAACCGCGGCCGGGGGAGATCAACGGTCGGTCGTATCACTACCTGACCAGGCAGGAGTTCCTGCGGCGGCGAGCCGAGGGGGAGATGTTGGAGAGCGCCGAGTTCGCCGGCAACCTCTATGGGACACCTCGGTTGGCGGTAAGTGAGGCGCTGGCGGCCGGTCGAACCGTGTTGCTCGAGATCGATCTGGCCGGCGCCAGGCAGGTGAAGGCCGCGATGCCGGCGGCGGTGACGGTGTTCCTGGCCCCGCCGTCGATGTTCGACCTGGCCGCCAGATTGCGGTCGCGCGGCACGGAGGATCCTGTCGCGGTGGACCGTCGACTGCAGGTGGCCGAGTCGGAGTTGGCCGCCCGCGGGGAGTTCGACGCCGTGCTGGTGAACACTGACGTCGGCGACACTGCGCGGGCGTTGCTAGACTTGATGGATACCCCGCCCGGCTAGAGCCTGGGCGCGACCCCACCTGGAAGGACCGCGTATCCGTGTCCGGCATTGTTGTACGCCCCGAGGGCATCACCTATCCGCCGATCGATGACCTGCTGGACAAGGCCGGTTCCAAGTACGCACTCGTGATCTATGCCGCCAAGCGCGCCCGGCAGATCAACGCCTACTACTCGCAG
>CAZJNU010000045.1:0-21822 GCA_964547485.1 uncultured Actinomycetes bacterium
GGCTACGGCCATGGCGATTCGTTGGCCGGTGTGAAGATCAACCTTGAGTTCATCTCCGCCAACCCGACCGGACCGCTGCATCTGGGCCACACCCGGTGGGCGGCGGTCGGCGATGCGATGGCGCGGGTGCTGGCGGCGGCCGGCGCGACCGTGGACCGGGAGTTCTACGTCAACGATCGCGGCGTCCAGATGGATCGGTTCGGCGCCTCCATCGCGGCAGCTGCCAATGGCCAACCCCCGCCCGCCGACGGCTACCACGGTGCCTACATTCTCGACCTGGCGGCGGCCATCCTGGCTGAGCACCCGGAGTACGAGGAGTTGACCGGTCAGCAGGCGATGGTCGCCTTCCGGGAGGCAGGCTACAAGCATCAACTGGCAGCTCAGCAGGCCGTGCTGAAGGTTTTCCGCACCCACTTCGACGTCTGGTATTCAGAGCGGGATCTGCACTCCTCCGGCGCAGTGGAGCGCGGGATGTCAGCTCTGCAGGCAGGCGGACATGTGTACTCCGAGGGTGGTGCCACGTGGCTTCGGACGACCGACTTCGGCGACGACAAGGACCGAGTGCTGGTCAAGAGCGACGGGGAGATGACCTACTTCTCGTCTGACTCGGCGTACTACGTGGACAAGCGAAGCCGCGGCTATGACATCTGCATCTACCTGCTCGGCGCCGATCACCACGGCTATGTCGGCCGTCTGAAGGCGATCGCGGCGTGCGCCGGAGACGATCCCGAACGCAATATCGAGGTGTTGATCGGGCAGTTGGTGAAGATGGTCCGGGCCGGTCGGGAGGTCAAACTCTCCAAACGAGCCGGAACCATCGTCACGCTGGAGGATCTGGTCGACGAGGTCGGGGTGGATGCGGCCAGGTACACCCTCAGCCGCTACCCGGTGGACTCGCCGCTCACCCTCGATCTGGACCTGATGATCAAGCGCACCAACGACAATCCGGTCTTCTACGTGCAGTACGCGCATGCTCGGATCTGCTCCGTCCTGCGGCACGCGACTGACCTGGGAATCGACTGGCGCGAGTCGGAGTTCAGCCCGGCGCTGCTGGCCGACGCCAGGGAGGGGGATCTGCTGGCCGCGATCGCTGAGTTCCCGCGGGTGTTGGCCTCCGCCGCCGAGCTGCGGGAACCACATCGAGTTGCCCGGTATCTGGAGGAGTTGGCGACCGCCTACCACCGGTTTTACGACACCTGCCGGGTGCTGCCGCGAGGTGATGAGGTGGCCGACGCCGAGACGGTCTCCCGCCTGTGGTTGTGTGCCGCGGCCAGGCAGACGCTTGCCAACGGCCTGGAGCTGCTGGGCGTCTCCGCGCCGGAGCGAATGTGAACCGGCCGCATCCGGCGGGGCCGAAGCACGGTGACGTTGTCGCCAGCCGAAACCCCCACCCTCGACCGGAGCATGTCGACGACCTCGACGCAAGTATCTGGTCGACAACCACCCGCCGCGGGCCGGACGGCGAGATTCGAATCGGTGGAGTCTCCGTGCTGCAGTTGGCCACTGACTTCGCCACTCCGCTATTCGTAGTCGATGAGGACGACCTGCGCTCCCGGGCGCGGGCGTACCGGGAAGCGTTCTCGGTCCGATCCGGGGTCGACGTCGACGTGTACTACGCGGGCAAAGCTTTCCTGGCGTCAGCGATCGTGCGGATCGTGCGGGACCAGGGTTTGGGGCTGGATGTCTGCAGCGGGGGGGAGTTGTGGTGCGCCCTGGCGGCAGGGATGCCACCGTCGAGGATCCTGTTCCACGGCAACAACAAATCTGAACACGAACTGGCCGCCGCGTTGGACGCCCGGGTCGGTCGAATCGTGGTCGATTCGGTCGCCGAGATCAGGTTGCTGTCCCAACTCGCGGCTGACCGGGGTGTGGTCGCACCGGTGCTGGTCAGGGTCACGGTGGGGGTTGAGGCCCACACTCACGAGTTCATCGCGACCGCCCACGAAGACCAGAAGTTCGGCTTTTCGATCGCGTCTGGGTCCGCGATGGCGGCCGTGGCGGCTGTGCTCGGGGACCCCAACCTGGAACTTGTCGGCGTGCATTCGCATATCGGCTCGCAGATCTTCGTGGCGAGCGGGTTCGAGGTGGCCGCGCATCGGGCGGTGCGATTCCTCGATCGGATCAGGGCCGAGCACGGTGTGGTGGTCACCGAGCTGAACCTCGGCGGTGGCCTGGGCATCAAATACACCGATGAGGACGCCCCGCCGGCCGTGGCCGAGATCGCAGCGGAACTGCTGGAAATCGTGGTGGCGGAATGCCAGCGGTATGGGTTGCCGGTGCCGCGACTGGCGTTTGAGCCCGGCCGGGCGATCGTCGGACCGTCCACCACCACTATCTACCGGGTCGGCACGATCAAGCGCCGGACGTTGGAGGGCGGTCAGCAGCGGGTCTACGTGAGCGTCGACGGTGGGATGAGCGACAACATTCGAACAGCCCTGTACGACGCCGACTACACCGTCGCGCTGGCAAATAGGGGTTCGGACGCCCGGGCGATGCTCACCCGAATCGTGGGCAAGCACTGCGAGAGTGGGGATATCGTCGTCCGGGATGCCTGGCTACCCGGCGACCTGGCCCCTGGCGACCTGATCGCGGTGGCCGCCACCGGCGCCTATCACCGGTCGATGGCCAGTAACTACAACCTGGTCACCCGACCGGCGGTGGTGTCAGTCGCGGGCGGTGCCGCGCAGGTGGTGTTGCGGCGGGAGTCGCTGGCAGATCTGTTCGCCACCGACGTCGGCCTGTCCGAGTCCGACGTGAGAACCTTTGGCTTATGACGCAGACCATCAAAGTTGCCCTACTCGGCGGCGGTACCGTCGGCTCGCAAGTGGTCCGACTGCTGATCGAGAACGTGCAGGATCTCTCGGCCCGGGCAGGCGCCACGCTGGAAGTGGTCGGGGTCGCAGTGCGGGATCTTCGCCGGGAGCGGCCCGGGATCCCGAGCCGGTTGTTGACCGATGACCCGATGGCGCTGGTGACCAGACCCGATGTGGACCTGGTGATCGAGGTGATGGGGGGGATTGAACCTGCCAGGGAGTTGATCCTGGCGGCGCTCGACAACGGTGCCAGCGTGGTGTCAGCGAACAAGGCGCTGATCGCCGAGGACGGCGCAGTGCTGCACGCCGCGGCAGAGCGAAACTCAGTCGACCTCTACTACGAGGCGGCGGTGGCTGGCGCCATCCCGCTGCTGCGGCCGCTCCGGGAGAGCCTCGCGGGCGACCGCGTGCGGCGGGTGCTGGGCATCGTCAACGGCACAACCAACTACATCCTCACCAAGATGGACGAGGACGGCGCCGACTACGCCGAGGTGCTGGCAGAGGCGCAGCGACTGGGGTACGCGGAAGCCGATCCGACCGCCGATGTTGAGGGGCACGACGCGGCGGCGAAGGCGGCGATTCTGGCAGGGCTGGCATTCCACAGTCCGGTGAGCATGTCGGACGTCTCCTGCGAAGGGATTTCCGGGCTGACTGCCGCGGATATCACTGCCGCCCGAGACTCCGGCTTCGTGGTGAAACTGCTCGCGGTCGCCGAGCTCACAGATGCTGGTGACGGGGTGGTTGTCCGGGTGCATCCGGCGATGGTGCCCAGAAGCCATCCGCTGGCCAGTGTTCGAGATGCCTACAACGCGGTCTTCGTCGAAGCGGAATCCGCCGGTCAGGTGATGTTCTACGGCAGAGGAGCCGGCGGCGAGCCGACGGCCAGCGCGGTGCTCGGGGATGTCGTGGCGGCCGCCCGCAACAAGTTGGCTGGTCGACCGGGACACGCACACTCGGTCTACGCCGATCTGAAGGTGCTGCCGCTGGGACGGGCGACGACCCGCTATTCGGTCAGCCTGCTGGTGCTCGATCGGCCGGGAGCGCTGGCCGCGGTGGCGACTGCATTCGCGGAGCAGGGGGTATCCCTGCAGAGTGTCCGACAGGAGGGCGGGCTGGAGTCAGGGGAACAGGACGCCAGCCTGCTGGTACGCACCCATGCGGCGGCTGAATCCTCATTGCAGCAGACCGTTGAACGGCTGCGGGAGTTGCCGGAGGTCAAAGAGGTCGTCGCGGTGATGAGAGTGGAAGGCGGACCCGACGCATGAGCGCACCGGAATCGAGGATTTGGCGGGGCGTTATCGAGGAGTACCGGGATCGGTTGCCGGTGACCGCCGAGACGCCGGTCGTCTCCCTGTGTGAAGGCGGCACGCCACTGGTGCCGGCCAATCACATCTCGCAGCTGACCGGCTGCGATGTCTGGCTCAAGGTGGAGGGGGCGAACCCCACCGGTTCCTTCAAGGACCGGGGGATGACGATGGCGATCTCGGTAGCGGCCCAGCAGGGTGCGAAGGCTGTGATCTGCGCGTCCACTGGTAACACCTCCGCGAGCGCATCGGCCTACGCGGTGCGCGCCGGCATGGTCTCTGCGGTTCTCGTACCCGCGGGCAAGATCGCCATGGGCAAACTGGCGCAGGCAGTTGTGCACGGCGCAGTGCTGTTGCAGGTGGACGGTAACTTCGACGACTGCCTGGTATTGGCCCGGCAGTTGTCTGACGACTATCCGGTGGCGCTGGTGAACAGCGTCAACCCGGCTCGGATCGAAGGTCAGAAGACGGCGGCTTTCGAAATCGTCGACCAGTTCGGCGATGCCCCCGACATCCACTGCCTGCCGGTCGGAAATGCCGGCAATATCACCGCCTACTGGAAGGGCTACGCGGAGTACGCCCGGGACGGAGTCGCAGCCTCGCTTCCCCGGATGTGGGGGTACCAGGCAGCTGGTGCAGCCCCAATCGTGTTGGGTGCCCCGGTGGCGAAGCCGAAGACCATCGCGACTGCGATCAGGATCGGCAATCCCGCGTCCTGGGCTGAGGCCGAGGCGGCCCGCGATGACTCAGGTGGCCAGATCGACATGGTCACCGACCGGGAGATCCTGGACGCGTATCACGTGCTGGCCGCCAGAGAGGGTGTGTTCGTGGAACCGGCGTCGGCGGCGTCGGTGGCCGGGTTGCTGAAATCCCATCGGGCAGGGCTACTTGATCCGGGCCAGAGAGTGGTCTGCACGGTCACCGGCAATGGTTTGAAGGACCCTGAGTGGGCCCTGACCGGCGGGCCGGAGCCAGTGGCGATTCCGGTCGACGCACTGGTGGCAGCCCGGGCGCTGGACCTGGTGTGAGCCTGGTCGAGGTTCCGGTGGCGGTGTCTGTGCCCGCCACCAGCGCAAACGTCGGTCCCGGCTACGACTGTCTCGGGCTCGCGCTGGAGCTCAGGGACGTGTACACCGCGGAGGTTGTCGACCGACCCGGGGTACACGTTGAGGTGTTCGGTCAGGGTGCAGGTGTGGTCTCCCTGGACGAATCCAATCTGGTGGCAGGTTCGTTGTTGCGCGGCTTGAGCCTGTTGGGTGAGGCGCCCCCGCAGGGGCTTCGGCTGCGCTGCCGCAATCAGGTACCGCATGCTCGCGGTTTGGGGTCCTCCTCGGCGGCCATCGTCGGGGGGTTGGCTCTGGCCCGGGAATTGGCCGGGGGTGCGCAGAGCGGGCTGACCGATGCGGACCTGCTGGCCGAAGCGGTGGTCATCGAAGGCCACCCAGACAATGTGGCGGCCGCGGTGCTGGGTGGATTCGCGTTGGGCTGGGTCGACGGGGGCATCGGCTACGGGGTCCGGCTGGAACCGGCCGCAACAGTGGCCGCAGTGATCGCGGTGCCAGTGATGGAGCTGTCCACTGCTGCCGCCCGGGCGGCATTGCCCGAATTGGTGCCGATGGCCGATGCGGTGGCGAATATATCGCGGACGGCGCTGCTCTGCCAGGCGCTGACGCGGCAGCCGGAGCTGCTGTTGCCGGCTACTGCGGATCGGCTCCACCAGCAGCCGCGAAGTTCCGTCTACCCGGCGACCCACGAGTTGCTGCTTCGGTTACGAGCCATCGGGTTGGCGGCGGTCGTCTCGGGTGCCGGGCCGACGGTGCTGGTGCTGACGGAGGCGGACCTCGCGGGGGCGGACCTCGCGGAGGTGACTGCGGCCGTTGCTGATCAGGCTGGACCGGAGTGGACTGTTCGGTCGCTGACGTTCGCTGCGGAGGGTGTGCGGCCCGAGCCGCCGATTGAGTAGCAGTGACTCCCTTCGTCGGGTCGCTGTGGTTCAGACGACTGATCGGGTGTTACTGTGAGCGGGTTCGGGAGGTTAGTTTCCCCGTCGAGAGCCGTGAAAGTCAGTCCGGCCCAGCATTTGCCCAGGGTGGTTGACACGGTGTGCAGACCCGAAGTGTTCTTCATCCGTTCGCGTCTCTCGGCCCGGCAGCCTGCCTCTGAACTCCCAGTAGATCATCCGACCGTCAGTGACCTCGGCAGGCTAACCACTTGTCGAGTGGCGTTCGGTGGTTGCGGGGTATGTCCATCAGCGTTGCCAGCGTCCGCCCGCGGGCCCGCAACAGGCGATGGACCCCACACAATATTTCAGTCCTGAAAGGACACCAGATCCACAGTGAGTGACACCACCACAGTTGGGGCGACAACCAACGGCCAGCCGCTTTCGGCGATGCTGCTGCCGGACTTGAAGAAACTCGCAGGGAAGCTCGGCATCGCCGGTACTTCCGGAATGCGGAAGGCGGACCTCGTGTCTGCCATTGGCGCGAAGCAGACCGGCGGTGCGTCTGCCGGCAGTTCAGGTGCGCGCGCAGTCAACGAACAGTCCCGCCGCGAATCAGGCCAGTCAAAGGCCGAGGTCAAGGCTTCCGCCGATGCGGTCAGTGCTGCTCCGGAAGCACCGGACCAGGCGGCTGGCGAGCGGCGCGCCCGGGACGAGGAGCAACGAGTGAGAGACGACGAGCGACGCGCGCGAGGAGAGGAGTCCTCCCAGGGCGGCCAGCGCAACGACGGCAGCAACGACGGCGGCCAGCGAAACGACGGCGGCCAGCGAAACGACGGCGGTCAGCGTAACGACGGCGGTCAGCGTAACCAGGGCGGTAACCGTAACCAGGGCGGCCAGCGAAACGACGGTGGCCAGCGCAACCAGGGCGGGGGCAACCAGGGCGGCCAGCGTAACCAGGGCGGGGGCAACCAAGGGAACAACCAGGGCGGCGGCAACCGGGACGACCAGGACGATGACCGCGGCGGTCGCAACCGTCGCCGTCGGCGCGGCCGCGATCGGAACCGCGACGGCCAGCCGCAGGGTCAGGGGAACGCCCGCAACCGCGATCTCGACGGCGAACAGGAGATCAACGAGGGCGATGTACTGGTCCCGATCTCCGGCGTCCTCGATGTGTTGGAGAACTACGCCTTCGTCCGGACGTCCGGCTATCTGCCCGGATCCAACGATGTCTATGTGTCGCTGGCGATGGTCCGCAAGAACGGACTTCGCAAGGGCGACATCATCGTCGGTGTCATCAAGCAACTACGCGAGAATGAGCAGCGCCAGAAGTTCAATCCGCTGGTCCGAATCGATCAGGTCAACGGCCTACCGCCGGCAGAGGCACGCAACCGGATCGACTTCGGCAAGCTGACGCCGCTGTACCCGCAGGAACGGCTGGTGCTGGAGAATGATCCGACCAATCTCACCACTCGGGTGATCGACCTGGTCGCCCCGATCGGCAAGGGTCAGCGCGGCCTCATCGTCTCCCCTCCCAAGGCGGGCAAGACGATGGTGCTGCAGAACATCGCGAATGCCATTTCCGAGAACAACCCGGAATGCCATCTGATGGTCGTGCTCGTCGACGAGCGGCCAGAAGAGGTGACCGACATGCAGCGGTCGGTGAAGGGTGAGGTCATCGCCTCTACCTTCGACCGGCCCGCTGAGGATCACACCATCGTGGCCGAGTTGGCGATCGAACGCGCGAAGCGTCTGGTCGAGATGGGCATGGACGTCGTCGTGCTACTCGACTCGATGACCCGGTTGGGACGCGCCTACAACCTGGCTGCCCCGGCCTCGGGACGGATCCTCTCCGGTGGCGTCGACTCGACGGCGCTCTATCCTCCGAAGAAGTTCTTCGGCGCGGCCCGCAACATCGAAAACGGCGGGTCGTTGACGATCCTCGCCACCGCGCTGGTGGAGACCGGCTCACGGATGGACGAGGTGATCTTCGAGGAGTTCAAGGGCACCGGCAACATGGAACTCAAGTTGGATCGACGGCTCGCAGACAAGCGAATCTTCCCGGCTGTCGACGTCGATGCCTCCGGCACCCGCAAGGAGGAGCTGCTGCTGGCCCCGGACGAGCTGAAGGTGGTCTGGAAGCTCCGCCGGGTACTGCACGCGCTGGACTCGCTGCAGGCCATCGAGTTGCTGCTCAACAAGTTGCGCAACACCAAGGCCAACTACGAGTTCCTGATGCAAGTGGCCAAGACCACCCCGGGGGACGACGGCAACGACAACTGACGCCCGTCGCAACTGACGCCTGCCACAACCGACGCCCGTGCGGGCCGGAATAGATCCTCATGGGATAGTGGTTGTTCCGGCCACCGGTTCACGCCCACAGCGGGCGACCCGGGGTACGACGATTTGAGGAGAACACGTGAAACCTGACATTCACCCCAACTACGTGGCGACGACCGTCACCTGTAGCTGTGGAAACACTTTCACCACCCGCAGCACCGCTCCCAGCGGTTCGATCCATGCCGATGTCTGCAGTGCCTGCCATCCGTTCTACACGGGTAAGCAGAAGATTCTGGACACCGGCGGTCGGGTCGCCAAGTTCGAGAAGCGCTTCGGCAAGAAGACCGCCGATACCGACGCGAAGTAACCGGTGTTCGAACGCTGCGAGGATCTCGTCGCGGAGTACGACGAACTCGAGCGGCGGATGGCCTCGCCAGAGCTGCATACCGACCAGCGGGAAGCCCGCAAGGTAGGCAAACGCCATGCCGCTCTGCGGCCAACCGTCGAGACCTACCGCGACTGGCTGCGGCTCGGGGACGACTTGGCCGCTGCGCTGGAACTGGCAGAGGTGGATGAGGGGTTCGCGCTGGAGGCTGTGCAGTTGGCGGCGGACCGGGAGCAGGCGGCGGAACGACTCTCCGCGCTGCTGGTACCGAGGGACCCGCTGGACGATTCCGATGTCATCCTGGAGATCAAGGCTGGCGAGGGCGGCGACGAATCGGCGTTGTTCGCCGGGGATCTGCTGCGGATGTACCTGCGCTACGCCGAATCGCAGGGTTGGCGAGTGGAGATGATCGATTCGGTCGAATCCGACCTCGGCGGAATGAAGGACGCGACGTTGGCGGTGAAGGCGACCCGGGTGACCGAGCCAGGGATGGCGCCGTATGCCCGGTTGAAGTTCGAAGGCGGAGTGCACCGAGTGCAACGGGTGCCGGTCACGGAATCGCAGGGCCGCATCCACACGTCCGCGGCCGGGGTGCTGGTGTATCCCGAGGCCGAGGACGTGGAGATCGAGATCGATCCGAACGACCTGCGGGTCGACGTGTTCCGCTCCTCTGGCCCTGGTGGTCAGAGCGTGAACACCACGGATTCCGCCGTTCGGATCACCCACCTGCCGACCGGTACGGTCGTCAGCTGCCAGAACCAGAAGTCGCAATTGCAGAACAAGGAACAGGCGCTGCGGATCCTGCGGGCGCGGCTGACTGCGTTGGCGGAGGAGCATGCGGCCGAAGAGGCCGCGGCGATGCGCAAGTCGCAGGTCAGGACGGTGGACCGCTCCGAACGCATCAGGACCTACAACTTCCCGGAGAACCGGATCGCCGATCATCGCACCGGTTACAAGGCCTACAACCTCGACGTGGTCTTGGCCGGCGATCTCGATGCCGTCGTCCAGTCGTGTATCGACACCGATCTGGCAAGCAGGCTCGCGGGGGAGGAATGACCGCGGAGCTGTCGATCCTGCGCAGCCAGTGTCGGGCAGCATTGGCGGCCGCCGGCGTGCCGAGCCCGGAGGCGGACACCGAACAGATCCTGGCCGCGTCGCTGGGCCTGCCACGGTCCTCGCTGGCATTCGCGCCTGCGGTCACCCCGAAACAGGAGCGACGACTCAGCGAGCTGACGGCCCGGCGTGCGCGGCGAGAGCCGCTGCAGCACATCGTCGGGGGTACCGGCTTCCGTCACCTGTGGCTAGCAGTCGGGCCCGGGGTGTTCATCCCACGGCCGGAAACCGAAGGCCTCGTGCAGGCGGTGCTGGACCACCTGGATCGAACCTTCGGCGTGGTCGACGCCGGTGGCGCTGGACCAGGTCCGGTGGTGGTCGACTTCTGTGCCGGCTCCGGGGCCGTCGGACTGGCGATCGCCACCGAACGTCCGGGCACCCGGGTGGTCGCAGTCGAGAAGGACCCGGCCGCGGTGACCTGGCTGCGTCGGAACGCCGCCGACCACGCCGAGGAGATCCGTGCCGTCGGCAGCGAATTCACGATCGTCGTGGCAGACCTGCTTGATGAGCCACTCGCCCCGGTCAGTGGCGAGGTGACGGCCGGTGAGGTATCGGTGGTGGTGAGTAATCCGCCCTACATACCGGTCGGCGCCGTGCCACGCGATCCGGAGGTGCGCGACTACGACCCGCCGATCGCGCTCTTCGGCGGCCGGGATGGGTTGGCGGTGATCCGTCCGCTGGTCGAACTGGCGGCCGCGCTGCTGCAGCCGGGTGGCCAGATCGCGATCGAGCACGGCGACGATCAGGGCGACGACACCAGTGGCGCCTATGGGGTGCCGGATCTGCTCCGTGCGCACGGCGGATTCGTCGGGGTGCGTGACCTGCGGGACTTGGGCGGTCGGCCTCGGGTCACCGTGGCCCGGCTGGCCTGAGGACTCAGTCGGCCGCGGAGTCCGTGACGCTGCCCCGAATTGGTCGGCGAGGGGCGAAGATGATTGCGGCGACGATGCCGGCAACGGCACCTGACAGATGTGCGATCCAGGAGACGCCGGCTGGAACCGTGAATGGCAGCATTCCGCCGAGCAGACCTCCGTACACGATCAGCACCAGCCCCGCGATGACGATGTCGAGCGGTGTCCGGGTGATGACCCCGGCCGTGAGCAGGTACCCCAGCAGACCGAACACCAGGCCGCTGGCGCCGATGGTCACGGTATTCGCCGGACCGAGCAGCCACACCCCGAGCCCGCCCAACACTCCGATCGTGACCGTCACCGGCCAGATTCGCCCCTCACTACGCCAAGCGACCAGCAGACCAAGTGCGATGAACGGCACGGTATTGGCGACCAGGTGGGAGAACCCGCCGTGCAGGAACGGCGACAGTGGCACTCCCAGCAGCCCCTCTGTGGTCCGACTGCGGATACCCAGCCCATCGAGTCGGCCCCGAAACAGCACATCGACGGCCTCCAGCGCCCACATCGCGACCACCATGATCAGCACCGGTACCGCTATCCGTCTCAGCTCCCTGGGAACTCCGGCAGCTAGTTGGTCGGTCACGGGCCACCTGCCGGATCGAGCTCTGGCCGTCCGGCATCGGCGTCGCCGGCGTCGGCAGCTGCGGCGACTCCGGCACCCCACGCGTCCGGACAGACGGACAGGATCGCGGCCGTCGTGACGGCACCGGCGCGGACGACCCGCGGGTGTTCCCCGGTGACATCGACGATGGTGGAGCTGGCTTCGTCCAGCACCGGCCCGCCGTCGAGGTATACCGCGACCGATTCCCCCAGCTGTGCCTCGGCGTCCGAGGCAGACAGCGGTACCGGGGAGCCGAGGTAGTTCGCCCCCGTTGCGGCCAGCGGACCGGTGCCGCGGAGCAGCTCCAGTGCCAGCGGGTGCAGCGGCATCCGGACACTCACCTTTGCCAGCTCCGGGTCCAGATTCCAGCTGAGCGACGGTTGTTGCCGACCGATCAGTGTCAGGCCACCCGGCCAGAAGGCCCGGATCAGCGCGCGGGCGCTCTCAGACAGGTTGTAGACGATTCCGTCGGCGACGCCTGGGGCGCCGACCAGCACCGGCAGCGGACTACCTGGCGGGCGGCCTTTGGCCGTGCGCAACGCGGCTGTGGCATTGGCGTTGAAAGCATCGCAGGCCACTGCGTAGGCCGTGTCGGTCGGTAGCACCACGAGTCCGCCGCTGCGGATGGTGACCCCGGCGGCGTGCAATCCGATCCGTCGGTCGTCGGCGTCGTCGCCTCGAAAGCGCTGGGTCATGGGAGCCATTCTCCCCGCCACGTACAATGTCCGCCATGACAACCGCGCCGTTCTGGGGTCCTGACTTCGTCGAACTGGAGCAGGAGGACCCGGAAATCGCCGGAATCCTGCTCTCCGAGCTGGAGCGTGCTCGTTCCGGCCTGCAGTTGATCGCCAGTGAGAACTTCACCTCGCCGGCGGTGCTCGCCGCACTCGGATCGACGCTGAGCAACAAGTACGCGGAGGGCTACCCGGGTCGTCGCTACTACGGCGGCTGCGCGGAGGTGGACAAGGCTGAGATCATCGGTATCGACCGTGCCACGGCGCTGTTCGGCGCGGAGCACGCGAATCTGCAGCCCCACAGCGGTGCCAGTGCCAATCTGGCCGCCTACGGAGCTTTCGTGGCCCCGGGCGAGACGGTGCTGGCGATGAGCCTGCCCCACGGCGGTCACCTCACCCACGGCTCCCGAGTCAATTTCTCCGGGCGATGGTTCGATATCGCCTCCTACGGTGTCACCAAGGACGCCGAGCTCATCGACTACGACCAGGTGCGGGATCAGGCGCTGGCCCATCGACCCAAGATGATCATCGCCGGTGCCACCGCCTACCCGAGGCTGATCGACTTCGCCGCCTTCCGGGCAATCGCCGATGAGGTTGGCGCGATTCTGATGGTCGACGCCGCTCACTTCATCGGGCTGGTCGCAGGCAAGGCGATCCCCAGCCCGGTGCCGTACGCGGATGTCGTCTGCTTCACCACCCACAAAGTGCTGCGCGGACCGCGCGGCGGGATGATCCTCTGCAAAGCAGAGCACGCCAAGGCCATCGACAAGGCGGTGTTCCCGATGATGCAGGGTGGGCCGCTGATGCACGCGGTGGCCGCCAAGGCGGTTGCGTTGAAGGAGGCCGCCACGGCCGAGTACCAGCGGTACGCGGCCAACGTCATCGAGAATGCGCAGGCGCTCGCCGCCGGACTTGCCGCCGAGGGGATGCGTCCCGTCAGCGGCGGCACCGACACCCATCTGGCACTTCTCGACCTGCAGTCACTGGGTGTCACCGGCACCGAAGCCGAGCAGCGCTGCGACGCCGCCGCCATCACGTTGAACAAGAACGCCATACCGTACGATCCGCAGCCACCGATGGTCGCGTCCGGAATCCGGGTCGGGACACCTTCGGTGACCACCCAGGGGATGGGACCGGCTGAGATGAAGGAGGTCGCCTCACTGATCGGCAGGGCCATCACCGACCCGACCTCGGCCGCGGCGGTGGCCGCTGAGGTTTCCGCGTTGGTGGCTCGCCACCCCGCCTACGAGCGGCCGTAACCGCCTCGTCGGCGGCTACTCTGTCGATCGTGCGCGAATACCTGCTGTGCCTGTTCGCGGCGGCCGCGGTCACCTACCTGACAATGCCGCTGGTCCGTCGACTGGCGACTCGGGCCGGGGCGATGGCCGAGGTACGCGACCGCGATGTCCATGCTCGGCCGACTCCTCGTTGGGGCGGTTTGGGGATGTACGCGGGCATGTTGACCGGACTGCTGCTCGCGAGCAAGCTGCCGATGATGCGATCCGTGTTCGAGACCAGCGCGGCGCCGGTGGCGATCCTGAGCGGGTCGCTGCTGATCGTGCTACTGGGCCTCGCAGACGATAAGTGGAGTCTCGATGCGCCGACGAAGTTCGCAGGGCAGGCGTTGGCAGCCGGGGTGATGGCGTGGCAGGGGATTCAAATCGTCTGGTTGCCGATTGGGGGCACGCTGGTGCTGGACCCGCTGACCAGCATTGTGTTGACGGTGTTGGTGGTGGTGTTCACGGTCAATGCGGTCAACTTCGTGGACGGGTTGGACGGCCTGGCGGGTGGGATCGTGGCGATTGCCGCGGTCGCCTTCTTCGTCTATGCCTTCCTGCTGAGCGTCGAGTTCGGGTTCCAGCGAGCGACCCTGGCGACGCTGCTGTGCGCCCTGCTGGCCGGGATCTGCCTGGGCTTCCTGCCACACAATATGTACCCGGCCAGAATCTTCATGGGTGACACCGGCTCGATGCTGATCGGTCTGCTGCTGGCGGCGTCGATGATCACCCTGACCGGCCGGCTGGATCCGGCCGCGCTGAAAGGTGTGACGTTGTTCCCGGCGCTGCTGCCGCTGATCCTGCCGTTGGCGGTGATCGCCGTACCCGTGGCAGATATCGTGTTGGCGGTGGCCCGCCGGACCAAAGCCGGCCGCAGTCCGTTCACCGCAGACAAGCAGCATCTGCACCATCGGTTACTGGAGATGGGACACTCCCAGCGGCGAGCGGTATCGCTGATGCACGGCTGGACCGCGCTGGTGGCCTTTGCGGCGGTATCGATGGCATTCGTCTCGGTGGGTGTCTCGCTGCTGATCTTCGTGCTGGGGGCACTGGCCATGACTGCCCTGGTGATCCGGCCTGGCCGTGACCCCGCCGGTTCCGTCTAGCTGTTCGGCACCGTGTAGGTTCGCAGTCCATGGCAGCAGAGAATCCTGAACCCGACAGCCCGCGAGGATCGGTTCCGGGCATGCCGATCTTGCCCGCAACATCAGCCGTGCAGGATTCGGACCGGCGCGAGCGAGTTGCGTTGGTGCGCACCCCGAGTGCCCTCTGCCTGGGGGTCGGAATCGTCGCCACTGTCATCGGCGGATTCGTGGCGGGCGGGAAGGGTGTGCTGGCCGGCGCGCTGGGCACGCTCGTGGTCATCGCCTTCTTCGCCGGTGGGCAGATTGTGGTAGGCAGGGTGCTGCGGACGAACCCCGCGCTTGGTCTGAACGTGGCGTTGTTGGTGTATGTCGTCCAGATTGGTGTGCTGTTCCTGTTGCTGTTGGTGCTGAAGGATGCCACCTTCTTTGCGCCCAAGATCTTTGCCGTCACGATCGTCGCCTGTGCGCTGACATGGATCCTCGCCGCAGTCGTGGGTTTCAGCCGGTCTCGTACCCTCTATGTGGAACCGGGCAGCGGGCCTCCGGACCCGTACGGCCCAGCCAAACCCGATAAGAGTTGACCGTCGCCGCCATCACCGGAGCGCCGCCTCGGCGCTGCCGGGGACGGACTGGTAGTTTGCTGAACGCGATGGTGAACTCAGCGGAACCGCTCCAGCGAGACGGCTCAACTGTGAATGCCGCGTGGACAATCATCAGCAATCTGATTGCCGGCATCGTTCTTTACGGCGGGATTGGATGGCTGCTGAGCCTCTGGCTCGGCCATAGGGCAGTATTCGTGGCGGGTGGCGTGCTCATCGGTACGGCGCTCAGCCTCTATCTCGTCCACGTCCGCACCTCACAGGAGGCGGGCGAACCGCCCGGAAAGCGGTGAAGCACGGCGATGGCGGAGCGGACAGTGGTCAGACGGAGGAGGGCGACGTGAGTCGTCAGCAGATCGGAGGTCGGCGTTGGCTGGCGGTGTGATGACCCTGGTGCGCATGAGCGAGGTCGCCCCCGGCTGCGAGGGGGAGCACCTGGGCAACGACAAGGGTTGCGGTTTCCCCGCCCCCAGTGCGGATATCTTCAACTTCGCTCCCTACTGGGAGTACGAGCTGTTCGGAATGCACTTCGAGATCGGCAAGCCGATCGTGCTGGCAATCCTCGGGTCGATCCTAATCGTCGTCTTCTTCGTCACCGCGTTCGGCAAGCCCAGGCTCATCCCGGGGAAGGTGCAGAGCCTCGGTGAAATGGCCTACCTCTTCATTCGTGACGGCATCGCCCGGGAGACCATCGGCAAGGCCGGTGACAAGTACGTGCCATTGCTGTTCACGTTGTTCTTCTTCGTGCTGGTGATGAACGTCTGGGGCGTCATTCCTGCGGCCCAGTTCCCGGTGAATTCCCGGCTTGCCTTCCCGGCCGGTCTGGCGCTGGTCGTCTGGGTGCTCTATATGTACCTCGGCATGCGCCACCAAGGGCCGATCAAGTTCTTCACAAACATGATGTTCCCGCCTGGTCTGCCGAAGCCGATCTACCTCTTGCTCGCGCCGATTGAGCTTCTCTCCAACATCATCGTTCGCCCGTTCACGCTCGCGATTCGACTCTTCGCCAATATGTTCGCCGGGCACCTGCTGCTCACGGTGTTCACGGTGGCGACCTTCTACCTGGCCAGTTTGTCGCTGGTGGGGATCATCGGCTCGAGTGCGTCGTTCGTGCTCACCGTGATCCTGACCGGTTTCGAATTGTTCATCCAGGGTCTGCAGGCCTACATCTTCACGCTGCTGACTGCCGTATACATAGCTGGATCCCTCAGCTCGGATCACTAAGCCGTAACACTGGGAGTACCGCAGTTCCGTAGGAGAGCATCACCGCAGGACCGCACCACCGCACAACCACATAGGCCCGTTCCCGCGGGAAGTCCGTGGGGCTGAACACGAAGGAAGAGAGATGCACCAATCTGTGCTCGACGTCATCGCCGCTGAAGGCGGGGTCACCGGCTCGATCGGTTCCGTCGGCTACGGTCTCGCGGCCATCGGCCCCGGTATCGGTATCGGCCTGATCTTCGGCAACGGGGTGCAGGCCATCGCCCGCCAGCCCGAGGCCTACGGCGTGATCCGCCAGAACATGCTGCTGGGCTTCGCCCTGGCAGAGGCGCTCGCCTTGATCGGCTTCGTCACCCCATTCGTCTTCGGTAAATGATCCGCGGGCGAGGAATCTGACTCATGAGCGATCTGACGACACTGCTCGGGGCTGAAGGTGGCGGCGTGCTCGCCATCCCGACCTACGAGCTGATTATCGGTCTGGTCGCCTTCTTCATCGTCTTCGGCGCCCTGGCGAAGTTCGCGCTGCCAAAGGTCAAGGTGATCCTGGACGAGCGGGAGGAGGCCATCGCCGGTGGTATCCGGAAGGCTGAGCAGGCTCAACAGGAGTCGGCGCAGCTGAAGGAGGAGCTGTCCGCGGAGCTCGCGGCAGCACGTCAGCAGGCGGCCGAAATTCGTACCCAAGCCCAGGCGGACCGGGCTGCCATCATCGAGGAGGCCCGGCAGGAAGCCATCACCGCGGCCCGCTCGGTGACCGAGCAGGCACAGGTGGCCATCGAGGCGGACAAGTTCAAGGCCATCTCGGAGCTCCGCGGCTCAGTCGGCACGATGGCGGCGGATCTGGCAGGCCGGATCGTCGGTGAATCGATGACAGACGATGACCGCGCGAAGCGTGTCATCGACCGGTTCATCGAGGACCTGGACTCGAGCACCGCCGGGCAGGCCTGATGCTTGGCGCCAGCAGGGCTTCCATCGAGGACCTACGAGGTGCACTCGATGCCATCTATGCCGATCCGTCGCAGCGCGACGGGCTGGCAGCGGCTGGCACCGGGGTACTGACAGTGCTGGATGCGGCCGATGATGAGCGGGCGCTGCGCGACCTCTGGGCCGACCACGCGACTCCGGAGGCAGTCAAGGACGGTGTGCTGGAGCAACTATTTGGCGAGCGGATACCTCGGTTGTCGCGGGACGTCGCCAAGCAGGTGGTAGCAGCACGCTGGTCCAACGACGGCGACATGATGGATTCGCTGGAAGAGGCCGGCGCCTCGCTGGTGCTGATGTCCGCGGAGGCGGACGGACGGCTGGATCGGGTGGAGGAGGAACTGTTCCGGTTCGGGCGGGCGGTGGATGCAAACGCCGATCTGCAGATGGCACTCACCGATCCGGCGACGGACGGTTCCACCAAGGCTGGCATCGTGTCGGCGCTGCTGGATGGCAAGAGCGAGTCGGTGACCGAGGAGTTGCTGGTGCACACGGCTGCGCACCTGCGGGGTCGGCGGATTCAGGCCGCCATCACGGCACTGTCGGCGCTGGCCGCGACGCGCCGGGATCGGGTGGTGGCCGAAGTGATCGCCGCGACCGAACTTGACGAGGACCAGAAGCGTCGGCTGGCGGCCGCGCTGAGCAAGATCCAGGGCAGGACTGTCCAACTCAATGTCACCGTAGACCCTGCCGTCATCGGTGGTATCCAGGTTCAGGTGGGCGATGAGGTCATCGACGGCACCCTGGCAACCCGACTGCAACAGGCCCGCCGACGGCTGGCCGGCTAACCAACCACCTTGTTGTCGCACCTTCCACGGGTGCACATCGGAGAAACGAGAGAGAACAGACATGGCGGAGTTGACGATCTCCCCGCAGGAGATCCGCGAAGCGATCGAGCGCAATGTGGCCTCCTACACCCCGGAGAACGCGCGCGAAGAGGTCGGCCGAGTCCTCGAGACCGGTGACGGGATCGCCCGCGTCGAGGGTCTTCATTCGGCGATGACGAACGAGCTGCTGGAGTTCGACGGCGGCCTGCTCGGGCTGGCGTTGAACCTGGACGTGCGCGAGATCGGTGTCGTGCTGCTCGGCGACGGCAGCCACATCGAGGAGGGCCAGCAGGTGCGTCGCACCGGCCGGGTGTTGTCGGTGCCGGTCGGTGACGGCTTCCTCGGACGGGTTGTCAACCCGCTGGGCGAACCGATCGACGGGTTGGGCGATATCACGGCCGAGGCCGAACGGGCACTCGAGGTGCAGGCGCCCTCGGTGGTGCAGCGGCAGCCGGTGAAGGAGCCGATGCTGACCGGTTGGAAGGCCGTCGACGCGATGACCGCCATCGGTCGCGGGCAGCGGCAGTTGATCATCGGTGACCGCCAGACCGGCAAGACCACGGTCGCGTTGGACACCATTCTCAACCAGAAGTCGAACTGGGAGAGTGGCGATCCCAACAAGCAGGTCAAGTGCATCTACGTGGCGATCGGCCAGAAGGGGTCGACCATCGCTGGCGTGCGTGGCACGTTGGAGGAGCACGGTGCGCTCGAATACACCACGATCGTCGCCTCGCCGGCATCGGACAACGCCGGGTTCAAGTACCTGGCCCCGTTCACCGGGTCGGCTATCGGGCAGCACTGGATGTACCAGGGTCAGCACGTGTTGATCGTGTTCGATGATCTGTCTAAGCAGGCCGAGGCCTACCGCGCGGTGTCGTTGCTGCTCCGCCGCCCGCCCGGTCGCGAGGCCTACCCCGGTGACGTCTTCTACTTGCACTCGCGGTTGCTTGAGCGCTGCGCGAAGCTCAGCGACGAGCTGGGTGGCGGGTCGATGACCGGTCTGCCGATCATCGAGACCAAGGCGAACGACGTCTCCGCCTACATCCCGACCAACGTCATCTCCATCACCGACGGTCAGTGCTTCTTGGAGACCGACCTGTTCAACTCCGGCGTACGACCCGCCATCAACGTCGGCATTTCGGTGTCCCGCGTCGGCGGCGCCGCGCAGCCGAAGTCGATGAAGAAGGTCGCCGGGTCGTTGCGGCTCGACCTGGCCCAGTTCCGGGAGCTGGAGGCGTTCTCTGCCTTCGGGTCCGATCTGGACAAGGCTTCGAAGGCCCAGTTGGAGCGAGGTGCGAGACTGGTCGAGTTGCTGAAGCAGCCGCAGAACGATCCGTTCCCGATCGAAAACGCGGTCGTCTCGTTGTGGGCCGGCACCACTGGTTCGCTCGATGATGTGCCGGTGGAGGACATCAGGCGGTTTGAGAGCGACTTCCTGGACACGCTGGAGCGTGAGCATCCGGGAATCCTGGCCGGTATTCGCGACTCCGGGACGCTGACCGACGACGCGGTGACGTCGTTGGAAGCCGCGTTGGCGGACTTCAAACTCGGCTTCACCACCTCGGCCGGTCACCCGCTGATCAAGTCGGAGACCGTCGAAGCGCTGCCAGAGGAAGACATCGAGCATGCCCAGATTCCCCGCCCCGTGCGGGCCTGAGAAAGGTTGAGCTAGGGATGGGAGCCCAACTCCGGGTCTATCGCCGCCGCATCCGTTCAGTGCAGGCGACGAAGAAGATCACGAAGGCGATGGAGTTGATCGCCTCGTCACGCATCGTGAAGGCGCAGCAGGCGGTCGAGGCCTCTCTTCCGTACGCGGTGCAGCTGCTGCGTTCGGTCGGGCTGGCGGCGTCGCACACCCCCAACATCCACCATCCGCTGCTCACGCTGGAGCCGGACGTGGAAGGTGAACAGCGGGCGGCAGTGTTGCTCATCACCGCCGATCGAGGGTTGGCTGGCGCCTACTCGGCCAACACCATCAAGGCGGCCGAGCGGTTGACCGAAAACCTTGCGGCGAAGGGTGTCGAGGCCGTTCCGTTCCTGGTTGGTCGCAAGTCGGTGTCGTTCTACAAGTTCCGTGAGCGCGAGGTGGCGGAGTCGTGGACCGGTTTCACTGATGCACCGACCTACGAAGACGCCAGGAAGATCTCCGACGCCCTGCTGAAGGCGTTCCTGACCCCGGATGACGAAGGCGGGGTCGATGAGATCTACATCGTTTATACCCACTTCGTGAACCGGGTCACCCAAGAGCCCCGGGTTCGGCGGATGCTGCCGATGGAGATCGTCGATGTACCGATCGAGCCCGCCGATGAACCCATCACCGGCGGTGAGGACAAGGGTGGCACCCCCGTGCTGCCCCTGTACGACTTTGAGCCCGGGGTAGAAGCGGTTCTCAATGACTTGTTGCCCAAGTACCTGCATCACCTGATCTTCACCGCATTGCTGCTGTCTGCGGCGTCTGAGCACGCCGCCCGACAGCGGGCGATGAAGTCCGCCACCGACAACGCGGACGATTTGATGAAAACACTGACCCGACAGGCAAACCAGGCCCGACAGGCCGAGATCACCCAGGAGATCAGCGAGATCGTCGGCGGGGCCGACGCGCTGTCCTCCGCAACTTCAGGGAGCTGAACGCATGACCGCCACGACCGAGACCACAACTGGCGTCGGACGCGTCGCACGGGTCACCGGCCCGGTTATCGATGTCGAGTTCCCCGCCGAGGCGATGCCGGAGCTGTATAACGCGCTCACCGTCAACGTCGACCTGGGCGACAACATCGAGGGCGAGTCGCGGTTGCGCACGCTCACCCTCGAGGTGGAGCAGCACATCGGGGACAACCTGGTCCGCGCCATCTCGCTGCAGCCGACCGACGGCGTCGTGCGCGGCTCAGAGGTGATCGACTCCGGAAGCCCGATCTCGGTGCCGGTCGGAGATGTCACCCTCGGACACGTGTGGAATACCCTCGGCGACTCGCTGGACGCGCCCATCGACAGCCTTGGCGTGACCAAGCGTTGGCCGATTCACCGCTCCGCTCCACCGTTCGACCAGCTCGAGTCCAAGACCGAGGTCTTTCAGACCGGAATCAAGGTCATCGACCTGCTGACCCCGTACGTGCAGGGTGGCAAAATCGGCCTGTTCGGTGGTGCCGGGGTCGGCAAGACGGTGCTGATCCAGGAGATGATCTATCGCGTTTCGGAGAACTTCGGCGGCGTGTCGGTGTTCGCTGGCGTCGGGGAGCGTACCCGTGAGGGTAACGACCTCTTCTTGGAGATGACCGAGTCCGGTGTCATCTCCAAGACTGCGCTGGTGTTCGGTCAGATGGATGAGCCGCCGGGTACCCGGCTCCGGGTCGCGTTGACCGCCCTCACCATGGCCGAGTACTTCCGAGATGTCCAGAAGCAGGACGTGCTGCTGTTCATCGACAATATTTTCCGCTTCACCCAGGCCGGATCCGAGGTGTCGACCCTGCTCGGCCGGATGCCCTCGGCGGTGGGCTACCAGCCTACGTTGGCGGACGAGATGGGCCAGTTGCAGGAGCGGATCACCTCCACCCGAGGCCACTCGATCACATCCCTTCAGGCCATCTACGTGCCCGCCGACGACATCACCGACCCGGCGCCGCACACCACCTTCGCCCACCTCGACGCGACCACGGTGTTGTCCCGGCCGATCTCGGAGCTGGGCATTTATCCGGCGGTGGATCCGCTGGACTCCAGCTCCCGCATCCTCGACCCGCAGATCATCGGCGAGGAGCACT
>CAZJNU010000046.1:0-21425 GCA_964547485.1 uncultured Actinomycetes bacterium
TGTCCGACGCCGAGATCAAGCCCTTCACAGACCCGCAGCAGCTGCCCGGGCTCTAACGCGCCGGCCGCCGCCGCAACTGGCGCGAACGGTCACCGGTGTTAGCGTCCGGAGCATGACGAAGCCCGGGTCTTTCGACCAGGAGTCGCCAACGCCTGCGTGGGCGGGGCCGCTGCGGGCTGCCGGTCGGTGGCTGCTGGCCACCTTCCTGCTTATCGCAGGCATCGGGCATTTTGGGTCAGCGGAGGAGTTCCTCGCGCAGGTGCCCACGTGGATGCCCGCTCCGCAGTTGGTGGTGGCGCTGTCCGGGGTGGTCGAGATCTGCCTGGCCGTGGCCCTCGTGGGAGTCCGGCCGTGGCGCGCCCAGGTGGGGTGGGTAGTGGCGGCGTTCTTCGTGCTGGTGTTCCCCGGCAACATCTCGCAGCTCGTCACCCAGACCGATGCCTTCGGACTGGATTCCGATCTCGCGCGAGGTGTCCGGTTGCTCTTTCAGCCTGTCCTGATCGTTTGGGCGCTCTGGTGCACGGGGGCATGGGCCAGTTGGCGCAGCCGACCGCGAAAGTCAGGCGCCGAGTTGGCAACACCTGCCGAGTAGCCGAGTAGCCGAGTAGTCGATCAGCGGTCTGCGGAGGGCCGACCGGTGGTGAGGGTGAGGGCGACCAGCACCGGCCCCTGGCGCGATGTCGAGGGTCCCGCGGCGCCGCAGCCAGGTTGGCTGTCGGCTCCTGAGGTATCCCCCGAGGCGCAGGAACCGCACCCGCCCGAAGGGCACCCCATCGCCAACGACTTCGCGGTGACATCGCCGGACCGCACCAGGTGGTCGATGGCCGCGCGGACCATCTCCTCGGATAGTGAAGTCGCGGCGACGATCTCCGACACAGTCGAGCAGCCAGCCCGAAAGGCGTCGAGAACCAGTCGCAGGGGTCCGACGCTGCTCATGTGACTGCGCGGCCCAGTTGGAACACGGCAACGGCCAGTAGCCACGCCACGCTCAGTTGCATTCCGATACCGACCAGCGTCCACCGTAGGCCGATCTCGTGCCGTTGCGCAGCCAAGGTGGCAACGCACGGGGTGTAGGCGAGCAGGAACACCAGGAAGGCCAACACCGCTGGGATGGTGTCACCGCCTGAGGACTCGTCGAAGCTCACCCGAAGGGCGTCACCGAGGGCGCCTGGTGTCTGGGCATTCTCCGGTTCGGCCGCCGCGTAGGTCTGTGCCCACGAGGAGATGACTGCCTCCTTCGCCACGAATCCCACCATCAGCGCGCTTGTCGTCTCCCAGGTGCCGAAGCCGGCGGGGGTGAACACCGGGGCGATCACGCCCGCTGTCGCGGCGTACACGCTGTCCTGCACCGGCACCTCGCCGAACGAGCCGTCGTGGCCAGGAGCCGGGGTTGCGCTCAGTGCCCAGACCGCCACCACGGTGATCACGATGATCCCTCCCGCGGTACGCAAGAAGCCGCGCAGTCTCGACCAGGTCGCCGAGGCCGTTATCCGCCACGCAGGCAGTTGGTAGGGCGGTAGGTCCAGTACCAGCGGATCGGCGCCGACAGCCCGGAACAGGATCGGCCGAAGGCAAAGCCCGACCCCGATCACGAGCACGATCGACAGCACATACATCGCGAAGACCACCGTGCCGGCGCTGGAGCCGAAGAACGTGGTGGCCACCAGCACGTACACGGTCAGCCGGGCCGTGCAGGAGGTGAACGGCACCAACAGGGCGGTCAACAGTCGGTGTCGAGCGTTTGGCAGCACGCGGGTTGCGCTGATCGCCGGCACATTGCAGCCGAAGCCCACCACCAGCGGTAGGAAGGCCCGGCCGGGCAGTCCGATGGCGCGCATCAGCCGGTCTGTCACGACCGCTGCCCTGGCCATGTAGCCGGAATCCTCCAGCAGCGACAGCAGCAGAAACATCAGCGCCATCAGCGGCACGAAAGTGAGCAACATGCCCACACCGGCAATGAGGCCGTCGATGACGAGACTCTCGACCCAGGTCCCTCCCAGGCCCACGAGCTCGAGTAGGGCGGCCGCCGCGGTCGACACGGGGCCGTCGAAGAACGAGCCCAAGGCCGCCTGAACTGGGGCCGCAATCCGAGTCGTCAACTGGAAGACGATGAACATGATGGCCAGGAACGTCACGGGGCCGATGATCGGGGAGGTGACCACCCGGTCGATCCGATCCGACCAGGATTGCCGGGCCTGTGCCGTGTGCGTGACTGCGCCCTCGACCGCGCCGTTGATCCAGCCGAATCGTTGATCCGCCAACTCCAACGGATCTGTGCCCGCCGGCACCGACAGCGGACTGGGTGAGGGTGCCGCCGTCGCGGCCTCGACGGCCGTGCGCAGTTCCGCCAATCCACTGCGCTGTCGCGGGTCCAGCGGCACCACAGTCAGGCCAACTGCCGAACCCAGTGCCGCCGGATCCACAGATACCCCTCGTCGGGCCGCAACGTCGGTCATGGTCAGTGCGACCACCACTCGCTGCGCGGTCTCCCGTAGCTGTGCCACCAGGTAGAGCCCGCGCACCAGCTGAGCAGCGGAGACGACCACGATCACCACATCCGGGCGCTCCGATGGCTGCTGCGCGACCAGTAGGTCGCGGGTGAGGGCCTCGTCCGGCGAAACCGGGTCCAGGCTGTAGGCACCTGGCAGATCTAGGACCAATGCGGGTTCGTCGTTGAGCACCCACCGGCCCCGGCCCACCGCCACCGTCGTTCCCGGCCAGTTGCCGACGTCCCGACGCATACCCGTGAGGGCGTTGAACAGCGTGGATTTGCCCATGTTCGGGCTGCCCACCAGGGCCACGACGGTGGCGTCAGCAGCCACGTCAACCGAGGACTTCTCGCTGTGGCAGGAGACGGCCGAAGCGGTTGGACGGCTCGTCATGGCTGCCGATTCGGGGCGGCGGGGGTGAGGTGTTCGATCTCGATCCGGCGGGCCGTCGGGCGATCCACCGCGATCCGGCAGTCGCCCAGGCCGAGGATTCGGCCGCCCCCCGATGTCCGCTGGATGACGATGACGTGTTCGCCTGGGCGAATCCCGAGCTCGGCCAATCGCAGCCGGGCATCGTCTGGGCCGGAGGTGCCAAGGATTCGCAGAGAAGCTCCGACGGGAGCGTCGTCGAGATCCATGAGTCAAGACTAGCAGCGGAGTTAGGGTTGCCTAAGTTTGGATCGGTCTAACCTCAGCCGTCGTAGATCGTCACCTCGGCCGCCTTGACGGCGAAGTGCGCGGCCGCACCCACCGACAGGTCGAGTTCGGCGGCTGCTGCCGCGGTGATGTCGGCGCTGAGATCGCCCATCCGGACCCGGATCAGATGTGCCAGCGGTTCAAGGGCGGTGATGGCGCCAGTGAAGGTGTTGCGGGGGCTGCCGGTGGGGCGGGCACGGTGGACTGAGACTGCGCTCGGCCGAAAAACTGCGATGGCTGGCGCCCCGAGGGTCAGGTTCCCCTCGGGTAGACCGGTGACGGTCGTGCCGTCCGAGAGTCGCACCTCCGGGCCATCGCCGCAGCTGCCGGTCAGCATGTTGAAACCGCAGATACTCGCCGCGAAGGTGCTGCGGGGTTGGCGCATCACTGACGCCGTCGGACCTACTTCAATGATTCTGCCGTGGTCGATGATGGCGATTCGGTCGGCGAGGAGCACCGCGTCCAGGATCTCGTGGGTGACCAGAATCGCGGTGCGTCCGGCCAGCGCACGTCGCAACGTTTGTCGCAGAGTAGTGGCGACGTCCACGTCGAGGGCAGCGAGCGGTTCGTCGAGTAGTAGAAGGTCTGGGTTCGCGGCCAATGCCCGGGCCAGTGCCACCCGCTGCGCTTCACCGCCGGACAGCTGCTCCGGCCTGCGGCCTGCGAGGTCTGACGCGTCGACCTCCGCAAGCCAATGCCGGGCGGAGGCCTGGGCCGCTCGACGGGACTGACCGAGACAGCGTGGGCCGAACGCGACATTCTCCGCGACTGTCAGGTGAGGGAACAGCAGCGGCTCCTGGGCCAACAAAGCAATGCCGCGTCGATGGGCCGGCAGCCAGCTCGCCGTTGCGCCTGGGTCGGCATCGAACAGGACCCGGCCATTCAGCCGGGAGCTGCCTGAATCGGGTCGCAACAGGCCGGCCACGATTGCGAGCACACTGCTCTTCCCGGCCCCGTTGGGACCCAGCAGGGCCAGCGTCTCGCCGGTGGGGACGTCCAGTTCCAGGTCCAGGTCGCGGTGCGCAACCCGGGCTCGCAATTGCAGGCTCATCTTGTTGTCGCCGTTCGACGACCGAAACCGATGACCAGGGCGGCCACCACAACCAGCAGCAGGGAAAGCGCCACAGCGGCATCGGGATCAGCCTCCCGCTGCAGGTAGATCTCCAGCGGAAGGGTGCGCGTTGTCCCCTGCAGACTGCCGGCAAATGTGATGGTCGCGCCGAATTCGCCAAGCGCCCTCGCGAACGAAAGCACCGCGCCGGACACCAGGGCGGGTAGCACCATCGGCAGGGTGACCCGCCGCAGCGTGGTCGTGGGCGAGGCGCCCAACGTGGCGGCCACCGAGTCATAGCGGTGTCCGAGGGTGGTCAGTGCCCCTTCGAGGCTGATCACCAGGAACGGGATAGCCACGAAGGTCTGGGCCAGCACTACTGCGGCAGTGGAGAAGGCGATCTGGACGCCCAATACCTCCAGCGTGTGACCGAGTAGGCCGCGCCGCCCGAAGGTGTAGAGCAGCGCGATACCCGCCACCACTGGAGGCAGGACCAGCGGCAGCAGCACCATAGATCGGAGCACATTTCGGCCCCGGAACTGCGCACGAGCCAGCACCAGAGCCATCGGAACGCCGAACAGGATGCAGAGCGCAGTTGCCAGTGCGGACGTCCGCACGCTGAGCCACAACGCCGTCATCGACGCCGGGGAGGTAATCAGATCAGGGAACTGGCGCCAGTCGGTGCGTGTGAGCATCGCAGCCAGTGGCAGCACAATGAATAGCGCCCCCAACGTGGCCGGTAGGTAGAGCCAGCGCGGAAGGTCGAGTCGTGAAGAGGATGTGGGCGCCACTTCAGGGAGCCCCGAAACCGGCATCTCGGAGGATCTGCTGCCCGCTGCGGCTGAGGACGAGCTGCTGGAACTCCCCGGCGAGGCCGGCTGACGGGCCACTGGTGAGGGTCGCAATCTGGTTGCGATTCACCGCGTTGACGCTGCTGGGAATGTCAACGCTCGCCACCTGGTCGCCCGCTCGGTTGATGTCGCTGAGATAGACCAGCCCTGCGTCGGCCTCACCGATGGTGACTTTGTTCAGCACATCTGTCACCGAGGATTCCTCGCTGACGGGTCGCAACACCGTGCCGGTGTTGCGCGCCACCTGTGCGCTCGCGGCTCCACACGGGACGGTCGGCAGGCAGACGACCAGCCGGACGCCGGGCCGGGCCAAGTCCGCGAAACTGCCGATCCCGGCGGGGTTGGTCGGCGGCACCGCAATCGCCATGGAGTTCGTCGCGAAGGTGACGGGTGGACCGGCCACCAGATTTGCTGCGACGGCGTCGTTCATGGTCGACGTGTCCGCTGCCGCGAAGACGTCGGCGACGGCCCCCTGTTCCAGTTGGGAAATCAGGTCGGCTGAGCCGGCGAACGTGAACACAACCGTGCTGCCCGGGTGCTGAGCCTCGAAGAGCCTGCCGATAGCGGTGAACGGAGCGGTCAACGACGCGGCGGCGAAAACCGTCAACGTTTGGTTCGGTGCCCCGGGCCCTTGATCGCCCTGAGCAGGTTCAGTCGCGCAGCCTGCGCCCAGCACCGCGAGCCCAACGTAGATTGCCAGCAGGCCCGACCGCGGTCCTTTCCAGCGGGACCGCATCACCGGACTCTTGGTGTTGTCTCAACGATGACGTTCGTGGACTTGATCACAGCCACCGCCACCGACCCGAGCTCCAACCCAAGGTCGCGAACGGCCTCCGCACTCATCAGGGATACGACTCGGAACGGACCGCACTGCAGCTCCACCTGCGCCATCACCGCGTCGGTCTGGATGCCGGTGACGATCCCAGCGAACCGGTTCCGCGCAGAGCTGCTGACCCCTGGCTGGGCCGTCGTGGCGGCGACCCGGCTACGCGCGTATAGAGCCAGTTCGTAGCCGTCGACAGACTTCCTGCCTGCTGCGTCGACTGTCGCAGTCAACGTGCCCAACTCGATCAGTCGACGGACCGTGTCATCGCTGACAGCCAGAAAGTCGGCAGCGTCTCGAATACGCAATTGCGGCATGAAGGAGAGAATAGCACCGCGCCATCGGTGACTTCAGTGTTGGAGAGTGGCAGTTGCGGTTGGCGACCGATCGACCCAGGGTCCTACTCGACTGGGCCGTGGCCCTTCAAATGTGGACCGATCGGCTCCAGTACGTCGAGTTCCTCCTCGGAAGGGATCTCGGCGGCCACGTCTTCGGCGTTAACCGTGTGGCGCATGGCCCAGACCACCCAGGCTCCGAAGCCGACCACGACGATGCCGACGCCGATCCAGGAGAGCACGGTGGGCAGTTGCGTCAACCAGTACATCCCGAATGCGATACCGGCGGCGGCGGGAACCGTGAGCACCCAGGCCAGCACCATCTCGCCGACGACCCTCCAGTTGGCACCCTTGCCGGAGGCGACACCCGCGCCCACCACCGAGCTAGCGGCGGCATGGGTCGTGGAGATGGGCGCACCCAGCGAGGTGGCACCGAAAATGGCCACACTGGCGCCGATATTCGCCGCCGCGCCAGAGTTCGCATGCAGCGTCGTGATCTTCAGACCCATCGTCTCGATGATCTTCCAGCCGCCCCACAGGGTGCCGAGGGCGATCGATGTATAGGCGGCCAAGGCGACCCATTCGGGTACGCCGATCGCACCGCCCTTTTCGGCGGTGGTATAGCCGGCGCCGAGTAGCAGGGCGGCGATGACGCCCATGGTCTTCTGGGCATCGTTGGCGCCATGACCGAAGGACAGTGCCCCCGCGGCAACAATCTGGAGTCCCTTGAAGACCGGGTGGTTGTCGTGCATCTTGAATAGCCGCTGTATCCCGAAGATCAGATACATGGCCACGAAGGCAATGGCGATCGCGACCGCAGGAGAGGCCACGATGCCAATGGCAGCCTTCTGGACACTGGACCAGGAGATTGCGGCGATTCCGCCCGCAGCGAGGCCTGCGCCGACCAGGCCTCCGACGATTGCATGGCTGGAGGACGATGGCATCCCCAAGTGCCAGGTGATGAAGTTCCAGGCCACGGCCGCGAAAAGGGCCGCAAAGACCACCGCAACTCCGGCATATTCGGACTTCACAGTCTTCGCGACGGTGCTCGCCACGGCTGTACCCACCACGAAATAGGCGAGGAAGTTGAAGAAGGCGGCAAAGGCCGGGGCCCACTTTGCGGGTAGGGCTCGGGTGGCGACCACGGTCGCCACTGAGTTGGCGGCGTCGTGGAAGCCATTGGTGAAGTCGAATATCAAGGCAAGCGCGATCAGTACGACAACGGCGGCAAGTAGAAAATCCACAGCGCTGCCCCCTCCATCCCTCTTGAGTGCCACCTGTACGGCGGCTGTGTGACCGCGACCGCTTGTGATCGACTGCACGGATGTGCAAGGTCTCGCGGGTTAACCTATCGAGTCCAATAGACGACGGTGGCAAGTCGCGCGGACCTCAAAAGGAACAGTAGGTTGACCAGAGATGAACAAAAGATGAATGACTGACCCGCGCCGTAGCTGGCCGCCCGGCAGCCACGACGGGACCCGGGTTGAGTTCACGTCCCCCCGAACCCAATACTGCTCGGGTGCAGACCCGCGGATCGACTCCTCGCTCGCGCACTGGCGGTCTGTGGACGCTGTGCTGGGTGGCGGTTGTCGCCGGTGCGTTGGCCGGTGTGGTCGGAACAGCATTCCGACAGTCGCTGATCCTGGTCGATGAGTTCAGGGTCGACTCGGTGCAGTGGCTACACCAATGGCCGGGCGTCGGCTGGCTGCTACCGGTAGTCACGGCCGGGGTGGCCGTTGCCCTCGCCCGCTGGCTGGTCGTTGCCGTCCCCAACGCTGGCGGCAGCGGCATCCAGCGGGTGGAGGCATCGGTGCGAAGCCAGGTGTCACCGGAGACGTCGAAGGTCATTCCGGTCAAGTTCGTTGGTGGCCTGCTGGCCATCGGGTCCGGGTTGGCGTTGGGCCGGGAGGGCCCGACTGTGCAGATGGCGGCAGCGATCGGAAGCAAGCTCAGCAGGGCGTTGAAGATGGATCGCGAAGATCAGAATGTGATGCAGGCATCGCTGGCGGGGGCCGGCCTAGGGGTGGCGTTCAACGCGCCACTGGCCGGCGCGATCTTCGTCGTCGAGGAACTCACCAAGTCGGTCCGCACCCGATTGCTCATTGCCACCCTGCTGGCGACAACCTCTGCCGCCGTCGTGATGCGAATCTTGATCGGTGATGCGCCTGACTTCACGGCCCCACCCCTGCCCGGATACAGCAGTTGGAGCTTGGGTCTCTATCTGGTTTTCGGTGCGGTCGTGGGTCTGCTCGGGGCCTGGTACAACCGACTTGTCCTGCGGTTGATGACGGTATTCGACGAACTCGGCCGGGTTCCGCTGCTGCTGCGCGCGGGAGCGGTGGGTGCGGCGGTGGGCCTACTCGGTTGGTTCCTGCCGGAGGTCGTGGGCGGTGGCGACAACCTCACGGCCGAATTGCTGGTCGGTGGGCTGCCGATGCTGACGGTTGCCGGGATTCTCGTGCTGCGCTGGTTCCTGGGTCCGCTGTCGTACTCGGTGGGCGCGCCCGGCGGGCTATTCGCGCCACTGCTGGTGCTCGGGGCCGCCAGCGGCACGCTATTTGGGGGCGCGATCCATGCCGTGGCGGCCAGTTGGGTGCCCGACCCCCGCAGCTACGCCCTGGTCGGGATGGCGGTGTTTTTCACCGGTGTGGTCCGATCCCCGATCACCGGCGTCGTGCTGGTCGCCGAGATGACGGCGACCGCGACGCAGTTGCTGCCGATGATGGTGGCCTGCGCGGCTGCGATGGTGGCCACCACGATGGTGGGGAGTGAGCCGATCTACGACACCCTCCGGCACCGGATGTTGGCGCGGGACGGGGCACTGCAGAGGTAGCCCGGCCGTGGTGTCGTGGGTGGTCGCGAGCTGGGACTGCTGCTGAAATTCGAGCCTCGTCAGACCCGCTGCCGTTCCACCAGATCGCGGAACGGACCCGGCCGGGACATCAGATCGTCGAAGCTGCCGGCCGCCACCACCTGGCCGTCTGCCAGCATGACGACGAGGTCAGCCCGTTCAATGGTCGAGAGTCGGTGGGCCACAACCAGCCGGGTGATGTCCAACCGGTCCAGGTTGGCCACCACGGCGGCCTGGCTGACATTGTCCAGTGCCGATGTCGCCTCGTCCAGAATCAGGATCCGGGGGCGACCCGCCAACGCCCGGGCCAACAGGATCCGCTGACGCTGCCCGCCCGATACCGTGCCAGCACCCTCCACCACCACTGTCGCCAGGCCCATCGGCATGGCCCGAACATCGTCGGCGACGTCAGCGTCCTGCAGCGACTGCCAGATCTGGGCGGCACTGAGACCCCGGCCGAGGTCCACGTTCTCTCTGATGCTGCCGGGCATCAGCGCCGAGGACTGCATCACTGAACCTATCTGGCGGCGGACAGATGATCGGTCCAGTGCAGAGAGGTCCCTGCCATCGAACGACACGATGCCCGATTGTGGGTCCTCCAACCCGAGTACGAGTCGGAGCAGGGTGCTCTTGCCACAGCCGGAGGGGCCCACGATCGCAATGTGAGCTCCTGCCGGAATCGAAATGCTGACCCCGTCCAACACCGGCGGTGTGTCCTCCCGGTAGCTGAAGACCAAATCCCGCAGATCGATCGCACCGACGAGTTCCGCGACCTCCTGGCCGGTGCCCGACTCCGGCGCGGATCGCAGCACGGATCTCGCCCGTTCCAGCACCGCCCGGGCGGACAACCCTGCTCCGATCGAGGCCACTGCGGCGGCGACGGCTGCGGTGGAAGTGGCGAGCGCCGTCTGTCCGGTTACCAGGTTCCCGACGCTGCCCTCGGTCACTGCTGTGACTGCCAGCAGGACGGCAAGTCCCAACGATGGCCACAGGGCCCCGGTCATCTGCTGCACCACGGTCAGCCGCCGCTGCCGGACCTGGACGCCGGTGGTGAGGGCCTGGGATTGCGCCCAGAGGGCAAAGGCCCGGCCGGTCGCACCGGACACTCGCAGTCGGTTGACCCCTGCCATCATCCCGAGCGTGACGGCCTGGCTTTCGGTGCTGGCGTCGAGTGCGTGGCGGGTCAGCCGAGCCGCCCGCCGGACCAACGCCAGCTCCACCGCGGCTCGAACCGTCAGGAACGCCAATAGGGCGATGGCAAGTGGCCAGCTCGCCGTCATCACGCCGATCAGCGCCCCCACCACGGCCGAAACATCCAACAGCGACGTGATCACCGGGTCCGGCATCGATGTCGACGCCGTGTCGACGGCGTTGGCATCGGTCAGCCGGGAGGAGACGGTGCGCTGGTTCTGCCAGGACATCGGCAGCCGGATGAGTCGGTCCCACACCGCGGTGGCTGCCACCGCTGTGCCGCGACCGCGGATCCGCAGCAGTGCGTAGGAGCGGACTGCTCGCAGCGCCATCTCACCGGCGGCGAACGCCACCAGCGCGGCGCCGACAACGAGCAGCGAACTACGTGTCTGGCTCGCCACCGAGTTGGTGAGTGCGCCGGCGACGATCGGGATGACCGCCGCCAACAAGCCCACCAGTGCGGTGAGGGCGCCGATCAGCCAAAGACTGCGCCTGCTACCCCGAATCCCGAGTTGCAGGAGGTTGCGGATACTGGCCGGTCGGTTCGGATCCAGTAGCGGCTCCAGCAGAATCGCCGCCCGGGACCACTTCCGTGCCGAGCCCGTGTCGACTGCTTCACTCAGGCCATCGGTCGGCCGCCACACGTGATAGCCGCCTCGACGCCAGACAGCCGCCGCGTACTCGCTTCCCTCGGCGGCCTTGACCAGCACCGGCGGCCCTTCCCGGCGCCACCAATCGGGCGTCAGCTCCACCCGCCGCACCGCGGCGCCGGATGCTGTCGCCAACGAGGTGATGGCGTCGCGACCGCTGATTCCGATGTCGGCCACGGCCCGACGCAGACTCAGTGGGTTCGGGTGAAGCCCGATCTGGCGAGCCATGAAATCCACTACTGCGACATCATCGGGGAGGTCCGCGCCGGTGAGGAGATCAGGCTTCTCGCCCGGAACTGCGGCCGCCAACCCCAGCAGGGCGTCATCGATCATCCGCTCGTCATGGTGGCTGGAAAGTCGCCCAAGCTCGGTCGCTGACTCAGCCCGAGCAGCTGCCGCCACCAGCGCCTGTTCGACCGCCGCGGTCAATGCTGCTGCGGCGGCCGGATCCGGACCGGGCGCCCGCTCAACGGCAGTACCAGGCAGGCCAACGGCCAGCAGGTCCGCTCCGGCCACCTCGACGCCCGTCACCGTGCCTGGGGCGGGCACCTGCGAGACCGGTATCCGGCGACCCGGGCCTGTCTCGGTTCTCGGGACGGCGAAGATCAGCACCGTCCCGGTGACAACCCGGTAGGTTCGGCCGCTGGCGAGCGGCAGGGCGTCGGTGGCGTCCAGCTCCCGACGAGCGCCTGGGTCGGAATTCATGCGGTCACCAGCCGCCGGTATGGCCCGTCGGTTGCGACCAGGTCGAGGTGACGGCCTCGCTCCACAACTTGGCCATGGTCCAGCACGATGATCTCGTCGGCATCGCGAACGGTGGACAGCCGGTGGGCGATGATCAGACAGGAGGCTCCCCGGCGACGGATCGCGGTGTCGATGTGGGCTTCGGTGGCGGCATCCAGGGCGGAGGTTGCCTCGTCCAACACAATCAGGGCGGGGTCACGCACCAGCGCGCGGGCGATTTCGAGCCGCTGCCGCTGCCCACCGGAGAGGTCTCCGCCGCCTGAGCGCAGTTCGGCCTCGTAGGACCCGGGCCTGCGGGCGATATCGTCGTGCAGTGCGGCATCCTTGGCGGCGCGAACGACGGCGGCGTCATCAATCGTGGGATCCCACAGCGTGATGTTGTCGCGAAATGTACCGGCGAAGATCACCGGATCCTGATCCACCAGCGCGACCTCCCGGTGCAGAATCTGCTCCGGCCACCAGCCACGGGGTTCACCATCCAGCAGGATCTCACCAGCCCACGGCAGGTACAGCCCGACCACCAGTCGCGCGACGGTGGACTTCCCACAGCCGCTCGGGCCCACCAGCGCCACCCGTCGGCCGGGCGCGATGTGCAAATCCAACTCGGACAGCAGTGCTGGTCGGTTGGGGTCGTAGCCGAAAGTCAAGTTGGCGATCCGCAGGTCGCCCACCAGCAGCGCTGGAGGTGTCACGGCGGGAGCTTCGGAAACCACAGTCGGGATCTCGGTGCGCAGCACGTCGTCGATCTGATCCAGCTGGCCGGACAGCGTCTCCGCCTGCTGGAATTGGGCGACCACCATCGCGGCCGGCGCCAATGCCAGTCCGAGCAGGGTCTGCACGGCGACGAAACCGCCCAGCGTCAGCCGACCCTGGGTGACGCCGATCAAGCCCACCACTGTCACCCCTGCGTTAGCCACGGTGATCAGAAATGCGGGCAACACGTCCAATCCGACGGTGCGCTCGCCGAGTTGCTGCAGCGCGGCGAGAAACCGGTTGTGCGCGGCGGTCCAGCGGGCGCTGACATGGTCCTCCGCCCCGGAGGCCTTGATCACCTCGATCTGGCTCAGCGAGGTGACCGCCACGGTCGCCACATCGATCTGTTCGCGCACCATTCGCATCGCCAGGGCGCGTCTCCGCCGGGATGCGACCAGCATTGCTGCAACAACCACGATCAGTGCAAACACGGCGACCGCGCCGGCCGGCGGATAGGCCAGCAGGAGCAGCACGATGGCAGTGAGACTGCTGATGGCGCCCACGGTCATGGTGGAGAACATGGTGGAGACTGTCGCGGCGACCATCGACGGCTGCAGTGCCCGCTGCGCCAACGCGCCAGAGCCGCGCATGGAGTGGAACGCGGCCGGCAGATTCAGCAGCCGGGCGACCATCTTCGACTGCAGCACGATGGCCAGTTTCGTCGCCAGCCGCATGCCGACGGCACCCTGCAACCCGACCAGGAAGGCCTGCAGCAGCGCGGCCAGCACCAGTGCCCCGAGCAGGGTCGAGACCTGCACCTCCGGTCCGCCCTGCAGCCAGTCGACGAACAGTCGCGCGATTCCCGGGACCAGAATCTGCGGGACCACCAGCAGCAGGCCGAGCACCGCCATCAGCACCACGCCGTCGCGGGATCCGGTGAGGTACCGGCCGAGCCGAGAGATCAGCTTCGGGGGCCGCCCGCCCTTCTCGAAGTCGGGTCCCGGCGACATCTCCAGCGCGATCCCCGTGAACGACTCGTTGAATTCGGATTCGCTGCAGGTGCGGTGTCCCAGTCCCGGGTCATTGAGGTACCAACCCTGCGGCGACCAGCCTTCGACCACCAGGAAATGGTTGAACCGCCAGAAGATCACGACCGGCAGCTGCAGTGATTTGAGCTCGGCCGGTGTGCATCGACGCGCCTTGACGTTCAGCCCGTAGTTCTGGGCTGCCCGCTTCACTGCCAACGCGTTGCTACCGTCGCGGGAAATGCCGCAGGCGTCGCGCAACTCTTCCAGCGGAAGCCACTTGCCGTGGTAGGCCAACACAATTCCCAATGCGGCGGCGCCACATTCGGTCGCTTCCATCTGCATCCGGACCGGCGATTTCGCGCGGTAGCGACCAGGCGGCTCAGGGGTCTCCGAGTCCCTCATCCCAGCCCCAGCAACTGCCCCAGCAGGGTGCGTTCACTGACCAGGATGACGCCGTTGAATTCGTAGCCGGGCGGTGCGGGCTCGTCGAACAGCACCTCGATCGCGACCCGAGGCCCAGTCGGTGGATCGAGGGTGCCCATCCCCTCCTGGATTCGTGGCGCCGAAAGTGCCGGGCTGCGGTCGGGCCCGATCCGCCCCTGCAGAGTGGGCCCGCCAATCACCGAGACCCTGACCGGTTGACCTTCGACGACCTTGCTGGACTCTTCTGGCAGCACCATGATTAGCCCGACCGTGCCGTCATCGACCTTGAGCGTGACCTGCGACAGCCAAGTGCCGACCTTCACCGGTGCCCCGGGCGAGGGCAGATAGCCCAGCAGCGTGCCGTCGACTTGAGTGAACTGCGGCACCGGTCCGGCGGCGGTGATGACCTCAGCTACTTTCTGACCGGCCTTGACGCGTGATCCGTCCGCTACCACGAAACTGCCGAACTGGCCGTCGGCGGTTGAGGTGACCAGACCGATCCCGCCGTCGCCGACAACTCGGCCTTGGCCGGTTACGGTGACATTGCGAGGGGTGATCGCGGTGTAGGCGATGGCTGCCGCTATCAGTACCACCGCGGCAACGGCCAGTAGCCAGAGCCGCAGCGAGGTGACCGGCAGTAACTCATCAAGTCGGTCGCTGGACTCATTGGCCGCGACCGCTTCCGATCGGTAGGGGCTACTCATTTCCGCCCCTACGGAAGAGTTGCACAGCAATCTCCTCACCCGCCGACACTGTCGTCCGGTCTGGGCGCTACTGCATGACCCGCCGTGGGTCCCTTGGTCGGCCGTGTTCCGAGTCTATTCCGCGGCTATCAGCGAAGGCTGATCTGCCGCCCGTTTGCGTTGGTACCAGAAGACCCCGCCGGAGGCCGCCATCGCCAACGCCGCGCCGATGGCGGTGTACCCGACTCGCTGCGCATCCAGCCGGAGTAGATCCTCGGGGGTGGACGACAACAGGATCACAGCCGGAGTGAGGAAGGTGACATACAGCCAATAGCGAGGGCCAGTGAAGACCGTCATCGCGGCCACCATCATCACGAAGGCCCACGCCGCCAACCCGGCGGTGGTGGTGGCGACGAGGCTGATGCCGGCGGCGAGCACGGCTCCCAGCACGGTTCCGCCGAGCCGTTGTTTGGTCTTGTCCAGCGTCGCCGCTGGCGCCACTTGCATCACGATCAGCAAGGTCAGAATCAACCAGGCACCTGCGTGACCTGTGTCGAACATGAGGACGACCAGCGTGCTCACCGAGCACAGCACCGTAGTTGCGGCTGTATAGGCGACGGTGGCAGCCAGCGGATTGTGGCTGAGTTCCCTTTTTGGGAGCTTCTTCACCAGCGGCCGGGCCAGCAGCAGGACCCAGAGGGCACCGATTGCCAACATCGCTGTCACCGACAACACGTACGTCGATGACAGCGGCTCCGCCGCAACCCCGTTCAATACCGGTGAACTGAGCATCAGGAACGCGACATAGAGCGGCACCATCCGAAAGGCGACGTGCAGTCCCCAGAGCGCCGTCGCGCCGGACATCAGGCACATCACTGCCATCAGGCAGGCGCCCGCGATCGGCAGCAGACCAGCCACGAGCGCAAGCGGCGCGAGCAGCAGTAACGCCACAACGGCACTGACACCGGCCCGGTAGCCCGCGGTTGCGGTGGTGGCCAACGCCAGGATCGAACCGAGAACCACGACTGAGGTGCCGGCGGAGTTCCACGCCAGTCCGACGATTACTGCCGGCACCGCCAGCACCGCCATCGCGGCCAACGCCAGCAGCAGTCGCTTCCCGATCACTCCCAGGGACAGCTCGGCGGGTGATGGGCCGGTGTCCGATTCGACCCTGGAATTCGAGGCCTGGGAGTCCATGAGGGAATCGTCTCAGCAACGGGGGCTCGCTGTCCGGCCTAGGCTGTCCGATGACGAGTGACTCGGGCCCTCGGCGCGAGCCGGCTGCCGTAGCGGATTGGAGTTTCAATGCAGGTTGAGATCTGGTCGGACATGGTCTGTCCCTGGTGCTTCATCGGAAAACGGCGATTTTCCCAGGCCCTCGCGAGGTATCGGGATCGCGAGCGGGTGACGGTCGTTCATCGGGCCTTTCAACTGGATCCGGATGCCACCAACGATGGCCGCCGCACAGTGGAGGTGCTGGCGCAGAAATACGACATCACGCTCTCGCAGGCAGTCGACATGATGTCCGACGTCAGCGATACCGCGGCGGAAGCGGGTCTGCACTACCGGCTCGCGGAGACGGTCAGCGGTAACACCGCCGATGCCCACCGGACAGTTCTCTGGGCTCAACGACAAGGCCGCGGGGCAGCGCTGCTCGAGGCGCTGTTCTCCTCCTACTTTGAGAGCGCGCTGCCGGTCTTCACGGCCGAGGAGTTGCACCCGTTGGTGGCTGGTGTCGGGTTGGATGCGGACGCGGCGCTGACAATGCTCGGCTCAACTGACTATCGCGACCAGGTCGCTGCCGATCAGGTCACGGCTGCGCAACTCGGTGCGCGCGGAGTCCCATTCTTTGTGTTCGACCGCCGGATTGCGGTCGCCGGGGCGCAGCCGGTCTCGACGTTTGCCGAGGCGCTGGCCAGCGCAGGCTGACGTAGCTGCCGCGCGGTCAGTCCGACGAGACTTCATGGGAATTACATGTTTGGGATTCCCCGCAGTCGGGCATACCGAGGGCAGGGATAGCGACGGGCACCCAAACCGCGGAGTTCGTCAGCACCCCCGCAATCGAAAGGAACTCCCATGCGCTCGCGAATCATTCTCACCGGTGCGGCCGTGGCGACCGGGCTGGCACTCGCTGCCTTCCCGACCGCGGCGATGGCCGCAACTCCCGGCCAGGTGTCCTCGGTGGCGGCGGTATCAACGCAGCAGTCGGGCCTGCGGGCAATCTCGGCGCCGACCGCGACGGTCGTGAATCATCCTCCGTACGGCAGGGTCTACCAACTGCGCGGCACCATCAGCGGAGCCCAGTCAGGCGATTGGGTGCGAGTTCTCAACTCGCGCAATCAGCCCGTACCCGGATTCAAGGCGTTCCAACTCTCCAACCCGATCTCGAACTACACGGTCTACTTCAACCCGGGTTCACTCGGCGGCGTCTACAAGGTCCAGATCGGTAGCCAGGTGTCAGCCGGAGTGCAACTGAACCCGATCACGGGCTCGGCGTCAGCAGCGAGTGCCGCGGTCGGTGGCCTCTGACCCCGGCTCTGGCCACTGGCCCCGTCGCCGCGTCAACCGGGCGGCGGGGCCAGTTGATGCTGCGTTGCTCGGCATCGTCGGGCACAGCGGGCGGAGGATGGGTCCATGCTGATCACCAATCACGTCCTCGCCGGCGCCACGCTGGGACTGCTGGCCCCAGCTTGCCCCGCAGCCGTCGCAGTTCCGGCGGTCGCGGTGGCGGGGGTTGCCTCGCATTTCCTGATGGACTCGATACCGCACTGGGGGGTGGCCGACGCGGATGAGGCCCTGTCGATCGCGGTCGTAGACGGTCTCGTGGGGCTGGGCGTTTCGGCGTTGGTGTTGAAGACCTCCCCGCCGGATGCCCGGTTGCGCGTCGCGGCTGGCATTTTTGGCGCTTGCCTGCCAGACACTGATCAGCCCTACCGGTTGTTCTTCGGCAGGGGGTTCCACCCGCGCTGGCTGGACCAATTCCACTCCCGGATCCAGACTGAACATGCATGGCTCCCGCAGGAACTACTGGTGGCCGCAGCCCTCGCGACCTGCTTCGCTGTCGCGGCGCACAGGCGCAGTTAGGGAGTCAGCCCGCCGGCTTGGACTCCACCAGGCGTTCCTGGATCTCACCACTGCCGTTGGTGTCGATCCCGATCGGCATCGACGTACCGTTGCCCTGCCACTTCCCGTACTCGATGATGAGGGACTCGTTGGCCTCCAGCGGGATCGGGTCGCTGGTGAACTCCTCGTCGCTCTTCTCGTCCACCCGGCCGATGACGAAGTCGATCTCTGCCGGGCCGGACTTCTCGGCGGAGGCTGTCACGGTTTGCTTCGTCGGGTCCAGTTTCACTCCGATCTTGCCGCCGTTTTCGGGCAGCGCCAGCCCGCCGAACAGGAAGTCGTAGGAGGTTGTTGCCCCGTCGAGGCTGAGCACGATGTCCGGTGCTGAGCCGGCCTTGGTTTCATAGCTGATCGAATTAGTGGCGGGGTCGAAGCTCACAGTGTCGAAGTCACCCGGCTGGACCTCGAACTTGTCGACTCCGTAGCTGTAGCCGGGTCCGATGATCGAGAGGTCAGCATTGGAGGGTTTCTGCAGTTTCGAGCCGTCGATCCTGATCTGGAACGGAACCGTCTTCGGGACGAGCATCGCCGGCGGCGCCCCGGACTGGCCTGACAGCGGGGCGATCGGCTTCGCGCCGGGGATGGGTTGGCCATTGGCGTCGGTCACCGACATGGTGACGCCGCTGGCGTCAGCCTCCTGGTTCAGGTACACATAGTTGAACTCGCTGCCGCTGCCCACCGTCTTCTTGGTGCTGCCGACACCGGCGGCCTGGCTCTGCTCCCCGCCCGCACAGAACGGGCAACTCTGTGGACCGATCATCGGGGTGACTGGAAAGAGTTCGAGCGGGTTGTCCACCCCGCCGACATAGGCCTCCGGATCGTTCTTGGGGTCCGCGGCGGTGCTGTAGGACCAGGTGTTGGCGGCGGTGTCCACCACCATCACCTGCGGCTGCTTCGGGAAGTTGTTGTCGTACAGGACGATGCCGACCTTGCCCTCGCCGCGGTCCTCGAGGGCGACCGGGGTCACCGCATGACCGCCGGTGGGCTCGCCGTCCTTGATCTGGAAGAACGCCAACGCATAACCTTGCCCGGCTGCCCATGCCTGCTTCATCTTTTCGATCGCGTCGTTCGGAGTGACCGTGATCTTGTCGGTTGCGGTTGGCTCCGTCGCCTGCGTCACGAATACCGCGGCGACATCGGTCTGTAGCGGAATGTTCCCCTCAAGTGCCATCTCGCCAGCTTCTGGCGCGCCATACCTGTTCGGGTCGATTTCCTGCTTGTAGAGGGCCCAGGCGAGACCGGCAAGGCCGAAGCAGTGGCCGCCGTTCATCGAATCGTTCTGGACCTTCATCCACTTCTCGGGGGTCGGCGCCAGCGTGCAGGTGTCGCCCTCGATCCGGGCGCACACCTGATCGCCGAACAAAGACCACATGGCGTTGGCGTCCAGGTTCTGCGGAGTGCCCTCGTTGCCGTAGTTCTGGAACGCGAACCCGTTCCTGGCGACGTCGAATCCGGAGGTGGCGATGACCGTCCCGGTCGGTTGGACTCCACCGGCGCCGTCCTCTGCGCCGATTGCGGCGGCCGACGATGAGGTGGAACTCCCTGCACTGTTGCCACAGGCCGCCAGTAACAGGCCAGCGGCGGCGGCGGTGACCAGTAGGCGCCAGGAACGACTTGCGACTGCAGAGTTCGACATTTGGTCAGAATACTGACCGACGCAACCATCCGCTCAGCTGCGCGGCTATCCGCTCGGAATTGAGCCCGGCGGTGGAGTTACCCGCCTGCCACCTGTTGCGGCGAGATCTTGATCAGCTGCGAATAGAGCGGCGGGAGCACGGCAATCACCTGCTTAAGTGCTGCAATGGAGCCGCGCCGGGGAGGGTCAAAGTATTGGAAGTTGCCAGGATTTGGTGGCGCCGATTCGACGGTGGAGCCGTAGCTGCCGAGGTCCACCAGGGTGCTGGCGGGGTAGGGGTCAGGGGCGTTGAGAAACACGAATGTCCCGTATTTGGGGCTCGTCAAGGTCGCCTTGGCGACGGCGTTGGTGGCCCGATCGTTCATCAGTTCAAACCGGGTGGTCGAGTAGGACTGGGTCACATTCATGAATGCGGTTGCGATCGGATTCAGCTCGGGAGTGTCGGCTGCCACCAGCACGACATTGCCGAACGGGTCCGCGAAGGCGACCGAATTGGTGGCACCTGGGGTGGCGTCCCGCACCTGGGTGAGGACCCTACGGAGTTCCGCGTCGGGCCTGCCGGGTGTGGGCAGCCGCAGCTCGAATGCCTGCGGATACAACTTTCGGTAGGCGGTGAGCACCGGCTTGGCGCCGGTCGTGGTGGTCGGATCCTTCAGCGCGGCAGGGTCCGTGCCGCTGTCCTTGCGGCTCTGCCGAACTGCCGTGGCGCTGATCTGGTAGGTGTTCTCGCAGCCGTCGAAGGTGCCCTGAGTGAGTTCGGTGCCGGCGAACGGAACTGTCGCGGCGCCCTGGAACCGGCGACCACCGGCGACCGCGTAGTAGCCGAAGGTCCCAAGGGCGCTGGCTCGAAGGTTCGGAGGCAGGTCGGCGAACTGTCCGTCCTGGGTGTAGTTGATGCCGCTGAAGGTGTCTGGCGCGACCACGCCAACGTTGAAACCGGCGGTCAAGAGCGCGCCAGTGCACATCGCGCAGGGGTCGAGCGAGGTGGTGACGGTGAGCTTGGACGGCTCCGGCAGGGTCATTGCCTCGCGGTTGGCGTAGTACCAGGACACGAGTTGCCGCTCGCCGTGTGCCGTCGGGTCGTGGGTGAAGGTCTCGCCGTCGCTGGCGGCCACATCGGAGCGGAGCCGCGCCATGACCTGGTTCGGGATCAGCTGCAAGACGTGGCCGGAGGCATTGTCGAACATCGCCCCGGCGATCCCGAAGGATCCGTCCCGGGCCGCTTGGTTCGCCGACCAGAGGACAAGCGAGCCAGCCTCTTCGGCGCTGCTGAGTGTCGCGGTGTTGGCTGGCGACGGAGCCGGTGGGAGAGGTGAGGTCGGCGGCGAGGAAGAGGAAGCGGGAGCGGTGCTACCCGACCGGCCGCAAGCGGAGAGCAGCCCGGGCGCCAACCCGACCCCGGCGGTCGCCAAGCCCAGCCGCAACAGCGCGCGACGAGTCGGATCATTGGGGGCGGTCATGCAGGCCTCGCCGAGCTGAAATCGCGGTTGAACACCGTCAGGATCTGGCTGACGGATTCGGTCGCCGTCACGAATACTCCAAGCTCCCGTTCGGTCTGCAGCGACTGGTCGACGAACGGGTTGATGGAGCCGACGTAGGCTACCGCCCGACTGGTGCCGCCGTCGGCGACGATGCTTTTGGTGTGAATGTAGAGCGGCTTACCGTCGCCGTTGGGATCCGCCGCCGAGTACACCAGTTTCACTCCCGCGGCGGTCAGCACCGCCACAGCCTCACTGTCGACGCCGCCGTCATTGCTGATGATCCGGACTGTCAGGCCGTCCTGGGCTCGCTGGACCAGCGGGTCGAACAGGATCGCGGGTATCGGCAGTTCCTGGACATATAGATCCAGCGAGTTCTGACTCTCGGCGATCAGTTGCAGCAGGGCGGAGGTGGAATTCCCAGGGTTGGTGAACGAGCGTTGGCTGGGTGACCAGAGCAGGTTGGGTCGAGTGGTGGCTGGCCACTGCCCGTACGGGGGCCAGTCGGCATCGAAGTAGGTGCTGATCTCGGCTACGTCTGCGGGGTTGGTGACCAGCACGGCCATCCCGCGGGTCTCGCCTTCCTTCGGGTAGGCGGGGTCGTGACCGAAGTAGCCCAGCGCCAGATTGAAGTCGGCCACCAACGCTCGGGCGTCAGGTGTACCGGCATCGACCAGGAT
>CAZJNU010000047.1:0-21111 GCA_964547485.1 uncultured Actinomycetes bacterium
CCCACGCCGCGGCGACCACCACCTGACACGCACACGCCCACCCCGGCACAGACCCAGGCACCGGCTCAAGTCCAGGCATCTCCTCACCCTTGTGATCCACCCGACACGCCCCCGTCGGGATCGCCGCCACCGCCGCCAACAACACTGGCCCCGGCGGCAACAACATCAGATCCCGCACCGCCGACGACAACCGCACCTCGGCCCACTGCGCCGACACCCACCCCGGACACGACTCCAACCACCACAACGACACCAACCGCGCCAACCCCGACTCCCACACACCACCCGACACCGCCACATCCGGACTCTCACCGGCATCAGCGACTTCTGCGTCCGCGTCGGCATCCGCATCGGAGTAGGCATCCTGCGCAGCGGCGTCAGCGGCCTCCTCCTGCGCGGCCTTCTCGGCGGCGCCTGCAGTCCAGACATCAATATCGCGCGACAGGTCGATCACCACCGGCCCAAGCCCCGACCACGATTCCATGCTGTTCACCCCCCAAGGCGATTCACTGAACGAACCCCAACTGAACGAGCCCCAACCGAACGAACCCGCCTGCTCGAACTTACGTTCTAAGAATACATCGAGCTCCCGACAGTTTCATGTAGGCACGTCGACCGAGTCACTAATGCGGCGCCTCCTGTGCTGAAGCGCACGCGCTCTGGGTGGCGACGGAGTTCCTGACGGAGGCGCAGATCCGCGCGGCCGGGCGGTTCGAGGGCGTGCCGCCGCGGTCGGGTCTGGATCTGTTCGTCTTGTTCGACGCCGCTGATGGGGCCTGATCAGCGGCGGGGCGTTGGGACTGGGACCGCCAGCGTGATCGATACCTGCAGGATCTTGACTCAAACACCGGCGCCGGAACGCGCCCGTTCCGACCGGATGGATGCGCCTGCCCGTGCACCGGCGCCATCGAACTAGCGGGTGCCGACCTGCCCTGCTGTCAGAGGACTACTGCGGTCGGTAGACGTCGGATCGGGGTGCGGCTGCCAGCACGGTCACGATGCCGGCGCTGACGTCGATTTGGTGGCTGACGAGGCAGGTCTCCCGTCGTGCGCTGTGGCGATCATCGAGCGGCCGCATCGACCGCTGGCCGACGCAGTCCTGGCCGACGCAGTGCTGGCCGACGCAGTGCTGGCCGACGCAGTGCTCGCCGACGATGTCCAACGCGCGTTGGCCGATGCGCGTTGGCCGATGCCAATCGGCTGCTCGCATTCCAAGGCAATCACGCTCCCCCGATCGACGGCGTCTGCTGCAACCGCTCGAGGACGCAGCAAGGCCAGCTCCGCCCTGTACCGCGATCTGTTCCTCGCCCACCAAAGCCACGCGAAGGCAACCGCCCACTCCGCTCATCTGTCGGCTGAGAACCAGCTGGCCCCAGCAGACGGAACCGCCCGAGTTCGGCTACCCGACGGAGCTGTAGGCAACCACACTGCGCCGGATCGACCTCGCGGCGAGAACGGCGTTCTTCGCGACCGCAGCCGACTCGTCACCGGACAACACACCCGCTGCGTCAGCCACCTGCCCCAAGAAGTCTGCGAGCTGTTTACACCAGCGTACGAAGTCGCCCGGGGCCAGCTCGCACTCCCGCAAGACCTCCTGCAGCGGGCGGCCGTTGACCCATCGGAAGGCCGGCCAGGCGAATCTGGCGTCCAGGTCTCCGAGGAAGGCCACCCGGTGTTCGCGCTCGAGCGACTTGAGATCTGCCAGCAGTCGACCCTGGTCACGGATGACGGTCGCCACCTGCGAGTTCGACATCCGCGGTGCCACCGGCTCCTCGCTCGCGCGTCCCTGGAACACCAGCGTCGAGCAGGCGGCGGCGAGTTCGGCCGGGTCCAATCCGTGCCACAGACCGGTCCGCAAAGCCTCGGCCGCCAGCAGATCGTTGTCGTTGTAGATCCGCGCGAGCATTCCACCCGGTGGTGTTACCTCGGCGTCGTCGGTGGCGGAGGTCAGGTACCCGAGGTCGGCCAACACCGCACACACTCGGTCGAACTGTCGGGCGATCGAGTTGGTGCGCTGCTCGACCCGCGCGGCCAGCGAATCGATTTCCCGCCGCAGCCGATAGTACCGCTGGGCCCAGCGAGCGTGGTCCTCACGCTCGTCGCAACCATGGCAGGGGTGCTTGCGCAGCCGCGCTCGCAATTGCTGGATTTCAACGTCGGCGGTGCCGGGTCCGCCGCGCTCCTTGCGAGGCCGTCGGATCTCGACTCCTCGTACCTTGTCCAGCAGAGAGTGGGCCAACTCCCGGCGCGCGGTCGCACTGCGGGCATTGAAGTTCTTGGGGATACGCAGCCGCTCGACCGGCTCCACCGGTCCCGGGAAATCGATGACCGAGAGCCGCCGCACCTGTCGATCGACGGTCATCACCTGTGGTCGGGGGTCCTCCCCGTCGACCAGGCCCGGGTCGATCACGACCGCCGGCCCTGCCCTGCGCCCTGTCGGCACAACGATGATGTCCCCCGGGCGGAGCCGTTCCAGGGTTCGGGCGGCACTCGATCTGCGAGCCGCTTGACCGGCTCGCGACAGCGACTTCTCCCGCTGGCCGATCTGCTCACGGATACCGGCGTATTCCACGAAGTCCCCCAAGTGGCAGACCATCGCCTCCCGATAGCCTTCGGCCGCCTCCTCCTGCCTTCGGAGTTGGGTGGCAAGCCCCACTACCGCTCGATCGGCCTGAAACTGTGCGAACGACGTCTCCAGCACCTCCCGGGCGGTGTGGTGCCCCAGTTGCGCCACCAGGTTGACGGCCATGTTGTAGGACGGATGGAAGCTGGACCGCAGCGGATACGTGCGGGTGGACGCGCGACCGGCGAGGTCGACCGGGTCGAGTCCCTGATGCCAGACGACCACGGCGTGGCCCTCGACGTCGATACCGCGGCGACCGGCCCGACCGGTGAGTTGGGTGTACTCCCCCGGGGTGATATCGGCGTGGGTCTCGCCGTTCCACTTGCTCAGTTTCTCGAGCACCACGCTGCGGGCCGGCATGTTGATGCCGAGCGCCAGCGTCTCGGTGGCGAAGACCGCCTTGATCAGTCCGTGTTGGAACAGTCCCTCAACGACCTCTTTGAATGTCGGAAGCATGCCCGCGTGGTGGGCAGCCACCCCACGGCTGAGCATGTCCACCCAGTCGTCGTAGCCGAGCAGGGCCAGGTCGGCCTCGGGCAGATGGGCGCAGGCGGTGTCTGCGATGTCGCGGATCAGCGCCGCCTCCGCCGCGCTGGTCAGCCGCAGGCCACCCGCGACGCACTGGTCGGCGGCGGCGTCACAGCCGGCCCGGGAGAAGATGAACGTTATTGCGGGCAGCAGGTCCTCCTGCCGCAACTTCTCAATCACTTCGATTCTGCTCGGCGGCCGCGGCCCGCGGGGTCCGCGCCTGCGGTAGCTGCCACGATTGGCGTTCAACTTCTCCGCCTGTCGCGCCTCCCGGGCCAACCGTGCCAATTCGGGGTTGAGTTGACCGGCGTCCTGATCGGCGTAGAGGTCGTGTAGCCGATTGCCCACCGCCACGTGCTGCCACAGCGGCACCGGACGGTGCTCCTCGACGATCACGGTTGCCGATCCGCGCACCGTGGCAAGCCAGTCGCCGAACTCTTCGGCGTTGCTGACCGTGGCCGACAGCGCGGCCACCGAGACACTCTCCGGCAACTGGATCAGCACCTCCTCCCAGACCGCCCCTCGAGAACGGTCAGCCAGGTAGTGCACCTCGTCCATCACCACGTGGCTCAGGCCGGTGAGCGCGGACGACTGCTCATAGAGCATGTTGCGCAGCACCTCGGTCGTCATCACCACCACCGGTGCGTCGCCGTTGATCGAGTTGTCGCCGGTGAGCAGGCCAACGCCGGATTCGCCATAGGTCGCCACCAGATCGCTGAACTTCTGGTTGCTGAGGGCCTTGATGGGCGTGGTGTAGAAGGCTCTGCTGCCGGCGGTGACAGCCAGGTGGATGGCGAATTCACCCACCACTGTCTTGCCCGACCCAGTGGGTGCCGCCACCAGCACGGTGTCGCCCGCCTCCAGTGCCCGGCAAGCCCGGACCTGGAAATCGTCGAGTTGGAAGTCGAGCCCGGCGGTGAACTTCGCCAGCTCGGTGGTGCGGTCACGTTCACGGAGCTTGGCCGCGGCGAATCGTTCGGCGGGCGAAGTCACGTACTCGACTCTAGTGGCGGCACGGCACGATGGCGGTGACCGCCTTCGGCCTGACCTCGATGTCAATCGGCAATGGTCCGACGAGTTCACCGTCGGCGTAGGCGACTTGCTTGGCAGCGTCGAGGTGGATGGTGTGTGCCGAGTAGACAGTCACTGATTCGTGCTCGATGTGACGACCGGAGAAGACCTTAGGGAACACCTTCAGGAAGGTCCCCTTGCTCACCTCTCCGAGGAAGGTCACCGCCAACTCACCGTCGTCGACTATCGCGGTCGGGCATACCTTCATTCCGCCCCCGTAGGAGACGCCGTTCCCGACCGCTACCAGCATCGCCCGTGCGTCGTGATTCCGGCCGTCGACCGTGAACGTGTAGTCGAGCGGTTTGAACACCCGCAACTCCGCCAACGTGCTGATCAGATAGCGGGCCTGCCCCTTGGGCCACGACATCCGGTTCGCGCGTTCATTCACCAACGAGTCGAATCCAGAACTGAGCACGCCGAGGAAGAACCGCGAGGTTCCGTCACGGGCGTCCACATGTCCGGCATCGACCTGCCGCACACATCCGTCGGCGATCACGTCGGCGGCCGCCTCCACATCGTTCAACGGCACTTGCAGCGAGCGGGCATTGTCGTCGCCCGTGCCGACCGGGATGATTCCCAACGGCGTGCTGGTGCCAGCCACCGCCTGCAGGGCGAGGTGGACCGTCCCGTCGCCACCGCAGGCGATGAGGGCATCGGTACCGGCCTCGACTGCTTCCGCAGCCGCCGACATCGCGCCAGCCGCTGAACCGCCCAGCACCTCTGTCACCTCGAGCCCGCGCTCCCGCAGCCTGCTCGCGGCGATTGGGGCGTTCTTGCCTCCTCGGCCGCGACCGGACGTCGGATTGATCAGCAGGGACACGTGCCGCAGCGTCCTGTGATGCTCGCCAGGGCCGGGTCCTTCAGATTGCGTCATGACGAGGAACCTACATCGGGATCGTCCCTCGAAGGTATCGGACTCACCTCGTCATCCGACCATTTCGTGTAGTCGGGCTCGCCACCTCTGCGAGCGCGACGACGATCGTTGACGAGGCAGAAGATGATGGCCAACACGACTAGGCCCAGCACCGGCAGGGAGAGCACCAGCATCGAAATCGGGTCCCCGGACGGGGTGGCGACGGCGCCGAACACGAACACCGAGAAGATGATGATGCGCCACGCTGCCATCAGTCGCTTGCCGGACAGCACCCCGACCAGGTTTAGCGCGATCAGAACAACCGGCGTCAGGAATCCCACCCCGAAGACGATCACGGTGCGCAGGAAGAACGATAGGTACTTGCTTACTTCGACGTAGTTGCCGACCCCTTCCGGGGTGAATCCGAACAGCAGGCTCAGGCCCTTGGGCAGGAAGATGTAGGCCATCACCACGCCGACCAGGAACAGCGGCAGGCTGCCGGCAACGAAGAGGTAAGCATTCCGGCGCTCGTTCTTGCGGAGGCCGGGGGTGATGAACCGCCACAGTTGGTACAGCCATACCGGCGACGACAGGATGATGCCGGCGACGGCACTGATCTTCAGTTTCAGGGTGAACGCCTCGCCGACGCCCAGCACGACAATCTGGACCGTCTGGCCCTTGCCCCGCGCCTCGACGATCACCTGGTCGATCGGCTCCCGGAGGACAGCGAAGAGCGGTTCATAGTAGATCCAGCCAAGGACCATCCCCACCGCCAGGGCAAGCGCACTCTTGACTAGCCGGGAGCGCAACTCCCGAAGGTGATCGGTGAGGGTCATCGACGACTCGACCACTTGGTCGTCGCTCTGACTGCTGATGCCTTCGTCGAACGTGGTCATGCTCCGAGGATCAGGCGGAGTTGCCGGAATGCGGGCTGGCCGTTTCGGCGGCGGAGCCTGAAGTTGACGGTGCTGGCTGCGCCGCCGGTGCTGGCTGCGCGACTGGGGCCGGCTGGGCTACCGGTGCTGGCTGCGCCACCGGTGCCGGCTGAGCCACCGGTGCCGGCTGAGCGGACTGCTCCAGAGTTGGGGTGGCGCTGCCGTCGACTCCGGCGGCCTTGTCGTCCTCAAGCAGACCCTTGGTCTCGGCCTTGAAGATGCGCAGCGACCTTCCGATTCCACGCGCCGCATCCGGCAACTTCTTGGAGCCGAACAGCAGCAGCACGATCACAACAAGAATGATGAGTTCCCAGGGCTTCAAGCCAGCCATGCCGAACCTCTCCTCAGGTGGCCGTTGCGGCCGCGTCAATACGGATGTGCGAAGCATACGCCCTGCGTCAGCTCGACCGACGCAGACTTTCCACTAACGGCATCAGCGCCGGATGCGCCTCTTACGTGAGCGGGGAGCGAGCGGGGTGCTTATCCGTGCGAGCCCGGCGGCCATCGCTGAGTCGTCGGTCAGCACCAAAGCGAAGTCCAGCAGGTCGTCGTAGCCGATCGGCCCGCCGACGTGGGGCTCAAGGGCCTCGGCCGGTACGTGCACGGTTGGCACACCGGCGCTACTCAGCAGGTCCACGACTTCGGAATCGGCCGCTTTCTGCACCTTCTCACCGCACTCCGGGCAATCGAAAGAATAGGTGGCCCAATTCGGTGCGATGCACAGTGACAGGTCACCCGGTGCCAGGTCGATATCGCCACACTCCGGGCAAGTGACCTTGATCGTGGTCATCTGGCCACCTCCGCTGCCTCATGTCGCTGAACAGCGACTATGACGCAGAGTTACCGATTTGGCGGCCGCTTGCACACCAAATGGCCAATTCTTGGCCGAATTTCCGATTCGAGAGAGTCGCCCGAAAGACGTCGGACCGGATTGGGTGCCTGCGGAATAGGGCTATCAGGGTGCGGCCTCGACGGAGCCGCTGTTGGAGCGTGGGGTGGCGTGGCTCACGAGTTGGCGGGCCAGGTAGGTGACGGCGACGACTGCGATGGCGGCTGCGATCGTGAATAGGACGCGGGCAAGGTCGGCATCGAGGGTGGCGGAGCCACCTTGCGGGACCGCGAGCATGACCATGGCGGGGGTCCAGATCAACGCGTAGACCCAATATCTGTGGCCTTGCTCGACGGCCGGGTGGGAAAGTCGGTAACTCCACGCGAACACGAGGCACACCAGTGCGATCGTGATCAACTGCCATTCAGCGGTCACGGTCACGATGATCAGTCCCGCCAGTGCAGCGCCGGCAAGGGTACCGAAGACTCGTTGGACGCTTCGCCGGACCGTGACTTGGTCGATCGGTTGCGACAAGACCACGATGGTCACCAGCAGCCACGCCGAAACGGGCGTGCGATCCCAAGTCAAAACGATCCCCGTGGCGGCGAACAGGGTGACTGACACCGAAACGGTGTGCACCATGGTGTCCGGCCAGGGGAAGGTCGTCGCCTTCGGCAGTGTCTTGCCGCGGGCAACGAGCAGGAACACCGTGATCGACATGAGCCCGCCGGCCAGGATCGCCGCGGTCGTACTGCTCGCTGCTGGAATTGTTCCGACCTGTCCAACGGGGGCCAGGACCGCGAAGAACGCTGCTGAGGTGAAGATGGCGATGTTCAGAGTGATCCCGTGCAGACCGATTCGGCAGGACAATCCCAACGCGATCCCGACCAGCCCCATGATCGCCGCGGCTGCCCACGCGTTGTTGAAAACCAGCAGCGCCACCCACGTGAGGGCGCACAATACGGCCAGCGCGGCCAGGCTGGGCCACCACCGACCGAAGGTCAGCGCGGAGATCGCACCCAGCACGATGCCGGGGAACGACAACAGCGCGGCGGTGGGGAACCCGATGGCGATGACGCCAGCGATCCCGGCAACGATGACGCCAGCGAACAGAAGCACCTTGAGCGCGGCGGCGAATGACAAAGCGACTCCGCTCATCCGGCGCCTTTTTCAAGTGGTTGGCCGCGCCGGTTTCTGCACCTGATCAATCTAGCCACGACGGCACTTCAGACGATATTTCGCCACCGGCCGGCGCCTCGCTGATCGCCGACCTCCGTGCGCGCTTGGCGGGCAGGGCGCCGGGTCGGTCGGCTAGGTTGGCCAGGACACGGTCAACTCTCCAGGAGACGCATATGTGCACGAACTTCAAACATCGTCCGGCCAACGACGGAACCGTCGTGGTGGGGCGCACGATGGAGTTCCCCGTGGGCCTTCCCTGGCAGTTGCAGGTGGTGGCCAAGGGGACACAGTTCACGTCGATCATGCCCGGGGGCCGGAACTGGACCAGCAGCTACGGCATCGTTGGTATCGCCGCGGTCACTGACACTGGGGTCATGGACGGCATGAACGAGGCCGGCGTGAGTGGTCACGGCCTCTACATGGCCGGGTTCTGTGACTATCAGCAGCCCAAGCACGACGGCAAGGACCTGACCGAAGTCGACGTCATCGCGTACCTGCTGGCCACCTGCGGATCCATCGACGAGATCAAGGAAGCGGCCGCCGATCTGACCATTTGCGGTTTCGATCCCGGCATCGGTTTCATCCCGCCGTTGCACTTCCTGTTCCACGACAAGACCGCTTCGCTGGCGTTGGAGATGCGCCCCGAGGGCCTCTCTGTGGTGGACAACCCGATGGGGGTGGGCACCAACCCGCCCTACCTCGACTGGCATCTCACCAACCTGCGGCAGTACACCGGCCTCACCGCCACCAACCCCAGCAGCAAGATCGACGGGTTGACCCTCGAGCCGCTGGGGCAGGGCGGCGGTCTGCGTGGGCTGCCTGGCGACTACACCCCACCCGGACGGTTTGTGCGCGCACTCGTCCAGGTCGCACTGGCCGACGAGGCCCCCGACAGCGCCGCCGCGGAGATGTCGACCCTGCACATCCTGAACTCCTTCGACATCAATTCAGGCCTGATCCGCGAGATCGGACCCACCGGTCAACCGGCCGACGAAGTCACAGTCTGGAGCACCATCGCCAACCTCACCGGCGGTCGGTGGTCTTACCGGCTGCGCAACGACCCCACCATCTATGTGCTGGATGTGGCCACCACCGATTTCACCTCATCACGTTCCCAACCCCTGCCCGACACCCAGATCGGCTCCTTTGTACCCCACACCATCTGATTCGGAATAGGTCAGACGCGTGGGCGCGCTGCCCAACATCGCCGAGCAGACACCGCTGTGGCTGTTGCTGGTGACCACCCTGGTGGGTGCCGTCGAGGGTGCAGGCATCGGGCGGCGTGCCGGTGCCGACGTCGACATCATCGGGATGGCGGTGTTCGCGCTGTTCCTCGGACTCGGCGGTGGCCTGGCACGTGACACCTTGCTCGGACTGCCGGCCGCCGCCATCCAATCGTTCTGGTATCCGACGATGGTGATCGCCGGGGTTGCGTTGGTCTTGGCCTTCGGGCGCTGGATTCGGATGGACGGTACCGTCATCGTCGGACTGGACGCGCTGACTTTGGGGCTCTACGCCGTAGTCGGGACGCAGAAGGCCCTCGATTACCGCATCCCGGCGATCGGTGCCGTCGTGGTGGGGCTGTTTGCCGCTGTCACCGGCGGCGTGATCGTGTCCCTGCTTCGCCGACAGCAGCCCACGATCATCACCCCCGGCGCCCCCTACGCCCTCCTGGCACTGATCGGCGTGCTGATCTACCTCGCCTTGTCCCGCGTCAACGGTGGCCTGGCCGCCTTCGCCTGTGTCGGGTTCGTCGTCACCGCCCGATTCATCACCCTGCGGTGGCAGATCACCACCAGCTCGATGGTCGCACAGCCTGAGCCGCCCCCAGGTACGCGTGAAGGTCGCGTCAACCCATAACCAGGGCCACCGGAACGGCTACGGCTGGGGCACGACTTGTCGAGTGAGGAAGTCCTCGGCGGTCTGTCGGGCCAGATCCCGCAGTGCCTGCGGCGCGATCACCTCGGCGGCCCCTCCCTCGGCCAACACCGCTCGGGCCAGCCATTCCGGCCTGCTGGTCGCCACCACCACCCGAGTCCAGCCGCCGGCGAGCGGTGCGACCTCTTCACACGGAATCGTCTCAGCGAAATCCCGGCCGGCAGGGCTGAGCAAGACCTCAGCTCGGGGGCCGAACGCCCGAAGTCGACCGCTGACGACAGTTGTCGCCGCAACAGCTGACGGCGGTCTGGATGGTGCCTCACCCAGCCGGGCGCTGGTGACCCGGTCGAGCCGGATGTAGACCTCGCCGACGGTCGGGTCCCAGGCCTGCAGGTAGCGATGACCAGCCGCAACACGCGAGGCGATCGGATGGACAACCGCCCTCACCTCGCGATCCTGTCCGAGGCTCAGATAGTCCACTTCCAGCACCGTCGCCTCTGCCACCGCCCGCCCGACAGCGGCGACAACTCCCGGATCAGTCTCGTCGACCTGAGCGAGGGCAATGCCCGCCAGACCGGACGTGGAGCCGGCGGCCGTGACGACTTTTGCTCGGGTGCGGGTAAACAGATCCGTATCCGAGATCGGCGCGAAGGCCTCCAGCATCGCCAGGCCCATCACCAGCGGCAGGGCCTCCGCGGTCGACAAACTCACGGGGCGAGCAGCTCCTTGCGCATCGTGCACAGTGACGTAGCCACCGCGGGTCACCTCCACATCGATGGTGTCGTGGTAGGGGCCGAATTCGGTACAGGCGGCCAACTCCACGTCCTGGGCCAACACCTGCTCTGTTGTCCCGAAGTGCGCGGCGACGTCCGAGAGTCGGGCTCGACCTCCTCGCGACCGCACCCAGGCCACCAGGTTGAGGATTCGGCCGACCCGCTCCGGGGCAGGGGTCTTCCGTCGTTGCTGGGGAGCACCGGTGGCCGTAGGCAGCACACTGGTGGCTCCAGTGTGGAGGTTCACCACCGCCTCGGCGGCTGCCCGCACCTGACTGGCCAGCACAGCTGGGCCCAACACCCGCGCCGCGTCGCCAGCCGACAGGATGGTGCGCCGCGCCCAATCCGGATCGCGGTACGGCAGGGACAGCAGGTCCTCGTCAGCCACGGCCCCCGTCACCTCGCACAGCCGACGCAACGCAGGGGATCTGCCGGCTGCCAACGACAGCTGGGCGGTACCGACAGGTTCACGGTCCAGCACGGCCTGAAGTTCGGCCTCGATCGAGACATCGGCCGGCAGTTGGAACGCCCCGGGTCGCCCGACGGCCGTGACGGCCCCGTCGATGCGCGATAGCCGGAACACGCGCACGGCCGCGCGGTCGACATCGCGACCGACCAGGAACCACCGCTCGCCCCGGATCACGCATCCCCACGGCTCGACGACGCGTCGCTCGGCGGCGGGTTGGCGTGGTTTGCGGTACCCGAAGGCGATCCGCTGACCGGCGGTCCGGGCACTGATTATGGCGTCCACCGCTTCAGATCGGGTGACGGCTGAACCAACCGCGGACACGGCCTCCGGAATGGTTTCCCCGCCGGCCGCCTCCAGTTTTGTCAGGGCGGTGCGGGAGGCCCGGCCCCAATCGGCGTCCGACCACAGCCCCGCCGCCATCCCCAGCAGCAGCTTCTCGTCGGCGTCGAAACTGATCGGCGGCAGGAAGGAGCCGGCCAGGTCAGCGATATAGGCGGCGCTCTCCGGATCGCTGGCGTCCACCGCCTCGATATCCAGGCCGAGCTCGCGCAACTCGTTCTTGTCCCGTTCAAACTGACGCTCGAACGCAGCCCGATCGGAGGTGTTGTACTCCCCGACGAACTGCCCGATCTGCTCCTTGGTCAGTGGCCGCCGAGTGGAAAGCAACAACAGCGCGAGAGCTGTGAGTCGCTCCGTCTTGACCTTGGACATCCGGACTGCGGCCGGGCTAGTAGACCGCGAGTAGGTCGATCGCGAACACCAACGTGCTGCCGGCCAGCCGGTGATGACCGGTCTCTCCATAGGCCAGCCGGGGCGGGATAGTCAACAGCCGACGACCACCGACGCGCATCCCCGGAATACCGTCCTGCCAACCCTGGATCAGGCCGCGCAGCGGGAACTTGATCGGCTCGCCGCGAGTCCAGCTGGAGTCGAACTCCTCGCCGGTGGCGAAATCGACGCCCGTGTAGTGCACAAGCACCTCAGCGCCGGCGACAGCCTCGGCGCCATCACCGACCACGACGTCCTCAATAACCAGTTCAGTCGGCGGCTCCCCTTCGGGGAACGGGATCTCGGGTGGCTGCAACTCGGTCATCTAGAGCACCTTCACTAGGTCGACGACGAACACCAGGGTCGAGTTGGGCGGAATGCCCGGGATATTGCTGCTGCCGTAGGCCAACGCAGGCGGCACGATCAACAATCGTCGGCCGCCCTCCTTCATGCCTGGGATCCCTTGCTGCCAACCGGGGATCACCTGGTTCAGCGAGAAGGAAATCGGTTCCCCTCGTTGCCAGGAGGAGTCAAACGCGCTGCCGTCGCTGAACAGCACGCCGGAGTATTGGAACGTGCCGGAGCCGCCCGGTTTCATTACCTTGCCATCGCCGAGGTAGACATCCTTCTTCACCTCGGCGGTCGGGACTGGCTCGCCCTTGGTAACGGTGATGGTCGGTGCTTGTCCTTTCGGCCCGGAGACCGTCACACCGTTGGCGGTGACGGTGGGGCCCTGCTCCACCGGTCCGGTTGCGGTGGTGGCCGGGCTGGCGGGCCCCGAACCGGCAGCTGAGGAGGCGGCGGTCGGCGCCGAGGACGCGGCGGCCGACGAACTCGCAGAGGAGGCGGTGGAGCCACCACACCCTGCCAGCGTCACGGCCGCGGCGGCAGTGACCACAGCGATGGCGGCCGCCGTTCGGCGCGGTGAGAGGGCAGTCGTGAACTGGGATCGAGGACTCATCCGGCGATCGTATCCCTGACACCAGGCCTCGTCACGCTCCGCCACCCGTGATGACTTCACATGCTCTCGATCAGCCGGGCCACTCGGTCGTCCACGCTGCGGAAAGGATCTTTGCACAGCACCGTGCGCTGGGACTGGTCGTTCAGTTTCAGATGCACCCAATCGACGGTGAAATCCCGCTTACGCTCCTGCGCCCGCCGGATGAAGTCGCCTCGCAACTTGGCCCTGGTCGTCTGCGGGGGCAGGGTCTTCGCCTCGAAGATCCGCACGTCGTCGGTGACGCGGGCGGCCTGACCGGCGTCCTGCAGCAGGTAGAACAGGCCGCGGCTACGAGTGACATCGTGATAGGCGAGGTCCAACTGGGCAATTCGGGCGCTGCCGAGGTCCAGGTTGTGACGTTGCATGTAGCGCCGCAGGACACGCTGTTTGATTGCCCAGTCGACCTCAGTGTCGATCAGGGACGGGTCCTGCGTGCTGACGGCGTGCAAAGTGCGGGTCCAGAGTTCGGCTGCTCGGGCATGAATGGAGCCGGGTGTCAGCCAACCCTCGGCGTCGGCGTGATCAAGAGCCTTGGACAGATACTCCTGCTGCAGGTCCAGCGCCGACAACTCGCGACCGTTGGCCAGCCGGACGGTCTTCCGACCGGTCAGGTCGTAGGAGATATCACGGATCGCACGGATCGGGTTCTCAAGGGTCAACTCCCGCATCGGTCGGCCAGCCTCCAACAGTCGCAGCACCAGATCCGTGCTGGCCACCTTCAACATCGTGCTGGTCTCACTCATATTGGAGTCGCCGACGATCACGTGCAGCCGTCGGTAGCGATCGGCGTCGGCGTGGGGTTCGTCGCGGGTGTTGATGATCGGACGGCTGCGAGTGGTCGCGCTGGAGACTCCCTCCCAGATATGTTCGGCCCGCTGACTGAGACTGTAGACGGCCCCGCGTGGGGTCTGGAGCACCTTTCCCGCCCCGCAGATGAGTTGTCGCGATACCAGGAACGGGATCAGCGAATCAGCCAGCGTGCCGAAGTCGCCCTGCCGGCCGATCAGGTAGTTCTCGTGGCAACCGTAGGAGTTCCCCGCCGAGTCGGTGTTGTTCTTGAACAGGTAGATCTCCCCGCCGACCCCTTCTGCCTGCAACCGCAACTGAGCATCAACGACGAGGCCCTCCAACACCCGTTCGCCCGCTTTGTCGTGGGTCACCAGCGAGGAGATGTTGTCGCATTCGGCAGTTGCGTACTCGGGATGACTACCGACGTCGAGGTAGAGCCGAGATCCGTTCCGCAGGAAGACGTTGGAACTGCGCCCCCAGGAGACCACTCGGCGGAACAGGTACCGGGCGACCTCATCCGGTGACAACCGGCGCTGCCCGTTGAACGTGCAGGTCACGCCATACTCCGTCTCGATACCGAAGATGCGACGATCCATCAGGCCGGAGAGCCGCCCTCGAGCAGCAGCGCATCGAGGGTGTCCCCAGTGAGCCGTCGGAAGCAACGCCGTCCGCGGCCCCGTTCCAGCGTGGCCACCTCAAGCGCGGCCGGTGCCAGCGGCTCGCCTTCGCCGGACAACAGCGACCGGGCCAGCTTGAGAGCAGCCGACAACTCCATCCCCTCCTGCCAGGACTCCTTCAGACGGCCGGACATGGTCTCCGCCGAGCCACCCATCGCGACATAGCCGTACTCATCGGCCACCGACCCGTCGAAGGTGAGTCGGTACAACTGATCAGCATCGGCAGTGTCACCGACCTCGGCCACGACCAGTTCGACCTCGTACGGTTTGGGCGCCTCGGTGAAGACCGACCCGAGCGTTTGCGCGTAGGCGTTCGCCAACCCCCGCGAGGTGACGTCGGAGCGATCGTAGGAGAAGCCGGTGAGGTCGGCGAACCGCACGCCGGCGACCCGCAGTCGCTCGAATTCGTTGTACTTGCCGACCGCGGCAAAGGCGATCCGGTCGTAGATCTCGCTGATCTTGTGCAGTGCCCGCGACGGGTTCTCGGCCACCAGCAGGATGCCGCTGGCATAGGACAACACGACCACCGACCGTCCGCGGGCGATACCCTTCCGGGCGAAGTCGGCCTTGTCCTTGATCAGCTGTTCCGGTGACACGTAGTAGGGCATGCTCATCGGTCATCACCACCCTCGAGGCCGGTCAGGATCGCCTTCGGTCCATCCGGGCTGGTGTGACGGTCCTGCACCACGCCGGCCACCACCGCTGCAATCTCGGAATCCGGCAAGATGCGCACGCCGTTGACGTCCGCAACGGCCACCAGTGGGTAGATCTTGCGGAACAGGTCCGGGCCACCGGTGGCGGAATCGTCGTCCGCCGCGTCGAACAGCGCCTCGACACACACCTGGGCGCAGCGCTGAGCCGACAACTCCTCCCGGTAGAGCTTCTTCAACGAGCCCCGGGCGAACATGCTGCCGGAACCGACCGCGTAGAAGTCATGCTCCTCATAGCGACCGCCGGTCACGTCGTAGGAGAAGATTCGACCCCGGTGCTCGGTCAGGTCGTAGCCGGCGAACAGCGGAACCACTGCCAGTCCTTGCATCGCCATCGCCAGGTTCGCCCGAATCAGGGTGCTCAGCCGGTTGGCCTTGCCGAGGATTGACAGGGTGGCACCCTCGATCTTCTCGTAGTGCTCCAACTCCAGCTGGAAGGTCCGCACCAGTTCCATCGCCAAACCCGCGGCGCCCGCGATGCCCACCATCGAATAGGCGTCAGCGGCGTGCACCTTCTCGATGTCACGCTGGGCGATGACGTTGCCCATCGTCGCCCGCCGGTCACCCGCCATCACCACGCCGCCGGCGAAGGTACTCGCCACGATGGTGGTTCCGTGCGGGCTGACATCCGCATATCCCTGGCCGGCGGCCACGCTCGGGTACGCCGCACCGGGCAACAACTCGGGTCGGTGGCTGCCGAGAAAGTCGACGAACGAGGCGGAGCCAGGAGTCAGAAAGGCCGCGGGTAGCGCACCAGAGCCATCATCGAGGGCCACCTACTCACCGCCCTTCTGGACGAACGCGGCGACGAACTCCTCGGCGTTCGTTTCCAGCACGTCGTCGATCTCGTCGAGGATCGCATCGACGTCGGCATCCCGAGCCGAAGTGTCCGGGGCGACTGCCTCGACCACATCCTCCTCGACCACCGCATCGCTGGGCTTGTGTACTTTTTCCTGTCCGGCCATGGCCGATCTCCTTTCGTGGGATTGACTCGACCCTAGTGGTTCTATCGGACAGTCAGCGAACGAACGAGGTCAGCCGCGCTGGACGCCGAGTCCAGCAGCGCTCCGACGTGCTCTCGGGTGCCTCGCAGCGGATCCAACGTGGGCACGCGCACCAGCGGATCCCGGTCGGGCAAATCGAAGATCACTGAATCCCAACTGGCCGCCGCGACACTCGCGCCGAACCGCCGGATGCATTCCCCCCGGAAATAGGCTCGGGTGTCCGTCGGCGGTGTGGCCACCGCGGCGGCAATCTGCTCGTCATCGGTGAGCCGTTCGAGTCGGCCACGGGCCTCCAACCTCAGTGCCAGGCCGCGATCGGGTCGGACATCGCTGTACTGGACGTCTACTAGTTCCAGTCGGGCATCGTCCCACGCCAGACCATCTCTGCGTCGATAGCCCTCCAGCAGCGACAGTTTGGCGACCCAGTCGAGTTGCCCTGCCAATTCGCCTGGATCACGGGCCAGCGCATCCAACACCGTCTGCCACCGGGCCAGCACATCCAACGTCTCTGCATCAGCATCCCCGCCGAGCCGGTCGTCGACGAACTTCACGGCCTGCTCCGCGTACTCTCGCTGGAGCTCGATGGCAGTGAGGGTGCGGCCAGAACGGAGCGTGATCCGATGCCGCAGAGTCGGGTCGTGGCTGACCGCGTGCAGTTCCGACACCGGGTTGAGCGGTGTCAGTTGCTCGTGCAGCCAACCCGCTTCCAGCATCGCGAGCACCAACGAGGTGGTCCCCATCTTCAGATACGTTGCCACCTCGCTCATGTTCGCGTCACCGATGATCACATGTAGCCGCCGGTGAAACTCGGGATCGGCATGCGGCTCGTCGCGAGTGTTGATGATCGGCCGCTTAAGGGTCGTTTCCAACCCGACCTCGACCTCGAAGAAGTCAGACCGGGAGGAGAGCTGGAAGCCCGATATCTTGCCGTCCTGACCGATGCCGACCCGGCCGGCGCCGGTAATGATCTGCCGGGAGACGAAGAACGGTGTCAGATGTCGGACGATCTCTGCGAACGGCGTCCGCCGGCTCATCAGGTAGTTCTCGTGGGTGCCGTAGGAGGCGCCCTTGTTGTCGGTGTTGTTCTTGTAGAGCTGAACTTTGCCCAGCCCCGGCACGGCTGAGGCCAACGCCGCAGCCCGCGCCATCACCACCTGGCCTGCGCGGTCGTAACGGACGGCCTGGGACGGAGTGAGCACCTCGGGCGAGGAATACTCCGGGTGCGCGTGATCGACGTAGAGCCGGGCGCCATTGGTGAGGATGACGTTCGCCAGTCCCATGTCCTCGTCGGTCAATTGCGAGGCGTCGGCATCGGCGCGGGTCATGTCGTAGCCGCGGGCATCCCGCAGCGGTGCCTCCTGTTGGTAGTCCCAGCTGGTTCGATATTGACCGGTGAGTCCCCGATCCGAGGCGTAGGCGTTCACCACATGGGTCGACAGCACCATCGCGTTCATGTTGGGACGTCCGGGCACGGTGACCCCGTACTCGGTCTCAATGCCCATCACCCGGCGGACTGTCATGTCCGCAAGCCTATCCCCGCGTCGAGGCGCGTGAACCGATTATAGGTACTGGCCGGTGTTGGCGGTGGTGTCGATCGACCGACCCGTCTCCCCGCCCTGCTTGCCCTGGATCAGGGTCCGGATGAAGACGATCCGCTCGCCCTTCTTGCCCGAGATCCGCGCCCAGTCGTCGGGGTTGGTGGTGTTCGGCAGGTCCTCGTTCTCGCGGAATTCATCGACGCAGGCCGCCAGCACATGTGCCACCCGGATCCCTTTATGGCCATTGGCCAGGAAGTCCTTGATCGCGGACTTCTTGGCCCGGGAGACGATGTTCTCCAGCATCGCGCCGGAGTTGAAGTCCTTGAAGTAGAGGACCTCCTTGTCACCGTTGGCATAGGTGACCTCGAGGAATCGGTTCTCATCGGAGTCGGAGTACATCCGCTCGACGGCCCGCCGGATCATGGCCGCAACACAGGTCTGCGGGTTGCCACCATGCTCTGCCAAGTCGTCGGGGTGCAGCGGCAGGTCGGCGGTCAGGTACTTGGACAGGATTTCCGCGGCCGCCTGCGCATCGGGGCGTTCAATTTTGATCTTCACGTCCAACCGGCCGGGCCGCAGGATTGCGGGGTCGATCATGTCCTCCCGGTTCGAGGCCCCGATCACTATCACGTTCTCCAAACCTTCGACGCCGTCGATCTCGCTCAGCAACTGCGGCACGATCGTGTTCTCGACGTCGCTGGACACCCCGGAGCCGCGGGTCCGGAACAGCGAATCCATCTCGTCGAAGAAGACGATCACAGGCATCCCCTCGCTCGCCTTCTCGCGGGCCCGCTGAAACACCAGCCGGATGTGGCGCTCGGTCTCGCCGACATACTTGTTGAGAAGTTCAGGACCCTTGATGTTGAGGAAGAAGCTGCGTCCCTCGCCGGCGCCGGTGCGTTCGGTCACCTTTCGGGCCAACGAGGCGGCGACCGCCTTGGCGATCAGCGTCTTGCCACAACCTGGCGGGCCGTACAGCAGGATCCCCTTCGGCGGCCGCAGGTGATGCTCCGCGTACAGGTCGGCATGCAGGTAGGGAAGTTCCACCGCATCCCGGATCTGTTCGATCTGGTTTCCGAGGCCGCCGATATCGTCATAGGCGATATCGGGCACCTCCTCCAGCACGAGTTCCTCCACCTCCGCCTTCGGGATCCGCTCGTAGACATAGCCCGCGCGCGGGTCCAGCAGCAGCGAATCCCCCGCCCGCACCGTCTGTCCGCGGAGCGGCTCGGCGACCCGCACCACCCGCTCCTCATCGGTGTGGCCGAGCACCAGCGCCCGTTGGCCGTCGTCGAGCAGTTCCTTGAACATGACGATCTCGCCGACCGTCTCGAAATCGCAGGACGCGACCACGTTCAAGGCTTCGTTGAGCATCACCTCTTGACCCGGCACCAGCGCGTCGGCATCCACCGCCGGGCTCACCACCACCCTGTGCTTACGACCGGAGACGACTACGTCGGCCACGCCCTCGTCGACCAGTTCCAGGAAGACGCCGTAGGTGTTGGGCGGCTCGGCCAGCCTGTTGAGTTCCTCCCGCAGCGACACGATCTGGTCGCGCGCCTCGCGCAGGGTGGCCGCGAGTCGGCGGTTCGACTCCTTCGTCGCTGCCAGCGCGGCCGCCGTGGCCTCTGGCGTCGGCTGTCCGATGCGTCGGAAATCCTCGTGGGAATCCATCTGGTCGCCCTCCTCTGCCCTGCGGTCGGCCGTGCTGTGCCGCCGAGCTGCGGCGCCAGCGGCGAACTGTGCACGACCCTACCCACATTCCGCACAAATACCAGGTGGTCTGGCGTGCGGCTGACAGCCGGCCACCTCGGCGAAGCTAGACGCTGGTGCCGGCGGAACCCGGCCAGTCGTCGCCATAGGCCCCCTTCGCGGGGCGGGTTCTTCGCGCCGGCAGCACCGTGCCGTCGGCCAGTCGGCGCGCCGTCACCAGGAACCCGGTGTGCCCGACCATCCGATGATCGGGCCGCACCGACAACCCCTCGACGTGCCAGGTCCGCAGCAGCGTCTCCAACGGCTTCGGTTCGGTCCAGCGGCCGTCCTCGCGCAGGGTCTCCACCAATCTGGACAGCTGGGTGGTGGTGGCGAGATAGGCGCAGAGAACGCCGCCGGGAACCAGCGAGGTGGCGACGGCGGCCAGACACTCCCACGGTGCGAGCATGTCCAACACGACCCGATCCACCTCAGTGTCCTGCAGCTGGTCCTGCAGATCCCCGACCGTCAACTCCCACGCCGGATGGTCCGCGCCGAAAAACATCTCGACATTCCGGCGTGCCACTTTGGCGAAGTCGGCGCGCCGCTCGAAGGAATGCACGCTGCCCTGATCGCCGACCGCGCGCAGCAGGCTGCAGGTCAACGCACCGGAGCCGACCCCGGCCTCCACCACCCTCGCGCCGGGAAAGACATCCGCCAGGCCAACGATCAGCGCCGCGTCCTTGGGATAGACGACCGTCGCTCCTCTGGGCATCGACAACACGAAGTCGCGCAACAGCGGACGCTGCGCCAGATAGCTGGTGCCCTTGCTGCTCGTGATGACGACCCCCTCCGGCCCATCCAGCAGGTCGTCGTGGGCGACAGCACCCTTGGAGGTGTGGAACACCCGACCGGTCTCGAGCGTGATCGTGTGCATCCGGCCCTTGGTATCGGTGAGTTGCACTCGGTCCCCGGGGCGTAACAGCCCCCGTCGATTCGCGGCTCCGGTGGCGGTCATGCCCGCCAGCGTACGCAGCGAGCGGCGGCCAGGGGGTTAGGGTCTGAGCATGTCCAGCGAGAGCGATACCCAATCCCGGGGCGCCGGGGTCCGATTCTCGCTGTTCGGGATGCCGATCAAGGTCCCGCTGAGCGGCCTGCTGGGGGCGCTGGTGATCGCTTGGTTGTGGACGCCCACCTTCGCCTCCGACGGGGCCAGTGGAGTGCCGCTGGCGGCGGCCTTCGCAGTACTGCTCTACCTCGGCATTCTGTTGCACGAACTCGGCCACGGGTTGACGGCCCGAATGCTCGGCAATCATGTGCACGGCATCACGCTGTGGATCCTGGGTGGCTTCACCTCCTACGAACGCACCCGGAACACCCCTGGGCGGGAAGCTGCGATCGCGGTCAGCGGTCCGTTGGTGACGTTGCTGATCGCGGCCGGCTGCTTTGGCGCAATGGCGGGCTTCCCACAGATGCCAGAGATGGCGTGGCAGTTGATCAATGCGTTGGCTGTCAGCAACCTGCTGATCGGCGTGTTGAACCTTCTGCCCGGCCTGCCCCTGGACGGCGGTGGACTGGTGAAAGCTGCGGTCTGGGCCATTTCCCGCAGTGAGTACCGCGGAACTGTGGTGGCGGCCTGGTGCGGTCGCGGGTTGGCGGTGGCTTTCGTGCTGGCGTCGTTCGCGCTGTCTGTGCTGCCGGGCCTGTCGATGGGATTCACCGGCCTGCTGGTCACCGGCGTCTTCGCGGTGTTCCTCTGGTTGGGTGCGACGGCGAACCTTCGGTCGGCCAAACT
>CAZJNU010000048.1:0-20858 GCA_964547485.1 uncultured Actinomycetes bacterium
TTCCTCTACAACCCCGACCGGGTGCTGACCGAGACCGCTCACGAGCGACTCGCCACCATCGCCCAGCACACCGATCTCGGTTCCGGGATGGCGGTCGCGATGAAGGACCTGGAGATCCGGGGGGCGGGCAACCTGCTCGGGGGGGAGCAGTCCGGCCATATCGCCGACGTCGGCTTCGACCTGTATGTGCGGATGGTGTCGGAGGCGCTCGCGGAATACAAGGGGACCGCCGAGGAGGAGCCGGCGGAGGTGCGGATCGAGTTGCCGCTGGACGCGCACATCCCGCACGAGTACATCCCCGACGAACGGCTCCGGCTGGAGGCCTATCGACGGTTGGCAGGGGCGGCCACGGAAGCCGAGGTGGACGAGGCGGTGGCGGAACTGCTGGACCGGTACGGTCGGCCGCCGCAGCCAGTGCTGGCGTTGGTGGACGTTGCCAGACTGCGCAACCGGGCACGAGCGGCCGGAATCACCGAAATGGTGGCAGCTGGCACCGTAGTGCGGGTGGTCGGCTGGGAACTGCCGGAGTCGCGGGTGATGCGGCTGCAACGGTTGTATCCGGGCACGATCGTGAAGCTGGCCAGCCGGACAGTCATCCTGAAGCGGCCGAGCACCGCTAGAGTCGGGGGCACACCCCTCGTGGGTGCCGATCTGATGGCCTGGATCGGCGAACTCGTGGACAATTCCGTCGTTGCCGGTTAGGAGGACCTGGTGAAGATTTCCCGCGGTATGAAGGTGAGCCTCGGGACCCTCGCGGTCGTCGCGGCGCTGGCTGGTTGCGGTCCCGAGCGGGCTGGGTCGGCCGTGGTCCTCGGCTCCGAGCGGATCACCGACGAGACGGTGGCGGCCAAAGCCTCGACGCTCGCCACCGCACTGAAACTGCCGATCGACAAGCAGATCACCGGGGTCACGGTGCAGCGGTTGACGTCCAACGCGATCGTCGAGGAAGCCGCAGCCCAGGCGGGGATCACGGTGACCCAGGGCCAGGTGGATGAACTGATCGACGAGGCGGTGCAATCCAACGGCGGTCGCGAACAGTTCGAACAGCTGGCCATCCAGCAGGGCTTGCTGCCCGAAGACGTCCCGCTGCAGGCTCGGATCAGCCTGTTGGCGTCCGCCTTGGGGGAGAAGTTGGCGCCCGGCGTCGATCAGCAGGCCGCCAGTACGGTGATCGCGCAGGACCTGGTGCGGGTCAGTAATGAACTCAACGTCACAGTGAGCCCGCGGTTCGGGGTGTGGGACAGTAACCAACTTCGGCTCGACGCCCCGCCGAACGACCTCTCGAAGCCGTTGCTGACCAATGATCCCACCCAACTCCTCCCCAACCAGTAAGGATCCGCTGCGCCAATTGGTGTGGCTGATGGATCGGCTGCGCAGTCCCGGCGGCTGTCCATGGGATGCCGAGCAGACCCATAGGTCGCTGGTCGGATACTTGGTGGAGGAGGCCTACGAGACGATCGAGGCGATTGAGACCGACGACGATTCCGCGCTGCGGGAGGAGCTCGGGGACCTGTTGTTGCAGGTGGTGTTCCACGCCAGGATCGCCGCCGAGCAGCCGACCGGATTCGATATCGATGACGTCGCCGGCGATATCGTCGCGAAACTGATCCGCCGTCACCCGCATGTGTTCGCCGACGGCTACGCGGACTCCGCCGCCCACGTCGAGGCGCAGTGGCATGCCAGGAAGGCGGCCGAGAAGGGCCGGACCTCGGTCACCGATGGCGTGCCGCTCAGGATGCCCTCGCTGCTCTTGACCAGAAAGTTGCTGCACCGCGCGCGAACCGCCGGCGCGGTTGCGGCGGCCGACGGGGCAGCCCGTGGGGCGGCAGCCGTTCAGGTGGCGGGTCCCGAGGCCACCGAGGCCGCCAGCCGGGCACTCGCAGCTGTCGGCGACGACCAGGCCGCGCTCGGTGAACTGCTGATCGCGCTCGTGTCGCTGGCCGACGCGAGGGGGCTGGACGCAGAAGGCGCCGCGCGGTCCGCGGCCCGGGACTATCGCGCGAGACTGCTGGCGGCCGAATTGACCACTGCCGACTCGGACGGTTAGGTCGGTGGCTGCCGGGTCGACCCCGCCGGGCCGGGGTGTAGAGCGATCACTGCGGCTGTCGGCGATGGCCGGCGGAATTCTGCTGCGCAGTGCCCGTGGTCGGGCCCGCGTCCTGCTCGGCGCGGATGCCGAGCTGGTCCGGGCGCAGACAACCAGGGCCAATGCCGCCGCGGTCAGGGGGACGCTGGGCCACCTGAAAGGTGGCGCGCAGAAGGCCGGCCAACTCGTGTCCACCTTGGACTCGCTGTTGCCGCAGGAGTCCTGGCGGGAGGCGATGACGTCGCTGCAGGAGTCGGCGACGCCGGTGGGCATATCGGCAATGGCGCCGGTGCTCGCCGCCGAGCTCGGTGACGAGTGGCGGGTCACGTTCGCCGATTTCTGCGACGAACCGGTCGCCTCCGCTTCGTTGGGCGAGGTGTATCGGGCCACCCTGCCGGATGGCCACGAGGTAGCCGTCAAGGTGCAGTACCCGGGGGTGGCCGAGGCGGTGGCAGCGGACCTCACCGGACTGGCATGGGCGCTTCGGTTGGCCGGTCTGTTCAGTCCGGGGATGGCGGCGGCGCCGGTAGCCGCGGAACTGCGGCAGCGGATCACCGGCGAGTTGGATTATCGAGCGGAAGGGGCGGCGCAGCGAGCCTTTGTGGCGGCGTTCGACGGCGATCTGGACGTAGTGGTGCCTGCTGTGCGCTACGCCGGTGAGCGGATCCTGATCACGGATTGGCTGGCGGGCGAGCCGCTGGCGTCATTTGCGGAAAACGCCGATCAGCCGTCCCGGGATCAGATCGGGACACGGTTCCAGCGGTTCGTGCTGTCCGGTCCTGCCCGCGCGGGCTATCTGCACGCCGATCCGCATCCGGGCAACTTTCGGGTGCTGGCCGACGGCAGATTGGGAGTGCTGGACTTCGGGGCGGTGGTGCCGATGCCCGGCGGACTGCCGGAGTCGTTTGGGCACCTGATCTCAGCGATGCGATCCGACGACCCGACAGTCGTACGCCGGGAACTGGAGCGGGCGGGCCTGGTGCGCCAGGACGCTGACCTGGATGTGCTGGCGCTGATGGACTTCCTGGGTCCGTTCAGCGATCCTGCCCGGCACGACGTGTTCGAGTTCTCGCCGGCATGGTTGCGGGGCCAGTTCGCCCGCGAGCATGACCCCCGTAACCCGGACTATGCCGTCGCCCTGAAGCTGACCATCCCGCCGGAGCAGTTGATGACCCATCGGGTGTGGCTGGGAGTCGTCGGGATGCTTTCTCGGCTGCGAGCTCGTATCGAAGTGCGCTCGGAGCTGCAGCGGTGGCTTCCGGGTATCTCCTAATCGCTGCCGAGCGGGAAGACTGGCCTCCGGGTGGCTAGGCTGTGGCTGCACCCGAGGACATCAACGAAAAAGCGACATTGGAGGGCCCGTGGCCGTCATTGAAGGCGTCATCGCACGAGAGATCCTGGACTCCCGGGGTAACCCGACCGTCGAGGTTGAGGTGCTGCTCGACGACGGCACCCTGGGCCGGGCGGCGGTGCCCAGCGGGGCGTCGACCGGGGCCTTTGAGGCAGTGGAACTGCGGGACGGGGAGCAGCGCTTCGGTGGCAAGGGTGTGCTGAAGGCCTGTGCGGCGGTGGAGGATGAGATCGCAGCTGAGGTGATCGGTTCGGATGCCTCCGAGCAACGGATCATCGACCAGACCATGCTCGACCTCGACGGCACGCCCAACAAGGCCAGGCTCGGTGCGAACGCCATCTTGGGCGTCTCGCTGGCGGTCGCTCGCGCGGCGGCGGAGAGTTCCGGGCTGCCGCTGTTCCGGTACCTGGGCGGCCCGAATGCCCACGTTCTGCCCGTTCCGATGATGAATATCCTCAACGGTGGTGCGCACGCCGACAGCAACGTCGACGTCCAGGAGTTCATGATCGCGCCGATCGGTGCCGCGAGTGTGGCCGAAGCCGTGCGAATGGGTGCCGAGGTGTACCACTCGCTGAAGTCGGTGCTGAAGTCGCAGGGCCTCGCCACCGGACTCGGGGATGAGGGCGGGTTCGCGCCGAGTCTGCCGGCCAACACCGCCGCGCTGGACCTGATCGTGTCGGCGATCGAGGCGACCGGGCTGCGGGCTGGCGCCGACGTCGCGCTGGCGATGGATGTCGCCGCCACCGAATTCTGCGAGAACGGCTCCTACCTGTTCGAAGGGGCGCAGCGTTCGGCGGAGTGGCTCACCGCCTACTACGAGGGCCTGGTCGATCAGTACCCGCTGGTATCGATCGAGGATCCGCTGTCGGAGGATGACTGGGACGGCTGGGTTCACATCACCGACACGCTCGGGGACAAGGTGCAACTGGTCGGGGATGACCTGTTCGTCACGAATCCGGAGCGGATCGCCCGCGGGATCGAGCTGGGGGCGGCCAACTCACTGCTGGTCAAGGTGAACCAGATCGGGACGCTGAGCGAGACCATGGACGCGGTCGAACTCGCCCATCGCAACGGGTTGACCTGCATGATCAGCCATCGATCGGGCGAGACCGAGGACACTTTCATCGCGGACTTGGCGGTCGCGATCGACTGCGGTCAGATGAAGACCGGGGCCCCAGCCAGATCGGAGCGGGTCGCGAAATACAACCAGTTGATGAGAATCGAAGAGGAACTTGACGATGCGGCGGTATATCCCGGCGCGTCGGCTTTCCGCAGATTCGATTTCTAGGCGACCCTAGGGGGTATGTCCGACCGTTCCGGCTCACGCTCCGCTGGGCCCCGCTCCGCCAGTGTGCGGACGCGAGGTGCCACGCGGGCGGGGCCGGCTGTCGGCCAGGCGACGAGGGAGGCTCCGACGGCAGCAGTTGCTTCCTCGGCTGGGCTGACCGGGTCCCCGGCCGAGCCGTGGTCGAGCAGGCTCGATGTGCCGGCGGTGCGGGCGACGATCCTGTTGGTCGTGCTCGCGGCAATTGTGTTGAGTCTGGCGGTGCCCTTGCGGCAGTTCATCCGACAGGCCGACGAGAATCGCGCGTTGGCAGACGGGATCGCCGCTCAGCAGTTGCGGGTGGCGGAGTTGGAGCGACGGGCCGAACTCTGGCAGGACCCCGCGTTCGCGGCCGGGCAGGCGCGTGAACGGCTGCACTTCGTCTACCCGGGTGAAGTTGGTTACATCGTGCTGGGCGAGGGAGAACGCCCCCTGACCGGGCCCGATATCCGGCAACAGGACAACGGCGACGGTTGGTACTCGCGGCTGTGGGAAAGCGTTCGCACGGCCGGTGAGTGATCAGAACCCGAAGTCCGCAGCTCCACCGTCCGGTGCTGATGTTGACGCGGTCGCGCGGCAGCTGGGCCGGCCGCCGCGGGGGTTGATCGGCGTCGCCCACCGGTGTGGCTGCGGCCTGCCCGATGTTGTGGCGACCGAACCACGACTGCCCGATGGCACACCCTTCCCGACTACCTTCTACGTGACCTGTCCGCGTGCCACCGCGGCCGCTTCGATGCTGGAGTCGGAGGCGTTGATGGTCGCGTACGGGGAGCGGGTGGCGACCGGCGGAGACTGGGCTGAGACCTACCGGCAGGCACACGAGGACTACCTGGCTCGGCGTGCCGAGCTCGGTGAGGTGGCTGAAATTGCGGGTGTCTCCGCAGGCGGAATGCCCGATCGGGTGAAGTGCCTGCACGCCCTCATCGGGCACGCGCTGGCCGCCGGTCCGGGGGTGAATCCGGTGGGAGACGCGGCGCTGGCAGAGTTGGTCGACCGGGGGTTGTGGCCAGCGGAGGCGGCCTGCACGATCCCCTGCGTCCCGTCCCGGGTTGCCGCCATCGACTGCGGCACCAACTCCATCCGGCTCTTGATCGTGGAGTACGACCCGCGCACGGGGCAGGTTCGCGATCTCGAACGGGCCATGACGGTGGTGCGGCTCGGGGAGGGGGTCGACGCCACCGGGGTACTCTCCGCCGCCGCGCTGACCAGGACTTTCGCGGCCTGCGAGGACTATGCGGCCCGGATCGCGGGTTGGCGCGCGACGACCACCCGATTCGTGGCCACGTCTGCCTCTCGGGACGCCGCCAACCGGGACGAGTTCGTCGAGGGGGTCCTCAGCCGCATCGGGGTCGAGCCCGAGGTCATCTCCGGCGAGGAGGAGGCTCGGTTGTCGTTCCTCGGTGCCACCTCATCGGCTGCCATCGCCAGTGCCGATAGACCTGCCCTCGTCGTAGATATTGGCGGTGGGTCCACGGAGCTGGTGATCGGCGACGCCGCCCCGCGGGCTGCAGTCAGCGTGAATATCGGCTGTGTCCGGCTCGCCGAGCGGCACCTGCGCAGTGATCCGCCGACGGCCGCCGAGCTCGCGGCGATCCGCGCCGATGCCCGGGCCGGGGTGGCAATCGCCGCCGAGTCCGTGCCGTTGGCCGACGCAGCCACCCTGATCGGACTGGCCGGAACGGTGACTACCGTGGCGGCATTGGCGATGGGGCTGGCGGAATACGACGCCGAGCGGATCCATGGCGCTCGACTATCCGCGGTGGACGTGACCCGAATCGCCGGAGAGCTCGGAACCATGACGGTGGCGGAGCGACGTGCCTTGCCGGTGATGCATCCAGGGCGTGCCGACGTCATCGTGTCGGGGGCGATAGTGCTCGACGAGGTGGTCCGGGCGGTTGGGCTGGCCGAGGTAGTGGTCAGCGAACATGACATCCTCGACGGCATCGCGGCGGACCTGCTTGCCCGACCCGGGTAAATTCTGCCAGTCGGGTGCATGACGCGTAGATTGACCCGCAGCGCAAGCAGTGAACGCCCGACGGAAACCGGATGAGGTGGGACATGTCGTTGTTGGCCGTCACAGTTATCAGTCGTGATCGGGTCGCCCTGATCGCGGATGTGACCGGGGTGCTAGCGGATTTGGGGGGCAATCTGGAGGATTCCTCGATGACGCTGTTGCACGGGCACTTCGCCTGGACGCTGCTGCTGCGGGTCGATTCGACGGCCGGTGAGGTCCGCGCCCGGCTAGCACCGGTCTGCCCGGACGGCGTCGCCGTGTCCGATGTTGATGACCTGGCCGCCGAGGCCGCGCCTGCGATGGACCGATTGGTAGTGGCCGTGCACGGGTCGGATCGAGTCGGGATCGTCGCCGCGGTGGCCCGGGTGATCGCTGACTTCGGCGGAAACATCACCGAACTCACCACCAGGCTCGGTTCGCCCCGGACCGGTGGTTCGCTCTACTTGGCGGTGGCCGAGGTGGAGTTTCCGATCGCCTCGGATCTGGACGGGCTCCGTGATGCGCTGGCGGCCCGCTGCCACGAGTTGCAGTTGGATGTGACGGTTCACCGGGCCGAACCGGACCTGATGTGATTCGGATGCCCGCCCTGCCACCGGGGGTGGTTTTGCCGGTGGTGACCGCCCCTGCCCGAGTGCTGTCCGAGCCGTGTCGCGAGGTGGACCCGGCCGATCCGGCGGTCGTCCAACTGGCCGCGGATCTGTTGGCGACGATGGCGGTGTCCCCTGGCTGCGTGGGATTGGCCGCGAACCAGGTGGGGGAGCCGTTGCGGATGTTCTCCTTGGACGTCAGCGAACATCCCAAGGCTCGGACCTGCCACGGCGTCTATGTGCTGTGTAATCCGGTAGTCACGTCCGCCACCCGAAACGAGAAGTCCCGCGAGGGTTGCATGTCCGTGCCGGACTTCACCGGGGATGTCAAACGCGCGTCCCGACTCACAGTCGACGGCGTGCTGCCGGTAACCGGTGAACGGGTGACTATAGTCACCGACGCCTTCGAGGCAAGGGCGCTGCAGCACGAGATCGATCACCTCGACGGGATGCTGTTCCTCGACCGCGTCGCCGACGCGCGGGCAATCCACCCTCGACGCACCTATCTCTGAAGCGGGCAGCGCATTCCTGCCGGGACGGATTCGGGCGAGGGTCCGGCGTAGGCTGGTAGTCCTGCCCGGGTGGCGGAATGGCAGACGCAGAGGGCTTAAACCCCTCGGCCGCGTGCGGCATGCGGGTTCGAGTCCCGCCCCGGGCACGGAATGTTCGGCGGTGCTCCCGACGTTGCGTTGGAAGGCGCGCGGTTGTGCCGACGTTATTGTTGTAGCCGAGTCTGCACTCGACACCCACGGAGGAAGTACATATGTCTGGCAATCCATTCCTGGCAAAGGCCGAGAAGGAAGCCGCCCAACCGGGTGGTTCCGGCACCCTCTACGCGGAGGGTACGACCGCCTACGCGCAAGCTGGGGGTGTCGCGACTGGCTCGCAGTACGGCGCGCCGCCCGTTGCTGGTGGACCGGTACCCGGTGGGGTGGCGACCGGCGGCCGAATGACCATGCAGGACGTTATCGTCAAGTCGGCCATCTCGTTCTTCATCCTGTTGGTGGGTGCCGCCGTCGGATGGAACCTCGTCCAGAGCGGCCCATGGCTGGTACTCGGTGCGGGCCTGGTGGCGTTCGTGATCGCCATGTTCGTCATCTTCAAGAAGTCCGCCAGCCCCATTCTGGTGGTGCTGTACTCCATCTTCGAGGGGATGGCGCTCGGCGGGATCAGCAAGTTCTACCAGGCCTTCGGTGAGGCCAACGGCAACGGCAACCTAGTGCTGCAGGCGGTTGGTGCCACATTGATCGTGTTCGCGGTGATGCTGTTCGTCTACAGCTCGAAGCTGGTCCGGGTGACGAGCAAGACCCGCAAGGTCTTCTCGATCATGCTGATCTCCTACGTCGTGATCGCCTTCATCTCGCTGATCGCGGCGCTGTTCGGGGTAGGCAACGGATTCGGCTTCTACGGGATGGGCGGGCTCGGCATTGCGCTGTGCCTGTTCGCAGTCGGGCTGGCGTCGTTCTCGCTGGTCATCGACTTCGACAACATCGTCAAGACCACGCAGTATGGGGTGCCCGAGAAGGAGTCCTGGCGGATGGCCTTCGGTCTGATGGTGAGCCTGGTGTGGCTGTACCTGGAGATCCTGCGGCTGTTGGCGATCCTGAACCGGAGCTAGGAGCGCCGCGGTCAGTTTCGCGCCTCCGTGACAACCCCGATCACAGCGTCGGCCACCAGTTGTGGCTGCGTCAACGGGATCATGTGCGAACTGTGAGTCTCGGTGATGTGGCGAGCGTCGTGCTGCGCGGCGAAGTCCGCCTGCGCTTGGCCCCAGACCGGCCACGTCTCAGCGCCGCCAGCCCCGAAGTCGAATTGCTGATCTGAGGTGATGACCACCGTCGGCACCGTTGGCAGCCTGTCGGCCGCCGCTCGGACTGCTGCCATGCTGGCCGGGTAGTCCGGCACTTCAGCGTTGGAGCCGTCCACGAGGGGGGCCAGCACGCCGATGAACGTGGACCACTGATCCGGCGTCAGGGCGTCTTGCAGGTTGGGGGTCGCCGAATCGACGAATACCAGGCCCGACACCTGCTCGGCGTGGCTGCCTGCGTACATCGAGGTCAGCATCCCGCCCCAGGAATGTGCGACCAAGACGTATGGCCCGGGGATCTTGGCCGCCGTCAACCAGGCCTGCAGGTCGTCTGCCCCCTGTTGGGCAGTGGTGGGCTGAGTGACCAACGTCGACCTCGGTGAGCCGTCCGCTGGCGACGTGCCGGGACGGTCGTAGGCGCACACCCGGGTGACTGTGGCGACTCGACCGAAGACCGAGGCCTCACTGGCCGTGAGCTGGCCGGTGGTCGGGTCCTCGACCGAGTCCCAGACGGCGTGCCAACTTCGAGACCCCGGCACCATCACCACGGTCGGAGTGCCCGTGCCGGAGCACTCGGCGAAGATCTTCCGGCCGTCGGGCAACCTGACCAGACCGGCGAACGAGGCCACCTCGACCCGGGGTGGCTTCGTCGGGGTCGAGGCCTGGGTCGTACAGCCGGAAATCGCTGCCAGTACCAGCAAGGTCGCCGCAACCAATGCCCTGCCGGTCGGCCGGTCAGCCGAGCGCCCGGTGAACGGAGGCTTTCGAGCCATGGCGCCTCCTTGGCCGTCTGGTGGCTTCTCTTTGCGTGGTAGCCGTTCGACTGGGCGCTCGGGTCGGTCTTCTGATCATGTCGAACTGAGTGCCAGTGGGTCAATCGGTTGCGTATTGTCGACGGCTGGGGCTTGCGGCAGACTCATGCGATGTCTGACAACTCGCACCTACCCGAATCATTGACCTTGGCCCTGAACTCGGCGGCCTCGGCCGCGTTCGAGGAGTCGGCGGGGACGCCTGGCGCTGTGGTCGGCGTCCGGACTGACGCCGGCACCTGGTTCGGCTGCTACGGCACGGCCGACCCGGACACGGGCGTGGCAATGACCAGCTCGGCCCAGCTGCGGATCGGGTCGGTGACAAAGACGTTCACTGCCACCCTGCTGCTGCAGTTGGTGGAGTCCGGGGACCTCGCCCTCGACGAGCCGATCGCCACCTTCGTCGAGGATGTTCCGAACGGGCACCTCATCACCTTGGGGCTGTTGGCAACGATGCGCAGCGGGCTGGCCAACTACACCGGAGTGCGGGAGTTTGCCGCTCAAGTCGTGACGGACCCGTTCGCCACTCATGAGCCAGCCGAGATGATCGCCGCCGGCCTGTCCGCGTCACCAGTGTTCGAGCCGGACGAACGCTTCGACTACTCGAACACGAACTACATCTTGCTGGGCCAGGTGCTCGAGCAGGTGAGCGGCCAATCTTTCGGGACGATGCTCACCGAACGGATTCTCGGGCCTCTGGGGCTGGCTGACACCTGGTGGCCGGGCGATTCGAACGCGTTGCCAGAGCCCTTCGCGCGGGGGTTCACGCTGTCGATGCCCAGCGAGGCCCAGGGCCGGCCGGTGGACGCCACCCACTTCAATCCGTCTTGGGGCGGTACGGCCGGGGCGCTAGTGTCCACCGCGGCGGACCTGCTCGACTACAGCGCGGCGCTGGTGTCCGGCGCGGGTCTGCTCAGCTCCGATATGCAAGCCGTGCGGATGGCCTCCTTCGGCCCCGCGCCGGCGCTGGGTGAGGGTGTCAGCTATGGGCTGGGGTTGATGGGCATCGGCGGCTGGCTCGGGCACTCCGGGGACATTCCCGGGTATCGGGCCTCCTGCTACCACCACCCGGAGGCCGCGACCAGCCTGATCGTGCTGACCGCCAGCGACATCGTGGCCGGGCGCTGTCCGGCGGCCATGGCCGCCATCACCATCGCCACCGATGCGCCCTGCGCATCCCCGACGGCGCGCATCTTTGACGCGGCCTCAGATGTGCTCGGCTATCCGAGTGCCACTCCGACCGGCGGTAGTTGATCCGCGGCCGCACAGGTACGCCGGCGGTCACGCCAGTTGGCGAGCCGCCATCCGCGCGAAGACCTCATCTGTGACGGTGAGCTCAGCGAACGTTCCGGCTGAGGCAATCTCGCCGTCGCGCAGCACGAAGATCTGGTCTGCTATCATGGATAGTCGAGAATCGGTGGGCCACCGCGATTCGGGTGCAGCCCAGGGCGCCGAATGCAGCCGTCACTCGTGACTGAGTCACGTTGTCAAGGGCACTGGTGGCCTCATCCAGGAATAGCACCCCTGGCTTTCGTGCGATCGCCCGCGCCAGTAGTAGCCGCTGCTGTTCGCCGCCGGAGATGGTCGCCGGGTCAATCACCGTGTTCATCCCCATCGGCATTGCTCGAATATCGTCGGCCATGGCGGCCGCCTCGGCCGCGGCCCAGACCGCCGCGACCGGCGTCAGACTGCCAGCACGAATGTTGTCAAGGATGCTGCCGTGGTTGACCGCGCTGCCCTGCAGCACAGCACCGCAGCGCTCCCGATAGTCGACTAGGTCCAGAGTGGCCAAATCTTGGCCATCCACCAGCACCTGGCCCTGCGTAGGCGTCCCCATACCGAGCAGCAGCCGGAGCACTGTCGACTTGCCGCCGCCGGAAGACCCGACGAACGCGGTGAACGAACCAGCAGGGATGCGAAAGGAGACGTCCCGCAGGACCCAGGGTGCGTCGTCTGCGTAGCGAAACCACACATGCCGGAATTCGAGGTCACCCTGCAGCCGGCCAACGAGCGGAACGGCGTCATCGGCGCGCTCGGGCGAAGCGGCCAGGATGGGTTGCAGCTGCCGCAAGGTCGGCACGATGGTGGCCAACGATCGCGACACGACCGCCAGCGCGTTGAGGCTCACAAATGCCCCGCCGAACGCTGCACTGAATGCCGCGTAGTCCGCCGCGGATATCTGTCCAGAGTTCCAGCTGGCCGCGATGATGACCATGAACAGCGCGGGTACCAGCGCACCGGCGACCACTTGATAGCTGGTTGTTCGACCCGCGCTCAATGCCGCCCGCGATCGGGCAACAGCCTGGTCCCGCAACTGGTCAGCCGCCATGGCAACGAATCTGCGCTCCGCCCCGCTGAGACGAATCTTGCTCACGGCGGACAGCACTTGAATCAGCCACGCGTTGGCTTCTCGGGTCGAGTTGTTGATGTCCTCGGCGAACCTGGCGCTCTGCCGTGCGCCAAAACCGACGACGACCCAGGACGCAAGGAGAACCGCGGTCGCGCCAATCGCCAGCGGCACACTCAGGGCATACATGACGACCAGATTGACGCTCGCGAACACCGCGGCCATCATCGCCGAGACCGCACTCGGAGAAACCGCGGCCTGCAGTTGAGCGGTAGCCATCACTCGAGTGGTCAGATCGCCGACGGTGTGTTCCCGGAAGAAGGTCGCAGGAAGCGCGAGGAGGCGTTGCCAGACCGCGGATTGCATGCGGCGCATCGCCAGTTGGGAGATCCGCCACACCGTCAATGTCTGGACAATCGTGAACGAGGTAGCCGCGAAGGCGGCCGCCAGCAGCACCATCGCTGTCGTCCCCAGCAGAGCATCCGCCTCGCCCAGCTGCGCGGCTGACAGGACGACGCTGGTCAGGTACGGGGTCAACAGCCCCAGGACCGCGGTCGCACCCGCGCACGCGACCACCACCAGCCGCGCCGAACGTGAACCAGTGAACGCGAGCTGCGCCAACCGCCGGCCGTCGCTGACATCTCCCGGCAACGGGCTCGCAATCTCAACGGCGGTCGAACCCGGTTCACCGACACCGGCCAAGGGCTGCGGACTTAGGTCATTGGGCCCCTGCATGCTGAACCCGGAGCGGCGCGGACTCAAGACGACGTACTCGACCGTCTGACCTGTGGGTCGCCAAGCCAGCAGTGGCGTGCGAGTGCGCCGTTGCCAACCGGGTGTGAGCGTCACCGGGCGGTACGCGAGGCCGGCCTTGCGCAGGGTGTACCCGAGTGGGTCATCAACGTCGTCGGGCACAGGGCCAATCGGGCCGACCTCGAATCCCTGCAACCTGCCGAGGCGTTGGAGTGCCCGCCCGAGCGAGTCCGGTTGGTCATTGGGAATGGGATGCCCCGGATTGCTGACCGCCGCCACGATCTGGTTCGCCTGAGCGTGGGCAGCCGCGCGGTCCTGCTGATTCGTTGCAGCGGCTTCCGCCGAAGCGGTCCGCTGCCAACTACGGAAGGTCGACGTCAAGGCCTGGGCTGCAGCGGGGGCGTCGACCGCCCGGTGCCCGGATTCGTCGGACGCCGCGGGCTGGCCGGTGGTCGCCAACACGAACTCGAACCACTCGGCTTCCCCCTCGCGTTCGTGCGAATCAACACGTCGCCACGGCACCGAGCCGACCACCACCGGCGCCAATTCAAGATGCAGCGGGGCAATATCAGGACCTATCACTAGGCCTGCTGGCACGATTCCGAGCGACATCCGCCGGCCCCGACCATCGACGATGAACGCTGCCGCAGCCATCGCGGTGACCTCGAAGGCGTCGCCGACGCCGACCGTGAGTCGGCTAGACCCCAACTGAATCAGCTCCGGCGTTGAGCTGCGCATACATGCCCTGGGCGGCCATGAGGGCTTCGTGTGAACCGCGTTCCAGGACGCGACCGCCGCGGCCCAACACGACAATCTCGTCTGCGTCACGGATCGTGCTCAACCGATGCGCGACGATGAGGCAGGTGATCCCCCTGATTCGCAGCGCCTGATCAATCGCCATCTCGGTCTCGGCGTCAAGTGCACTGGTTGCCTCGTCCAGAATCAGGATGGCTGGGTCGCGGACCAGTGCCCGGGCAATCTCAAGGCGTTGCCGTTGGCCGCCGCTGAAATTCCGCCCGCCCTCGAGGACCAATGCGTCGAGGCCACCGGGCCGAGCGAGTACGTCGTCCACGATCGCGGCGTCGGACAGTGCCCGCAGGATCGCCGCATCCGAGACGGTGGCGTCCCACATCGAGATGTTCTCGCGCACCGTCCCGGCCATCAACAAGATGCTCTGGTCGACTCGACTCACAGCCTTCGTGAGCCGCGCCAGCGGGAGGCTCCCGATCGGTTGGCCGTCGACCGCGACGACACCGGACCACGGCTGCATCAACCCCGCCGCGAGTGCGCCGAGGGTGCTCTTGCCGCACCCCGACGGTCCGACGAGTGCGACTCGAGATCCAGGCGGGATATCAATGCTGAGGGAGTCGACGACCGGCCCCTGCCGAGGGCTGTAGCCGAAGGTGACCGCCGACAACGTCAGCCGCCCAGCGAGGGGCTGCTGGTCCCCGGTGTCGAATTGCGGAGCAGTGAACCTGGAATCGACGTGTTCGTCGAGGACGTCGTCGATGCGTGCCAATTGCGCGGTCATCGTCTGAAGCTGCGCCGCCAACAACACCAGGGTGAGCAGGGGTCCGCTGACACCACCGGCCAGTAACTGGAACGCGACGACGCCGCCAACGGTGAGCGTGCCGTGCACTACGCCGAACGCGCCAACGAGCAGAATCGCCATGGCCGTCAATGCGTTGATGAGGGCGGGGACGGCGGACAACAGGATGCCCGGCGTTGCACCATCCGCAGCCGCGCTCACCGACCGGGCGTGTAAGCCAGCCCATCGTCGGTAGGCGTCCGCTTCCAAACCGGAGGCCTTGATTGTCTCGATCTGCTGCAACGAAGACACAGTGGCGGTCTGCACGGCTGCTTGTTCTCGCAGCAGTACCGCTTGGGTGTTGAGCTGGCGTCGGCCGGCCACCCTCAGCGCCAGCACGTTGAGGAGTGCCAGGGCCAGCACGATCATGCCGAGCGACCACGAATAGAGCATCATGACGGCGGTATAGGCGGCCAGGGTGAAGACCGAAAGAACCGCGGTCGCCGCCTGCCCGGCGATAACCGCGCTGACTGCGGTGGTCTGGCCAACTCGGCTTGCCAAGTCACCGGTGGATCGCTGATCGAAGAAGCGAAGCGGGAGTAACAAGAGTCGACCCAACAAGGTCGTCGCACCAACGAGTGACAACTTCAACTGCAGTCTGGCCTGGGCCATGTTCTGCAGCGGCATCAGAACGCCTCGAACTGCGGCTGCGGCGACCAAGACCGTGACCAGAGCAAGTATCAGGTCTGTCCGGCCGCCCGAGAGCACCAGGTTGACGAATACAGATGAGACGATGGGTACTGCCAGCGCCGGCGCCACGGTCACCAGCCCGCAAAGGGCGGCCAGCGCAACTCCATCCGTCGAGCCACGCAGACGCGCAACAACACGCGGCAGAATGCGGTACGGGCCCCCTGAACGCTCGAACTCATCCGATGGTTCAAGCGAAATCGCCAGGCCTGAATACGAGCGCCGGAATGCCTCCGCTCCCAGCACGACCCGACCGACTCCCGGGTCGTTGATTTGGTAGCGCCCGCGACGAATTGATTCCAGCACGACGAAGTGGTTCCGGTTCCACCAGAGGATGACGGGCAGTCGCCGTTCCGCAAGTGCGTCTATGCCCCCTTTGGATCCGCTGGCCTTGAGACCGTAGGAGCGAGCGGCTTTCACCAGATCAAGGGCGGAAGCGCCGTCCCGAGTCACTCCGCACCGGTCGCGCACTTCCCTCAGTGGCTCCCACTTCTGGTAGTAGGCCAGCACCATGGTCAGGCAGGCGGCTCCACATTCGACCGCTTCCATCTGCAGCACTGTCGGGACGCGCACCGAATTTGCGGACCGTGCCAATTTCCGGGATTTGGCGGGCGTGACTGTTGGCATCAGCTGTCGAGGATCAGATCGAGTGGGCGCAGTTGCCCGGCCGGGATCACAACCGTCACCGGCGATCCCGGCGGGGGCGGGCGAGTCGGCGCGGGGGTCAGCCACTGAAGTTGCGGCCCCAGGTCAATGACGACCTGGTAGAGAGATCCAGTCGTGCTGCTGAACAGTTCGGCCGCATCGCTGGTGTTGCCCAAGACCGCTGCCGCCGAGTCCTCAGAGGCTGGATAGTCCGACACTGTCGCGACGGTCCCGGCCAGCAAGCCGTCGTGTCGGCCGTCCGGAGAAGACACCGCCACGGAGACGTTGGCGCCGGGTGCAAGGTACGGAAGGGACACACTGTCGGCGAATCCTGCTGCGCGCAACGGTGACAGAGTTTCGTCGGCGACTGCCACCATCAGCGTCTCGCCTACGGAGACCCCCTGGCCGGCCAATACCGTCACGTCCTGGACGAGTCCGTCAAACGGCATGATCACTCTGGTCGGGACGGTGGCGTCGATCGGCATCACCGTTGCGACCTCGTCGCCACGCTTCAGCCGCGTCCCGGACTCGGCGACGGCGAGGATGGACCCGGTGGTCGGGGTCGCGATTATCCGCACCGACCCGGGGCTCTGCAGGGTCGCGGCGAGTTCGACATTTCGAGGGATCGTCGCCGTCGCGGCCCACACTATTGCGGCGGCTACCAGCACCGCTGCGGTCGCAAGCGCAATCCAGGAGCGACTTCTGGTGGTTCGAACTACCTCATCGAGCACTTCGAAACTGTCGTACTGTTCGGCGCTCTGCTCAGCGACGGGGGGCGGTGTCACTTCGACAACGTGCCCATTCCTCAGTTCCGAGTCAAGTCGGAAGCCTCAGTCGAACTCCAGCCGGCAAGTAGCTGGCTAACCCAACAAGTCGCTGGCCGACGGTGACGATCCCGAATCACCGGGCTGCAATTGGTAGTCACCGATGATGGTGCCGCCGGTCGCCGAGTCAAGTTCGGCGTCGGAAACCTCCTCGTCCGGATCAGGAGTGGAGTGGTCCGGGGCGCTGTTCATCTGAGTCCCTACTTCGGTCGAAGTCTTGACGGGTTCGCCGTCGATTCATGTGTGGGGGCGACGGTACCGCATCTTCGGCAGGTATGGCGTCGGGTCGACGCGTCAGCTTCCACCCCGCGGCTCAGCCGAGGACGTTGATCGCCTCGCGATATCGATCGTCGGCTTTGGCGACGATCGTGGGCCAGCCGAACGCCGGCTCGACCGACACATTGTGGTGCGTCACGCTCGCCCGGAGCTGCTGATCTGAGGCCAACCTGACGATCGCACCGGTGAGGCCCTGATCGTCGGATGCGACGAAACCCTCTTGGCCGTTGCGGATGAACTCGGTGACGCCGCTCTCGTCCGGCGCGACCACAGGGAGCCCGAACGTGCGGGCTTCAAGCGCCGCAATGCCGAACGACTCAAGCCGTGCGGGCGCCACGAAAATGTCCGCATTGGAGTAGTGGGCCCGAATCTGGTCGTGCGTCTGCCAGCCGAGGCAGTGCACCCAGTCCATACTGCGGCGAGCCAGAGTCTTGTCGATCGCACTGCGATTCGGACCGTCTCCGATGATGATCGCCCTGAGTCGAATATGGGCCGGGAGTCGGTGGCGCGCCTCGTTCAGAATGTCGATCAGGGCTTGGGAGCGCTTCCTCAGCGCCAGCCGGCCGACAGCCACGATCGTCACTTCGTTCGGCGACCGCTCCAGCCGCTCCACCCGATCGCGTTCGGTGGACCGCCAGAACGGAATGTCGATGCCGTTGGACAGGACGTGCACCGGCGCCCGCCCGCCCAACGCCTGTCGAAGCGGCCGTGCGGCCACTTCGCTGACGGCTGTCCAGACCACCGGCCAACTGCGCCACTTGAGCAGAGCATCGGACGCCGCGAAGATCCGTGACCAGTTCGCCAACACCGAATGCACAGTGACCACCACTGGCAGGCCCGAATGGACGGCGGTTCGCAGCGCTGGCAACGCGAACGGCGAAACCAATCCTGTGTGGATGTGCACCACGTCCGTGTCGGCGGTGAGAGCCTCGCGCAGCGACCTGCCGATCCTGTGCGTGACCGGAATCTCGTATGGAAGCCTGAGCCCGAGCCGAAGAACCGGCACACCGTCAGTTGCGAATTCGGCAGAGTCGAGTGGCGTCGTTCGCGAGGCCTGCGTGGCGGTAATGACTCGCGGTTGGTGACCGGCGGCAAGTTGAGCATGGGCGAGTCCCTCGACCTGCAGCTCGATGCCGCCTGTTCTCGGCAGGTAGCAGTCACTTATGTGGGCGACTCGCACGCTGAGCCCTCCCCACCGTTCGCCGATTCCGACCCTTGCTTTGACAGACTGCGGTTGTGCCGTCCACCGTCGTGTTTCTCCATGCTCACCCCGATGACGAAGCGTTGCTCACGGGGGGCACCATTGCTCGACTCGCAGCCGAAGGGCACCGGGTGGTTCTGGTCACAGCGACCGATGGCGGGGCGGGTCTCGCCGCACCGTCAACCATCACGTCCCGAACTTTAGCCGCTGTGCGGCGTGACGAACTGCAACGGTCGGTGGAGGTGCTCGGTGTGTCGGAACTTGTGTCCCTGGGCTACGCCGATTCGGGCCTTGATGGCAGCGGTGCATCCTCGATCCAGGGAGTCGGCAGCTCGGCCACAACCCCGTTCGCCCGGGTCGACGTCGACGATGCCGCCGCCCGGGTGGCAGGTGTCGTAGTTGCTGAGCGTGCGGATCTGCTGATCGGGTATGACGCGGCGGGGGGTTACGGTCATCCCGACCACGTGCAAGTGCATCGGGTTGCCCGCCGGGCTGCCCAGTTCTGCGGTGGTGTCGCGCTTCTCGAGGCGACGATGCCGCGAGAGCCGTTGGCCCGGGCGGTGGCAGTGGCGCACCGGCTGCGGCGGGTCGTCCCAGCGCTGGGCGGACTGGACCCAGCCGCATGGGCCCGAGCTAACAGTCGTCGGGACGCCATCACCCATCGGGTGGACGTGCGCCAGTTCGCCGACACGAAACGGACGGCAATGGCCGCGCATGCGTCCCAGGTTGCAGGCGACGGTGACGTTCGAACGATCCAACTGCTGTTGACGTTGCCTCGTCCGGTCTTTCGCGGACTTCTCGGCTGGGAATGGTTTGCGGGAACTCGTTCGACGAGGTCCCGCTACTACGCCCACCCGCTTGCGGCGCTCCGGGGACGATGATCAGGTGACCTCAGCAACGGGTGATGAAGACGGTGGCGCTGGCGTGCACGGCGACGGCGTCGGTGGTGGCGGTTCGCAGCTGCCGAAGATGTGGCGGCCTACGGGCGGACAGGTGGCTCTTTCGCTCGGAGCGCTGGCACTCGCTGCTGGTCTGATCGGCTTCGTGCTTCCGAAGGCGGCCGGTACCAGCTGGACCGAGGCTGTTGACGTCCTGGGGCGGCTGCGACCTTTGGATGTCCTGCTCATCACGGGACTGTGGGCCGCCGGTCTTTGGCTTTACACCTTCGTCTACACAGGAAGCATGCCAGGGATCAGCCACTCCAAGGCGCTCGCGTTGAACCTGACTGGTTCGCTGGTGTCGAACCTGCTGCCGTTCGGTGGCGCTGCGGGCGTTGCCAACACGTACGCGCTGACGTTCTCGTGGGGCTTCTCCGGTGTAGCGACGTCGCTCATGGTGCTGGTGAGCGGCCTGGCGAACCTCGTCATGCGGCTACTGCTCGTCCTGGTAGGCCTCGTGGCCCTGCAATTGACGAGCACCAACCTGTCTGCGGCCGGCGGCAGGATTACTGGAGGTACCGTGCTGGCGACCGCAGCAGTCACTGTGGTGGTGGTCGGGATGCTGTTCAGTTCCAGGTTTGCCGCTGCGGTTGGGTCGCTCGGCGATGTCGTGCTGCGGGCCCTTCTGCGCCTGTTTCGGCGACCCCAGCGGAGCCTGTCATTTCGCGTATCCGCGGTGGATATGCAGCGACGAGCGATGCCGTTGCTGAAGAGGGGCTGGCCCGCGGTCGCGTTTGGGATGAGTGCCTACTACGCCACCGAGACGATCTTCTTCGGGATCGCGTTGCATGCGCTGGGTGCGGAGATCTCGTGGCTGGAGATCGTCGCCGCCTTTGCGCTGTCGCGGGTGTTGACGTCCGCCACAGTCACGCCGTCGGGTGTCGGAATCTCTGAAGTGGGCACTGCTGCGGCGCTAGTGCTGTTCGGGACGCCACCGGCAGTTGCCGCGGCTGGTGTCCTGATCCTCGGCTTCTACACGTACCTGGTGGAGATACCCGCTGGCTTCGCCGGCTGGGTGTGGGTCGCGGCGATGCGTCGGTGGCGAGTCCGTGGCTCCCAGCCTGGGGACGAGGCGCAGTCGGGCGGTGTCACCGCTGGCAGTTGAGGGCCGCTGGCTGGCTATTCTGCGGGGCCCCACCTGTGCATCATCGCTAGTTGGCTTCGCCGATGACGCGGGTTAGTAGCGTCGCGGCGACATCGCTCCCCTCGTCAGCTAGCCGGCTGAGTTCCTCCAGGTCGCCTCGTGCGGCAACGATCTCGGCGAGGCGGTCCGCACCGGCCTCGCTGCCGGCGTCTATCAGGAAGGTCAGGGTTTCCAGATCTCCGCGCTTGGCTGCCAGCTCGGCGAGTCGCTCCGCGGCCAAGTCATTTCCCGTGTCGACGAGCTGCTTCAACTCGTCGAAGTCTCCGCGTTCGGCGGCCAGCACCGCGAGTCGATCCGCGGCCTCTTCGTTCCCCGCGTCCGCGAGCTTGCGGAGCGCGGGAAGATCGCTTCCAGTCATGCCGCCACAGTATCGGGCGATCGCCGAGTTCACTTGTGACCGCGCACCCAGAGGCAGCGCCCGGCTGCGCGCCTGATGCCCGGGTGGGTTGTCGGTGTCGGCAGCCCACCCGGGTGTCG
>CAZJNU010000049.1:0-20694 GCA_964547485.1 uncultured Actinomycetes bacterium
CACCCGCCACCACCAGCCCACCAACAACCGGGCCGAGACCATCTCCACAAGCCACTATTTACTCGAACACCTGTACAGTAACACGACCGTGCGACAGAAACACCCCACCGCGCAACAAGGGGGTTGGATTTGTGGAATCCTCACAACCCAACGGTCCTGACACGCGCGGTTGCACGCGACGAGGCTCCGCGAGGGCCCACGTTCGCCCGCCCAAGGCTTGGCCTGGCAATTGAGCTGTTCCGGACGGGCCAGCGGCACAGACTTGACTCTGCAGGTGTCAACCGGCAACCTTCATGTCGATGTCCACGGTTCATTCGCCTCCGCAACGCACGCGTGGTCTTTCGCCGTCCAGGCTCCTGGCGGGGGCCCTGGCTGCCACCGTGATCGGTCTAGCGCTGGTGGTCAGCCTCACCGGCGCGACAGCGGCACCACCGCCCGCGCCCACCAGCACCGACGGGCCGGTCGCGCCAGCCACACGATCGGCGCCTGTCACCGCGACGACACCACCCAAGGCGCGTGCCGTACTCCTCGCCGGACTCGATCTGCACGACGGCACGGTGGTTAAGTCCGGCAACCTCTACTACTTGTACGGCACGCGGTACGGCTGTGGATTCACCTGGGGAGTCGTCAGGACGCCGTTCTGCGGCTTCGGGGTGTCCGCGTCACGATCGCTGACGGGTCCTTGGTCCAAGCCCAGGCTGCTCTTCTCACCCGCAGCGCTGGACACCTGGGGCCCTGACAGGGGCAAGACGTGGAACAACGTCTGCGGCAATTCTGGCTCCGGTTGCTTCAACCCACGCATGGTGAGACGACCCGACGGTCAGTGGATGCTGTGGTTCAACGCACCATCCGACCACACCAACTACGGTGCCAATGCCTACTACGTCATGGGGTGCAAGGGCCCGTACGGCCCCTGCGGTCAGCAGGCCGGCCCACGTCATGGCTTCACAGCCAAACCCAGTTTGCGCACCTGCATCACCAACGGCGACTTCTCCATCCTTACTGCTGGCAGTCACGCTGCCATCGTCTGCTCCCAGAACGGCATCTACGTCGAAGGGCTCGATTCAAGCTGGATTAACGGCACCGGCAGGTTCGCCGGCATACCGGCCCGGGTGTCAGCGGCGGAACTCGGGTCGAGATCTCCGTTTTTCGTGGGGGTCGGCGAAGGCGTCGGCGCGGCCCCGATGCCCGACGGCTCGTGGATGATGACCTTCTCCTCGCCGGGCTGCGGGTACTGCACCGGCCCGCCATTGAACCGGTCAGCCGGTGGCCACACCAGGGTCAAGACGGGCTTCGCGATCGCACCGACAATCTTCGGCCCCTGGCGAGTACGAGGTAACCTCTCGGCAAGCTGGTGCACAGGGCAGCCGCGTACCGCATTCACGGTCGACGGCCAGCCATACCAGTGGGTCGACCGCTGGCTGGGGACTCGGAACGAGACCGGTGCCAGCGTGCTCCTGAAACCGCTCCCGGCCGCGCCCGGATCGTGGAGTTGCAGCTGACGGCATCGGGCCCGTTCGCGCGCCGTCGGGATCAACCCAGGCAGACAAGTCGGTGTCCACCCGCTTCTCCGGCGCCGACCACCCACCAGCGGTACCGTCGGAGTCGAGGGAGTGGCCGAGATGAGTAGTCGTGCAATGTCAGCCGTGGATCACGCCTGGTACCGGATGGACTCACCGGAGAACCTGATGATGGTCCACGCCATCATGTGGACGGACCAGCCGTTGGACTGGGAGCGCGTCAGAGCTGAGATCGCCACCCAGATGCTCGAGCGCTTCCCGAAGTTCCGACAGCACCCGGTGCCACCGCGAGTGCCCTTTGGCCGATCGGGGTGGAGGGAAGACGAGGACTTCGACCTTGACCGTCACATCATTACTCGCACTCTCGGCCCTGCTGGCGACCAGGCGGCACTTGCCGACTACGTCTCGTCCCAGATTCCTCTTCCACTCGATCCGACCCATCCGATGTGGCAAGTGCACACCCTGGACGGGTATGGCGCCGGCTCGGCTGTCTTGTTCCGGATGCACCACAGCATCGCCGACGGCATCACCCTCACCAGGGTCCTGCTTTCGCTGACGAGCAGCGGCACAACTCACGCAGGGTTCATCGCAGCTGAGCCTCGCACTCGAGTGGCACAACTCTTCGATCTCAGCTGGCGCCTGGGCCGTGAAGGACTGCGCACGTTGCGCGCGCCAGATCGCACGTTGGCCGCCGCCGGCACCGGCGTCCGTGGAGTTCGGCGGCTGGCGCACTTGGCGGCCATACCCGCCAAACCACAGAGTGCCCTCGCGGGGAAAATAGGGGTCGCCAAGCAGGTGACTTGGACCGACCCTTGGCCTCTGCCGGCAGTCAAACGGATCAGCCGGGGATCTGGCGTGACCGTCAACGATGTCCTGCTCTCAGTGCTGGCTGACGCACTCGGTCGGTACCTGACTGAGAATGGCACGCCACTGGAGCAGGTGCGGGTAATGGTGCCGGTCAATCTACGGCCACTCGACCAGCCTCTTCCCAGCGATCTGGGGAACATTTTCGGCGAGTACGTCGTCACCCTTCCCACCGGTGAGATGAATCCAGTGGCGCGACTGCTCCGTATGCACGCGATCACCGACGACCTGAAGGACTCCCCGGAAGCTGTCGTCGCCTACCTGACGCTGATCGCAATCGGCGCGATGCCCGATCAGGTGGAGGACCTTTCCACGAAACTATTCAGCGGCAAGATCGTGGCCACCGTGAGCAACGTGCCGGGTCCGCGCTCAGCTGTCAACCTGGCTGGAACACCCGTCGCCGGGATCATCGGTTGGGTGCCGGCGGCTGGTGACGTCGGACTTGGAGTGTCGATGTTCTCCTACAACGACGCGGTTCTGGTCGGGCTGATTGCTGACCAACTACTCATCGGCGATCTGGCCCGGCTGAAGGAACTGCTGGCCCTCAGTTTCGCCGACCTCGCCGATCGCGCGAAGGCTGTTACCCTCGCCGAACTCGCCACGATGACCTGACCACCCCGGGGGGCCTGCGCCCGTCACTCCCCAGTCGACCGGAAGGACCGCAAAGCGGTGGTGGCGCTGCCGTAGCCGTCGACCATGAACCGCGGCCACTCCCTGGTGTCGAGAAACTGGCCGTACAACCCCGCCCCTTGAACCTTGCTGTAGTCGACGGGGGTGAGTTCGATGACATCCGGAACGGTGCGCCCGAGTCGCCCGCCAGATCAGATTGGCGCGCACAGCATGGTTGAGGTACTGCCTGACACGCTGAAGATCCAAGGCATAGGTCAACATGTCGATACGCTAGACGGGCGCAGCTGGCGTCTGCACGGTCCCGGGAATCGACTGTTTCCGGGTCAGTCGGCGGGCGAGGCGCTGACATGGCTTCTCCACCAGCAAATAGGACCCGACCGTCGCCCCCGCGGTTGCGGCCAACGCCAGGATCAGCGCCAGCGTGTAGCCGATCGAGGTGTAGAAGTGTGCCAACACCGGCAAGCCGACGATGCCGTGGAATAGGTAGATCGAGTAGCTGCTCAGCGCGAGCAGCTTGATCGGGCGCCAGGTTCTGACCCGGTCCCGCAGCAGCCACAGCACAGTGAAGACCAACACGGCGGCGGCGATCGAGACCGGGTAGGAATTCGTGGCGGCGAGGAACTTCGGATAGATCCGCGATGTCCCCCAGAGGAACACCAACCAACCGCCGGCCAACACCGCTGCGAAGCCCCAGGCGTTCAGGACGCGGCTCTCCTTCAAGTAGAAGCCGCTGCCGATGGCCAGCAGCGGCATATACAGACAGTTCACAACCAACAAGAAGTAGTTCGGTCCGAAATCCCGCCTGGTCGCCAGCAACAGCAGGGCGGCCGCGATGATCAGGAACGGGAACAGCCCGATGAAACGCTTGGAGTGCAGCACCGGCAGGAACAGGAACGTGAGCAGGTAGAAGACAACCTCGACAACCAGCGACCAGGCCACCCCGACGAGCACGATTTTCGGAGTCAGAAAGTAGTTGGTCAGCGTCAGATTGGTGAGGATGTCCCAGAGTGACGCGTCGGCAGCACGCGGCGAAATATTCGGATTGATCTTGACCAACACGAATCCGAGCACGGTGGCCAACGCCAGCGGCGGGACGATCCGCAGTAGCCGACGAACGGCGAACTTCCGGTGGCTCTCGGATCTCGCAGTCCGCGCGATGATGTACCCGCTGATCAGGAAGAAGACCGAGACACCCAGAAAGCCCCCAAACTGCGTGATTGCCAGCGGGGTGAAGATCACCTTGTTGATGACCACATTGGGCAGCCAGGTGACACCGGTGTGGCTCAGGAAACTGCCGACGAAATGATCCCAGACCACAATGCTGACCGCCCCGGCGCGGAGCACGTCCAGCCAGGCGAGGCGATTCCCGGACGGGGCCGACCGAACGGCAGCACTCACCGTCGTTTTCGCAACTCCCTCATCCCCCGACACTAGCCACGCCCGATGAGGTTCCATCGGACGGCACCGGCGAAGTCACGGGCATGCTCACGAGCGGTGTAGTCCTCTGCCCGCTCGGCCGCAGCGACTGCGGCGGTCAGGTCATGGTCAGCGTTGGCCAGCACGATCGAGAAATCCCGCCTCATCGGACCGAGTGCCTGGTATCCGAATGATCGATACATCCGCGGCATCAACGGTTTGAAGAGTCGGACCCGTTCGTGCAGACCGGACGAGTAGGACATCGGATTCTTGTGCCGCGCCTTGATGTAGTCCGGCAACAGATCGTCGAATGTCTGCCTCAGAATCCACTTCTCGTAGCCGTCCCGGACCTTGAACTTCATCGGAATCCGCATCGACAGCAACAACATGTGCAGGTCGAGGTAGGGAACGCGGGCCTCCACCTGTCGGCCCATGCTCGTCCGGTCCACCCGTTGCAGCTCGGTCCGACTCAGGTGTCTGATCTTGTGCAGGAAGAGACGTCGACGTTCAGCCTCGCCGATGTCCTGGTACATGTCGTAGCCGCCGAAGAGCTCGTCGGAACCGTCGCCGGTGAGTACGACCTTCACGCCGGTCGCGTGCACCCGGTCGAATAGCTTCAGGGATACGACGGCGTTGATCACGTCTCCGTACTCGGTGGCCTCGGAGACCCTGACGGCCTCCCGAACATCTGCCAAGCCGATATCGGCCGGCTGCAACTCGATGACTTCGTGCGCCACGCCGAGGTCGCTGGTCAACCGCCGCGCATACTCCAGATCTGGGCTGCCCGGTGCCCCCACCGTGTAGGCAACACAATCTGGGTGCATCTCGTGCACGTGCAACAGCGCCAACGAGGAGTCCAGCCCGCCCGACAGGATGACCCCGACCGTCAGATCCGTGTCGACCCGAAGTGCCACCGAGTCCTGGTACGTGGTCCGCAGCGCCGCCTTGGCTGCCACCAGGTCCTCGATCTCCGGCTCGCCCTCCCCCAGACTCAGCAGATCGATATAGGCCGCCAACTCCGGGTCGGCGTCGGGTGCCGCCCAACCGCAGTATCCCGGTGGCACCTCATGGATCGGAGCGGACAGACCTACCAGCGCCTTCACCTCGGACGCGATCAGGATGTGCCCGTCCCGCCGCGCCCAGTAGAGCGGTTTCACACCTGCGGGGTCACGGGCCAGGAATACCCGCCGCTCCACCCGGTCGTAGACGGCGAACGCGAACTCGCCACGAAACTTCAGCAACGCATCCTGTCCCCAGGCGAGGAAAGCTTCCAGCACCACTTCGGTGTCGCTTTCGGACCGCTGCGGATGGCCCTCGGCGGCCAGTTCCGTGCGGAGTTGGCGATGATTGAAGACCTCACCGTTGTAGCACAGCAACCACCGCCCATCGGCCGAGATCCACGGCTGAACCGCGCGGTCGCGATCAACGATCTTCAACCGTGCCGTCCCGACCAGCGCCTCCGGCTCGACCGCGATCTCCTGTGCTTCGCCACGATCTTCGATCGCGTCCATCATCGCGTCGAACATGCGTCGATGGTCCTGCGCGCGGGGACCCAGCAACAGCGCAATCCCGCACATCAGCAGCTCCCGTCGAACGGCCTGCCCGGCTCCACACCGAAGGCGTGCAGTCGGGCAGGACTCGGGCTGATGTGCCAGATGCGGCCCTCGTCGATAACGTTCAAATCGCCGCGGTCCCGTCGACCCAACAGCACCGCTGCCAGCGCGTCTCGGGTACCGAACTGTTCCAACCACAGCATTTCGATGTCGGCGGCCCAACCCCGACAATGTGCACTGGGAATATAGGCGGTGAAGCCCAATCGCCGTAAGTGCCGCTGCTGTTCGACCGACCTGGTGACACTGTTCACCCACATCGGTGGGGATCCGGGCGGGCACCGGTCGGCGAAGTCCTCGGCCAGCACGTTCAGGACTCGGAGCATCTGCGGACGGATCATGGTGCTGCTCAGCCCAGGGGTGCCCGGGCCCCAGCCGGGCACCCACTTACGTGCCGCGAAGTTCCTCGTGCGGGGCAGGAGCCGATCGGACTGCACCGAGAAGTTGAAGGTCACGCCGCCAGCCGCTCGCCGGCTGGCAAGGTCGATCATCTCTGGCGAGGCCGCGATCGCCGCGTCGGTCTCGAAGTCGGCCGTGTCGGACCACCAGGCCAGGTCGACCTGCTGGAGCAGCAGGATCTTCACCATATCTTCGGCGGTGCAGGCGGTGGCCGCCGCTGAAGGTCTGAATCCGGCTACGGCGGCCGTGGCTTGGTCCACCAGAGTCGCAAGATCCGGTGCGGAGCGGGTCAGCACTGGTTCGGCCTGCGATCTGCCGAGGTACTCACGCAGCACTTCCCCGAGGAGACTGGGCTTCTCGATCGCGCGCGTGCGCTTCATCTCAGCCACGGTCGCATCGACGGCTTCCCGGTATCCAGTGACTTCCGGGGCATCTGGCGCGCGGCCACTTACCCGTGGCATACAACGAACCTAAGGCCAACCGCACTGGAATCCGTGCATTGCCCCCGCCGGACCTACCTCGGCGTGGTTCTACACTCGGGAACCGTGTCGGTGTCTGTGCGCGAGTTGACCAGCGGCGAGGTGCTCACCTTCCTGTCCAACCGAGCCGACCAGCCACTCCAACAGCGGCCCTCCTTCGCCGTTGTCAAGGCCGAGTGGGACCACGTGTTCTTGGGCTTCTTCCACACCGACCGGGCAGGCACCGAGATTCTGATCGGCTCGGCGCTGGTGCTGTTGCGCAGGCTGCCGCGAACGCGGGCGTCGCTGGCCTACCTACCCGAAGGGCCAGTGCTCGACTGGACATCGTCGAACGTCGAAGACTGCCTGCAGGCGCTGCTGGCGGAACTGCGCCGCCGACAATGCTTCCTGGTGAAGATCGGCCCTCGGCTCGCAGTTCGACGATGGTCCGCGGCCACGGTGAAAGCGGCGATCCACGATCCCCGGATACGTCGACTTCGGGACGTGCCGGCAGATGAAATCCTCCCCGCGGCTGACCTGGCGAGCAGCTTGGCTGCCGCTGGCTGGCGACCCTACGAAGCTGCCGGACCGGGGTTCGGCGGCACCCTGCAACCCCGCTATGGATTCGAGGTACCACTGGCCGGGCGGGATCTTCAGACGGTCCGGGCCGGGTTGAGCCCGCAATGGCGTCGCAACATCGCCCGCGCCGGCAAGCGGGGTCTGAATGTTGAGCGGGGTGGATTCGACCAGCTCGCCGAATTCCATACGTTGTTGATCGCCTCCGGGGAGCGCGGCGGTTTCGTCCCGCGCGATCTGCTGTATTACCAGCGAATGTGGCACGCGATGGCTGCCGAGGATCCGGGACTGCTGTCGCTCTACCTGGGTCGCCACCAGGGTCAGGCGCATGCGGGGATGCTCCTGGTGGCCTCCGGGGATCGTCATTCGTACACCTATGGCGGGTCCGATACCGCCGGCCGCGACCTGCGGCCCAGCAATGCCGTGCAATGGCAGCTGCTCGCCGACGCGCACCAGGCAGGCGCCAGCGTGTTCGACCTGCGCGGGGTCAGCGATGCGCTGACGGAGGACGAACCCGAGATCGGGTTGATGCGATTCAAAGTCGGTCTCGGCGGGGACGCGGTGGAGTACCTCGGCGAATGGGACTACTACCTCAGACCTCTCCTGGCCAGAGCCTTCACAACGTATTGGAACCGCCGCACACACTGAACCGATCCACAAGTGTGGGCCGATCAGAGTCATGTTCGCTCAAACTCCGTTGAACGGCCGAGGTGGGACTAGACTTCGCCTGTGGTGATGTCGCCGCGTGAGTCGGTGCAGCCCGATTGGTCGCCCGACGGGCATTTGGAACTGACGGACTGGACCGAGGACTCACGCCAGTATTGGGACGGGACACGTTGGGTCGCGGCCCCGACTTCTGGCACCCCACGAGAGGGATTCACCGGCCGCGTGGTGGTGGTGGTAGGGGTCATTCTGGGACTTCTAGCTATCGCGATGGCGGCGGTGTTCTTCAATCGAACGCAGCCGGGTGAAGTCTGGGATGCCCATGGGCTTGCGCAGCGACTTGCCTCCGAGAGTCTTCCGGTGGTCGACATCGTGACGATCCGGAGCGCAGGCGACGAGTCCCTGAACGACGAATCCAGCCTCGTCCTCTCGCAAGCAGCATTCACCGACAGCACCCTCGGGACGTCACCCGGGGGTGCGCATGTGAACCTCGGCGAGGCGGAGGTGGGAGCCGACGGGGGTGGTTTCATCGACTGCCTTGCCAGTAGTGGGGACGCCTCCCGCCGTGCCAATACGGCCGGTGGGCAGGCCGGGATCCTGGGTACGGAGTGGGTGTTCCTCTCTGCCAACTGCGTGCTCCGCCTCGACCGGCAGATCCCGACCACCGAGGCCCGCGCCTATGCGGATGCGTTGGGTCGGATCACCGGGACCCCGACCACTCAATGTCAGATCGAGACCGGAATGCCCTGCGTGGATATGCCTCGCTGAGCGGATCAAGCACGGCCGTCAGCACCCACCCGCGCCGGATTCGCACTAGGGTGACCACACCATTTCCGGCCGCAGGAGTTTCAGTGATGGGTGATTCCCCCACCGCCAGCGACTATGACGATCGCGCTCGGGCCAACGCTGCCCGGTCTGCAGGGGCCCGTGGCGCCGGCGGCGCGGACCACAAGCAACAGGCACGTAGTCGCATCCACGCGGCGGCCTCCGAATCTCGATCTGCCACCGCCGAACAGCAGCGCCTCGATGAGGCCTCGGCCGAGATCCCCTGGCAGCGCTGGGGAACCTACCTCAGTGAACGGGCTTGGGGCACAGTCCGAGAGGACTATTCGGCCCACGGCGACGCCTGGAACTACTTCCCCTACGACCACGCGCGAAGCAGGACCTACCGCTGGAACGAAGATGGACTGGCCGGCTGGTGCGATCGCAGCCAGTTCCTCTGTTTCGGACTTGGCCTCTGGAACGGGCTTGACAGCCACCTCAAGGAGCGTCCCTACGGTCTGACGAACGAGCAGGGCAACCATGGTGAGGATGCCAAGGACTACTGGTTCTACACCGACAACACTCCCACTCACAGCTACGCCTCTACGGTCTACAAGTACCCGCAGGAGCCTTTCCCGTACCGTGACCTGCTCGACACCAATGGTTCCCGCGGCACTGATGACCCCGAGTACAAGTTGTTCGACTCCCTTGAGCAGATGTGGCGCGCAAACCGCTATTTCGATATCACTGTCGAGTACGCCAAGGTGGATCCGGAGGATGTCATCTGTCGGATCACCGCTGTCAATCGGGGACCGGAGCCGGCGCCGTTGCACATCGCCGCCCAACTCTGGTTTCGCAACCTGTGGTCGTGGGACAACGGCACGACGGTTCCGCAGATCGCGCGGACAGCCACTGGCGCCACCCTCGACCACCCGGAACTCGGCCAGCGGTGGTTCTACGCCGAGGGCGAGGACGTGAGTTGGATGTTCTGCGAGAACAACACCAACTCCGAGGCATTGTTCGGCACCCCGAACAGCACCCGCTACGTCAAGGACGGCATCAACGACGCGATTGTCGCCGGAGACCTGGGTGCCATCTCTGATCGGAGTGGCAGCAAGGCGGCCGCCGTCCTTCGGGCGGTGATTCCGGCTGGCGGCAGCACGACGATGACGACCCGGTTCAGTCCGCGACAGCTGACCGCTCCGTTTGCTGACGCCGACGCGCTGGTGGAACTTCGCAAGGCCGAGGCCGACGAGTACTACGACTCCTGGCAACGTTCAACGCTGACCGAAGATGAGAAACTGGTTCAGCGACAGGCGATCGCGGGGCTGCTCTGGTCCAAGCAGTTCTACAACTTCCATGTCACCCGCTGGCTGAAGGGCGACGAGACCATGATGGCGCCGCCGGCCGAACGGTGGCACGGACGGAACTCCCGCTGGAAGCACATCGTGAACGAGGATGTGCTGCTGATGCCGGACGCGTGGGAGTACCCCTGGTACGCGGCTTGGGATCTGGCCTTCCACGCGGTCACGATGGCGATGGTGGATGGGCCGTTTGCGAAGAAGCAAGTCATCTACATGATGTCCAGCCTCTACCAGCACCCGCACGGCGAGATACCCGCATACGAGTGGGATTTCTCCAACACCAATCCGCCGACGCTGGCATGGGCCGCCTGGCAGGTGTATTTGATGGATGCGGCGGCCACCGGTGAGCCAGATATCGGGTTCCTGGCAACCGCGTATCGGAGCCTGTTGTCCAATCTGAACAGCTGGCTCAACACCAAGGATCCGCTTGGCAAGGACCTGTTCGCCGGCGGCTTCCTCGGGATGGACAACATCGGTGTCTTCAATCGCGATCACCCATTGCCCACCGGTGGCCAATTGGTGCAGAGCGACGGCACCGCCTGGGTCGCCCAATTCGTGATCCAGCTGGCGGAGATCGCGCTGGAACTGCGCCGGTTCTACCCCGGCTACGAGAACGACATCGAGAAGCTGCTGCTCGACTTCGCCATCATGAGCAGCGCCCTGGAGCACGGCCGGGACGGGGTCAGCCTGTGGAATGACGATGTCGGCTTCTACTGCGATTCCATCGTGCATCCCGACGGTACCCACAACCAGTTGGGTGTCGTGTCCATGCAGGCCCTGATCCCACTACTCGCGGTCATCTCGATCGCCACCAGCCAGAGCGGCGATGCTGGCGCGCACGGCCTCGCCCCGGAATTGGTCCGGCTGCGGGAGAAGGTGCTCAAGCATCACCCCGAATTCGAAGGGTCGGTGGCGCTGACGCCGGACCAGGGCAACGGTGCGGCGATGTTGTTCTCGGTCGTCCGGCCAGCGCGCCTACGACGAATTCTGGAGCACATGCTCAGTAGTGATGAGCTGCTGTCCGACTTTGGCATCCGGTCGCTGTCCGCGGCCTACCGCGACACCCCGTACACCTTCTGGGTGGGCGAGGAGGCCTATCACCTGCCCTACTGGCCGGCCGAGTCGAGGAACAAGATGTTCGGCGGGAACTCGAACTGGCGCGGGCCGATCTGGTTCCCGATCAACCTGATGTTGCTGCAGACGCTGCTGGCGTTCGATTCGTTCTTCGGCGATACCTTCACAGTGGAGTACCCCACTGGCAGCGGCGAGCAGAAACGGTTGGCGCTCGTCGCCGAGGACATCTCCTGGCGGCTGAGTCGGATCTTCGTGCGCGGCGAGGACGGTCGAAGGGTCGTGTTCGGCGACAACGAGTACTTCCAGCAAGACCCTCATTGGCGGGACCTCGTGCCGTTCTACGAGTTCTTCGACGGCGACGATGGCCACGGCTGCGGCGCTGCCCACCAGACCGGTTGGACCGCGACCGTCGCCCTGATGATGCAGTTCGCGGGTCGGCTCCGGCTCGACCGGGCCCGCTCGCCCGGTGCTGCTACTGACTGAGGCTGGCTAGCGCGGCCGACAAGGATTCGTTGACCTCATCTGCCACCGCGGCCATCTCCTCACTGCTGGTGAGTTCCACCATCATCTGCGGGTTGATCATGTCGACAACCGTGCCCTCATCGGTCGCACGGACGACGACATTGCACGGCAACAGCAACCCGATCGACGGTTCCGCCTGCAGCGCGCGGTAGGCATGGTTCGGACTGCAGGCGCCGAGGATGACCTGCTCGTCGACGTCGGCCCCGATCTTCGTGTGCAACGTCTTCTTGATGTCGATCTCAGTGATGATGCCGAATCCTTGGGCCGCGAGCGCACCCCTGACGTCGGCCAACACCTCATCGAATGGTCGGTCCACCGTGGTGCTCATTCCGTACGACATGCTGCGTCTCCTCGCGTCTCGGCTCGATACAACCTAGGTTCGCATGGCCGGGATGACAACGCCATCATCGGCCGACTCAAGTATCTCCCGGTACTTGCCGGCGACTTCCGCTGCCGGCAGCCCAGGCGTCGGGTCCATCCCCATCCCCGCCAGGGTCTCCGCGATCCAACCGGGTGACACCGCGTTCACCCTGATGCCGCGGCCGATCTCCAGCGAAGCCGACCGGACGAACCCCTCAATCGCGCAATTCACAGTGGTGGCGATACTGCTGCCGGGCATCGGATGCTGGGCGAGAACGCCGGTGGTCAGCGTGAAGCACCCATCGTCAGCCATGAACGGGGCTCCGATCCGGACGAGATTGACCTGGCCCATCAATTTGCTCGCCACCCCGATGGCCCAATCTTCCCCGGTCGCCTCCTTCCACTGCACGAAGGGAACCATGCCAGCCACACAGATAACCGCATCGACCGATCCAAGTCCTGCGTACATGGCCTCGATCGACTCCGGGTCGGTGATATCCACATCCACCATCGATCCTGTCCGGGACGCGGTCACCACGTCGGCGGAATCCGCCATGGCCGCCACCGCGTGCCGTCCGAGCAACCCGGTCGCCCCGACAACCAGCACCTTCTTCATGATCCTTGCCTCGCTTCCGCCGAGAATCGCTCTTGCTCGTCGATGATCAGTTGTCGAGTGTGTGCCGTCAGGGACTCAGTATCCATCGCCGTCACTTCGGTGACGGGCACCGCCGGCAGCACCGTCACCGAGATGTGGTGACGGCCCTGCAGCACAAAACCGTGTTTGGGCAATGCATCAGAGGTACCCCGGATCACAATCGGAACCACCGGCACCTCAGCCTGCCGCGCCAACTCGAATGCGCCGGTCTTGAACGCCCTCATTTCGCTGGTCTTGGACCTGGTCCCCTCGGGGAACATCATGATCGACGATCCCTGACCCAAGGTCTGCCGACAGTTCTCCATCATCTCCACGACGCTGTCCCGGTCGCCCCGCTTCAACGGGATGTAGCGGTTGAGGCTCATATTCCAGCCGACCACCGGCACCTTGAAGATTTCAGCTTTCGATACCCACTTGAAGTCTCGGAACAGCCGGAACAGCACGAGGATGTCCAGCAGCGACAGATGGTTGGCCACCAGCATGTAGGTCTTGCCCGGTTCGATGTTCTCTCGGCCATCGATTTTCACGTCCCAGACCGGGTTGAACCAGGTGTACAGCGATGCCCAGAAGCAGGTAAACCGGTGCAGTGCGACTCGGCGTCGACCGAACGGAGCCGTGACCGCCCAGATCAGCAGCGCGAACGGGAAAAGCAGAATCGAGGTGACCACCACGAACGCCCAGAAGACTAACGAACCCACCTGTTTCATCGCGCCAGGCTAGCCCACGCCCGTGCGACCGATGGGGCGCGGACTCAGGCGCTGCCATCGATGGCGTACCGACATCGCTCGGCAAGTTCCGGGTCCAGCAACTGATCACAGACGTCGGCCCGCCGTCGCTCACCCATCCAATGCACAGCCCAATAGGAACCCATCCCCCGGAGACAGGCATCGACCAGGTCTTCGACGAAGAGTTCACAGTAGGAACCCGCACGCGGAATATCACCTGTGTTGTACTTCACCGCCCGACTGCCCGTGCCCATCGCACACAGCCAGCGCGCATCGGAGTCCCCTGGCACTGTGTCGGCGCACCAGGCGGCCGCTTTCGCCCAACTGCCGTTGTCGGCCCGATCCAGGATCAACGTGGGCGCGTAAAACCAACACGCCCCACCGTACGGTTCCCGCACCCGAGGGCAGGTCGCCAAAGCATCGGCAGTTGTCTTCGCCTTGGCGCCGACATGGCCCGCCAGCGAGTCCGACAGCCACAACTGCATCATCATCCCCTCGGCGCATCTAGCCCCCTGCTCCAGGTGGGCGACTAGGTCGCACATATCCATCGCCTTGTCCACATCCCCCTTCGCAGCGAAGGTGACGCCGTGACCGACCCCGTGCAGGCAGGAGCCGTCCTGGTCGGGTGAACAGACCTCCAGGATGTCCTGTTCGATCGAGCCCGAGGAACCCAGCTTCGCCTCCACCACCCCGTGCAGGAAGCCGCCGCCACAGACGTCGTTACGGGCGTTCAGCACGGCTGCTGCATCGCCGCCGGCGCGCGCCAAGGCAGCATGGCCAAGGTCGTGGGCCACTGCGTGGCAAACCCCCAGAGTCGCAGGGTCAGCCTGAATGGCGGCATCCAGATCGGCCAGCGCCGCTGCGGTGCCGTTGGTGATCAGCATGCGCTGGGTTCTTGTCTGCAGCGCCTGGAAGGTGTTGGCGTTGGCGCCGACCCCGCCGACAGCGCCGGAGGTGGCCGCTGTCGAGGTCGGCCTCGGTCCCTCGGAGGTATGGGCCTTGACCTGATCGTGTCTACCCTCGTCGAGGCCAGGTTGGCTGACACCCGCTTGGGTTTGGGCGGGGTCGTCTGTCGGCCCGACCGCGCTGTGTGGTGAACCCCCGGTCAGCATCGACAGCACACCCCCGACGAGCAGGAGCGTCACGGCGACGGCGACGAGCCGTGGCAGCCAGGTGCGAAGCATCAGATGAGGATGCCACGGGCGCCTGCCAAGGTTGCGAAGGTGTGGCAAATCCGACGCCGTGTCGCGCACGCCTGGCTGGCCGAACCCGTGCCGGTTCGGCTAGGAGGCCGTCACCTGGTGCCCCGCGGCTCGCAGGCTTGCCACTGCCTTGTCCAACGCAGCCGCGTGAACCAACAGATAGTCGGTGTCGAAGGTCGAGATCACCAACACGCTGACATCAACGTCGGCCAGCGGAGCAGTCAGGGCGGCAGCCACCCCGACCATCGCGAAGTCCATCGGGCCAGCCACTTCGAGCGCACGCCAGTCGGTTTCGATCTGGATATCGTCACCTGTTGGGGCGACGTCCTCGTCGCAGACCACCGAGATTTCGGAGTCGGTGCGAGTGGCCGAGAAGAACGACGAGCCGGTCGCCGGGATCGGCCACTCGGCATAGATGGGTAGCCGACACACCGACAGCCGCTGGTTCAGTACTCGCAGGTCCATGGCGCCATTGTGCCCAAGTCCCCGGCAGTCCGCCCGACCTGTGTCAACAGCAGGGAGGTTGGACCCTCGGCTAGCATAATTCGTGTGTCGAAACCGCGAAGGCTCGGCTGGCAGCTGTCGGAGGTGTCGGAGTCGACTGCAGTAACACCGCCTGCCACTGACCTGGAGTTCCTGCGCCGCCGCGACCTGCTGCTCTCGGGCATCCTGGAGAACAGCTCGCTACTTATCGGCGTGAAGGATCTCAACGGTCGCTACCTACTCCACAATCGAGCCTTCGCCGCCGCCGTGTGCGACGGAGCGCAGGGCAACTGCACACCCGAGGACCTCGCCGGATTCGGCGACTGCTGGCTCGCAGCAGAACCGCGGTCTGCGGTCCGCGAACTCGATGCCAGGGCCGAGCACGAGACCTTCCGGGCCGAGGAGACGTTCGATCTCCCGGGTGGGGGGCGTGTCACGTGGGACGTGCTCCGATTCGCGCTCAAGGACACGTCCGGCCAGGTCTGGGCCACCTGCCAGATTGCCCGCGACATTTCAGCCGAGGCGGAGCTGCGGCAAGAGCTGCGCGATCGGGCGGGCAGTCTGGCGGCGGCTCAGGAACGGCTGCGGCTGGTGACCGAGAACATCACCGATGTCGTCACGCTGACCGATCTACGGGGCACGATCACCTGGGTGTCTCCCTCGGTCCTGCCGGCGATGGGCTATCAGCCGCACGAACTGGTCGGTACCAACACCCAGTCACTGGTACATCCTGACGACCTGCCGATGGTGTTCGCGGTGCGGTCGGCTGCCGACCGGGACCAGGGACAGCTGGGGCTGACGCTGCGTGGTCGCACCGCTTCCGGGGAGTACCGCTGGATCTCGCTGACCAGCGGTCCGGTGCTGGATGCGGCCGGGTCTGAGCTGGGACGGGTTACCGCGATGCGCGATGTCGAGGAGGAGGTGACCACCCGCAATGCTTTGGCCGAGTTGGACCGGCGTTACCGACTGGTGGCCTTGAACGCCACGGACATGGTCGTGATGGTGGACCTGGCGGGCGTCTTCACCTGGGTCTCCCCGGCGACCCGGCAAGTTCTCGGCTACCACCCGGCGGAATTGATCGGCACCGACGGTGCGCATCTGATCCATCCCGATGACACCGCGATGGTGCAGGACATGCGGGACCGCATTGCTCATGGCGAGGAAGCCATCTCTTACGAGCTGCGGCTGCTGAATCGCGCCGGAGACTATGTCTGGCTCGCCGCAACCGCTGGTCCAGTGCTCGACGGTGACGGAAACCTGGTCGGCCGGCTGATAACCCAACGCGATATCCATGAGCAGGTCCTCACAAGGCAGGCGTTGGCCGACAGCGAGAACCGCTACCGAATGCTGGCCCAAAGCGCCACCGACCTTGTCTGGCAGCTCGACTCTGCCGGGGTGCTGGTGTGGACGAGTGCCTCAACCGACCGGTTGATGGGGGCGAAACCTGAGGACCTCACCGGGAACCCGGCAATTGATCTGGTGCACCCCGAGGATCGCCCAGCCTGGTCTGCCTGGCGACGTCGCCATACCCACCACGACGACGACGATTCTGACGCGGTGGAGGTTCGACTGCGCACGGCCGGGAGCGAATACCGATGGATGTCCGCCCAGAGCCGGAGGATTTCGGGGGGCCCAAATGTTGACCCCCAAGGCGGCCCCGGCGGCGCCGTGATCGGGTTCCGGGATGTCCAGGAGCAGGTCGAGGCACGTGAGGCGCTGGACCGCAGCGAGCGCGTGCTGCGGCTCGCGATGGACTTCGCGCCACTGGGTATCGCCGTCGTGAGCCTTCATGGGCTCTTTCTCCGAGTCAACCAGTCAGTCCGTGAACTGACCGGCCGCGACGAAGCATGGATGCTCGGTCACGGCCCGGCAGATCTGTTTGATGCCGACTTCATGGAACTGGAACTGTCGGCGCGGGATCGACTGCTGGCAGGCGAGTCGGAGGTCGAGGTCCAGGAGTGCCAACTGCTCGCCGCGGACGGAAGCCAGGTGTGGGTGGAGAAGTCGTTAGCCTTGGCTCGTGATCCCCACGACATGCCGCTCTTCTTCGTGGTCTCCTATCGAGACATTGCTCGGGCCCATGCGGCTCAGCAGGACTTGCGTTTCCGAGCCGAGCACGACACTTTGACGGGGTTGATCAACCGAGCGGAACTGCACGAACGCCTCCGCGATCTCCTGGCCCGTGCTGGCGGTGGCCTGGTGGCGCTCCTGTTCGTCGACGTCGACCGCTTCAAGGTCATCAACGATAGCTTCGGGCACGCCGCCGGGGACCATGTCCTCCGGACCATTGCCGAACGCATCCAGTCGACACTCGGTGATGCAGATGAAGCGGCACGCCTGGGCGGGGACGAGTTCGTCATCGTGCAGCCCGATGTCCACGATGTCGGCGCTGCCGTTGCGGTCGCGAACAGGGTGCGGGCAGCGGTGGCTCACCCCATCCACATTGGCCGTGACGAGCGAGTGGTTACGGTGAGTATCGGAGTCGCTGTCGGCTCGTCCGGGATTGAGACCCGGGAATTGCTGAACAATGCTGATGTCGCCCTGTATCGGGCGAAGACCGACGGGCGGGATCAGGTGGCCGCCTTCGATTCAGAGCGCCCGACCGCGCCGGCCGCCTCGGTTGACACGACCGGCCGTGGAGGTCAATCCGAGACCTGCTCGTAGGCGTCGATCGTGCCATAGAAGGCCCCCAGCCGACAACGGATCCGCGACTCCAGATAACCGTCCGCCAACGCCACCTCCACCGCCGGTGCCAGCGCCGCCACCAGGGCCGCCGAGGCCAACTCAGCGGTCAGCCCGGCCTCCACGAGGACTGCGGCGGTCGGCCTGCTGCCGTGCCGGTAGCTGAAGTCCGCCACCACCCTGGAACACAGGTCTTTGACGGTGGCGGTGCCGCGCAGCGCCAGCCACGCAGCCCGACCGGCATCGGCGATGGCTACCAACGCGTCCGCGGACAGCAACCCAACCGCGTCAGCCACCTTTGCCTCGGAGTTGTTCTGCCATACCTCATCCGCGACCGCACGCAGCATCTGGTCGTCCACAACGGTCTCCAGGTAGGTGCGACTCTCCCGGATACTGTCGGCGATATTTGCGTTGACAAACGCCGTCAGTTGCTTGTCGATCCCCTTCTCCAGGTTCGGGGCTGCGGTCTTCAAGGCGCTCTGCCCCATCCTCATCAGCGAGGAGGCGCCGGGGACGCGCCGCGCCACCACACTCTCGGTCAACAGATAGTTCTTTATGCCGTAGTAGAGGACATGCGCGATCAGCTGTGAGTAGACCTCACTTGTGGTCACTTCGGTGGTGATCGCGCTGCGCAGCTCCGTCATCCCGATCACCGCCGAGGCGAACTGGTCATACACCTCTCGCGGAAACACCTCGACCACGGCCGCCTCCTGCGAGGCTGCGGCCGCACGTGCGGACCGCAGCAGGGAGTCAGCCATGTCCGCGGCACCGACAGTGATCTCCGGCTCGCAGATGTAGGTCTGGATCCAGTCCTCGACGAGGTCCGGGGCCAGCAGTTGATCCAGCGGGACAGTTCCCAGCCAGTCAAACAGCGCGGTGACCTCCTCTGCCACCGCGGCGGCGAGCCCCTCCGCGCTGAAACGCTGAAGTTCGAATCGGACGTGCGCTTCCAGCATTTCCGCCATGTCGACCATGTCCGGCAGTCTGCCAGCAGGGACGGGATCCGACCGGAGCAGGCGTGGGCATCAGCACCTCAGCGCGGGTGTCCGGGACCGGTCAATGGCTGACTTTTAGGCCCGGACGTCCTGACAGACCCTGTTCCGCCCGCCCTCCTTGGCCGCGTAGAGCGCGATGTCCGCCCGCGCCACCAACTGCTGCTCAGTGTCACCGGCTTGATATTCGGCCACGCCGAGGCTGACTGTGACCTGCCCGACGGTGGGCAGTTTGAGGTCTGCGACCCGACCTCGCACCTTCTCGGCCACCGCACCAGCCTGCTCAAGATCCGTCGACGGCAAGATGACCAGGAATTCCTCACCCCCCCAGCGCCCCACTGTGTCGCTGTTGCGGACACTGACGCGGAGCGTGTCAGCAATGTCGACCAGGACATCGTCGCCGATGTTGTGGCCAAAGGGGTCGTTCACCACCTTGAAGTGGTCGATGTCGAGCATGACCACCGAGAGGGCCGACCCGTAGCGGTGCGCCCGAGCCAACTCAGCCGTCAGCACCCGGTCGAGTTTCACCCGATTGAACAGCGCAGTCAACTTGTCCGTGACCGAGAGCACTTCCAGTTCTCGATTCGCCTGCGCCAACTGTTGCCGCGCCGACTCCGCCCTGTCCCTGGCCAGCGCCAGCTGGTGCTGAACCCGGTCACTCAACGTCAACGTCAACAGGATGCCCAACCACAGATTGAAAACAGTTGCGTACATGTAGGGCATGACCAACACCCACTCCAGGAAGACGGCGGTGCGGCTGGAACTGAGCGCCCCCACCGCTGCTGCGCCGCTGGCAACGAACAGCCCGGCACCGACCAGGAAAAGGGCGGAGCTGGTCCGCTCCACAATGACCATTCGGCCACCGCCGTGCCGCCAGAACAGCCAGGCGCACCCCAACAGCAGTGCCACGTAACCCAGCGCCAGACTTCCCAGTCGGAGACCGACGTTGGGCTGAATCTCGCTGTAGTACACCATGGCGATGCCAACCAACAGGACCACCAGCCAGTTCCAGGGCCACACCCGCGGCGCCCCGAGTAGCCCGCGCGCGCCCAGGTAGAGCAGGCTGAAACTCGCGACCACAAGGGTGTTGCCGATGACCACCGTCACCACATCCGGCAGCAGCCCTCGCATCGCGACCAGCAGCATCCCGAACGCCATCGTGCCGGCACCGGCTGCCCAATACCGCAGGCTGCGCTCGCTCCTATCCAGCCGCCAGATGAACACCGTCCCGAAGAACAGACCCAACGCGCTGATCATCGCCATCAGCGCTAGCGTGCGAAGGTCGAGAATGAAGGATGTCACGGGGGGCCTCACCGAATCGGGTGTGTGTGAATCTAGCGAATACTATGCAGGGACCCACGAAAGCGGGCCAATTCGCGCTCAGCCCGCCGGGCAGCGGGCGCCTTCGCGAGTGAGGTCCGGAGCGGCCTTGGACACCGGCGTGCCTGCTCTGAACGAATCGACCGCCGCGATCAGGGCGGTCGCCACCTGAGCATGCGCCTCGACCGGCAGGGCGTGGGTGTTCCCAATCGATTCACACTGCAGGTGGTTGCTGGACAGGTTGGTCAGTTGGGCCTGCCCGATGTCGACGATCCGTTGGTCCGCCTCGTCCAGGAAGGTGATGCCCGCCGTCAGCGATACCAACGGCGCCGTCCCCAGCGTCCCGGGACGGAGACTGTCAATGGTGGTTTCAGCCGGAGCCATCTCCAGCGGAACGTCATCCTCCTCCCACCCCCC
>CAZJNU010000050.1:0-13762 GCA_964547485.1 uncultured Actinomycetes bacterium
CTGGGGGTCGTCGCGGGCGCCTTGGCGATGACGGGTAGCGCCCCCGCTCTGGCCGGTCAGGTCGACGGCCGGGCCGCTCCCTCGGCCGGGGTGGTCACTGCGGCGCTGCCACCGACTCAAATCTGGGTGGAACCGGCCGTAGGCAATGATGCTGCAGCAGGTACCCAGGCGGCGCCGGTGCGTACCATCAGCGAGGCGTGGGCCAGGGTGCCGAGCAACACCCCCCTCGCCCGCGGGGTGACGATCAACCTGCAGCCCGGCACCTATCCGCGAGCGGGGATGCCCAACTACTGGGAACTCAGACACGGCACAGCGGAGGCGCCGATCGTGCTGCGATCAGCCGGGCCCGCTCGATCCGCGATCCTGCTCGGCGACATCAACCTGTTCCGGGTCGACTATCTGACGCTTGCTGGTCTGTCGATCAGGCCGGGTGGCGACGCCGTGCACTGTGAACTGTGCGGCAACATCACCATCGATAACTCCCTGCTCGACGGCCTGGGCAGCGCACACGAGACGCTCAAGGTGAACCAGTCGCACGACATCAATGTGCTGCGAAGCAAACTGACCGGCGCCTACGAGAACGCGATCGACTTCGTGGCGGTGCAACGCTCCCGGATCGAAGACAACGAGATCTCCTACGGCGAGGATTGGTGCGCCTACGTCAAAGGCGGGTCGACGGACGTCACCGTGCTGCGCAACAACATTCATCACTGCGGCACCGGCGGATTCACCGCCGGGCAGGGAACGGGCTTCGAATACATGGTCGCCCCGTGGCTGACCTATGAGGCGACCAATGTGCTGTTTGCAGGCAACTTCGTGCACGACACCGAGGGTGCCGCCTTCGGGGTGAACGGCGGTGATGGGATCAGGTTCGAAGGCAACGCCGCTGCACGAGTCGGTACCCGCAGCCACCTGCTGGAAGTCACCTTCGGTGGCCGGACCTGCGACGGAGACTCAGCTCGCTGTCTGACCAACCTCAACCTGGGTGGCTGGGGCACCTCGGTGGTGGACGGCCAAGCCACCAACGTCCACATCCCCGACCGCAACATCACCATCCGAAACAACGTGATCGTCAACCCGCCGGGAGTTCGGTCGGCCTGGCAGCACTTCGAGATCTCCACCCCGCGCAGCAACCTCAATAACGCCAGGACCCGTGGACCCTCCCCAGCACGTACCGACACGGGACTAGTCATCACCGGCAACGTCATTCGCAATGGTGATACTCAGATGAGCCTGGGCATCGACGACTCCGTCGTCTGCGCACCAGCCAACCCCACCTGCACGGTTGCGCAGGTGCTCCGCGACAACGACATCAACGGGACAGCCTCAGTGCCGATACCGACCGGCCTCCCCGGCGGCGTCACCCCGACTCCCACCCCCACCCCGACCCCAACACCAACCCCGACCCCAACACCAACACCCACGCCTACCCCAACCCCGACGCCGACTGTGCCCGCGGCGCCGGGTGCCCCCGTGGGCACCACCGGTGACCGATCGGTTCAGTTGTCCTGGGCGGCTCCGGCGAGTGGCGGAACGCCGATCACGGGGTTCCGGATTGAAGTCCGCCGAGATGCCGCTGCCTGGTCGGTCGCGCTCGCCAACACCGGCAGTCCGGCCACTTCACGGTTGATCTCGGGTCTGGTCAACGGTGGCAGGTACTCGTTCCGAGTGGCCGCAATCAACACGATCGGTACCGGCCCGACCTCCCCGGCCAGCGCCGTCCTAGTCCCCTGGGCCGCACCCGGCCAGGTCACTGGTCTGCGGGTGGCGGGCTTCCCTCGGCCCACTCGAGTAACGCTCGCCTGGGAGCCTCCTGCTGCTACCGGCGGACTTCCGATCGTGGGTTACCAGGTCCGCGTACAGCGGATCAACGGTCAACCGCTGCTTGGCTGGACTCAGGTGTCTCCGGGGACCCAGTGGTTGGTCGTCGGCAGTCTGGCTCGGGGCGGGGTCTACCTGGCCGATGTCCGGGCCGCCAACAGTCGCGCCTACGGCCCGCCCCGGCGGATCACCTTCCGGGTCCCCTGAAGCGACGGCCGAGTAGGTCAAGCCACTGGACACGTCCGCGGGATGCGGTATCCACTTGGCTCATGACGGAGCGCGAAGTTGACATCGACGATGACCTGCTGAAGTCGGCGCTGCCACTGGATGAGATTCGCCAGTCGTTTGAGGCAGCTGCCAGCGTCCCGTTGAATGATGCGGACCGTGACGACGCATGGCGTTGACGCTGACTGGAGGACTGCCACCGTCGGGATGGGTCTAGGCTGACCAGCCATGGACCCCTCCCGCCTGACCTTGCTCGCCGCCGTGGAAATCTCCAACGGTGAGGCCGTTGTCCGCAAGCGCGGGGTGGTCGACAGCCGCCACACCTTCGGGGATCCGGTCGCCGATGCCCGCGCCTGGGTTGAGCAGGGGGCGCAGTGGCTGCACGTGGTGGACCTGGACGCGCTCGCTGGTCAGGGTGACAACACCGAAGTGATCCGAAAGGTAGTCAATGCGGTCCACAGTCGCGCCCACGTCCAGCTGGCCGGCGGTATTCGCGACCAAGAATCGCTACACCGGGCGATGTCTCTCGGTGGCCAGCGGATCGTCCTCGACACTGTCGCGCTCGACGACTGGGAGTGGGTCTGTGCGCAGTTCCCTAGCCACGCCGGACGGATCGGGATGGCGATCGATATCCACGCGGGTGCGGTCCACGCCCCGGGGATCGCACTGGACGGCGCCGCGGTGGAATCCACCCTCGCGTCGCTGCAGGCGGCCCACTGCCCCCGAGTGGTGGTGTCCGATATCGATATCGAAGGCACCCGTCGGGGACCGGATACCGAACTGCTGGCGCGGGTATTCGGAGCATTCTCAGGTCGGGTCGATGCCGCCGGCGGGATCGCCAAGCTGGAGCACCTCCATGAACTGCTTGCGCTAGTCCCGAACGGACTGGAGGGCGCGGTGCTCGATGCGGCCCTGTACGAGGACTACTTCACCTTTGCGGAGGCCATCGCGGCAATCGAGCCCCGATTCGATCCCTACCAGTGGGGCCCGGCCCAGCCGTGGGGGATGACCCAAGGCCTGTAACCCCACCACCGGCTCCACCCGTTCAACTGCGCGGCCGCGACGCCCGGCAGTAACCTGCGCCTGTGGCGACCCGCGAAGACTCCGCAGCTGCCGAAGCCGACTCCCCTCCGGCGCCGACCCCCACCGGTGCCCCCGACTGGGCGATGCGTTTCGTGGTGCGAGCCACCTGGCGGATCGTCTTCATCGTGCTCATCGTCTGGGCCGCGCTCTGGGCCTTGCGACAGGCCGCGGACCTGGTGGAGATTGTGGTCGTCGCGTGCTTCCTCGCGCTTGCGATGGTGCCCGGTGTCAATGCCCTGGTCCGCCGCTACGGCTGGTCGCGGGGACTGGCCACGGCCGTCATCTTCCTGATAGTCGTCGGCACCATTGTCGGCCTGATTGCCTTCCTGATTCCGGCCATTGTGGACATGAGCGGCAAGTTGAGCGCGGACGTCCCGCGGTGGTTGACCGAGGCCAAGGCCAAGGGTCTGCCGGTGGGCACAGTCGGCAGCAATGACACGCAAATTCTTACCAACGCCGAGGAATGGTTGAAGAAGAACGGCGGCTCCCATGTGCTGTCGATCGCCGGCAGCGGAGTCGCCCTCGTGTTCAAGCTGCTGACCGCCTTGATGTTCACGTTCCTGATCGCCGCCGGTGAGCCCGCGTTGCGGCGGACCATTCTGCGACGACTGGATGTCAAGAACCAGCAACGATTCGTGGATGCCTGGGATACCGCGATCTCGCAGACCGGGGGCTACTTCTACTCGCGGCTGTTGCTGATGCTGATCACCGGCACCTGCACCTTCATCGTGATGGAATTCCTCGGGATGCCGTTCTTCTACTCGTTGCCGCTCGCGTTCTTCGGGGCCTTCTTCGTCGAGTTCATCCCGGTGGTGGGCAGCTACGTCGGCATCTCGATCCCGGTGCTGGTGACACTGGCCGAACGGGGTGTCTGGCAGGCCGTGATCCTGCTCGTCTGGGCGATCATCTACCAGCAGATCCACGACTACCTGTTGAGTCCGCGGATCAGTTCCAAGACGATGACCATCAATGCCGGCATCGCATTCGGATCGGCATTGTTGGGTGGCGCGTTGGCGGGGCCGCTCGGCGCACTTTTCGCGATGCCAACCGCCGGAATGGTGACCGTCTTCCTGCAGAAGTACCTGCCGTCGTACGACGTGGTCTACGAGTCGTCCTACGAACGAGACACCGACGGACCCGGCGGGCATGCCGCCGGGTCCGAGGATGAGACTGTCGAGAAGAAGCACCGATGGCGTCGGCGCCACGCTCAGCCGGGTACTTCAGCCGAGGCCGGGGACTGAGTAGAGGGAGTCCCGCAGGAAGGCGCTCTCATGTGCCGCCCTGGCGAACGTCGCCTTGGCCGACGGCCTAGCGCTGAAAAGACTCTCTGCGGTGAGGTCGTCGAATGATCCGATCATGGGTACTGCTCTCCTTGGCTGGGGGTTTCGGTCTGTGGTGGTGCGCCTTCACTAATGCGAGTACCCAGTCTCACGGCTCGTTAGACATCCAGACACCGGCGGAACGTACGAGGCGTGTAAGGCCGTTGGGCCCGGGTGGCATCCACCGATAGTGGATACTCACCTGAGTGGATCCAGCTGTCGCGACAACTTCCCTGCCCGCTGCCGACCCCAAGCGGTTTCGGGCGCTGGCCGTCATCGCGCTAGCGCAGCTAATGATCGTGCTGGACGCGTCGATAGTGAACCTCGCCATCCCCAGTGCGCAGCAGGACCTGGGTATCGCGCCGTCCGACGTGCAGTGGGTGGTGACTGCGTACACGATCACCTTCGGTGGCCTGTTGCTGCTGGGTGGCCGGATCGCCGACTACAACGGCCGCAAGCGCACCTTCATCATCGGCCTGCTCGGATTTGCCGCGGCCTCACTGCTGGGCGGCCTGGCTCCCAACGCGACCTTGCTGTTCGCGGCCCGCGGACTTCAGGGTGCGTTCGCGGCGCTGCTGGCGCCGTCGGCACTGGCTCTGATAACCGTGACCTTCCATGACCCCAAGGAGCGGGCACGGGCATTCGGGGTATTCGGGGCCATCTCGGGCGGCGGCGCGGCGATCGGCCTGCTGCTTGGTGGCCTGCTCACCGAGTACCTGTCGTGGCGTTGGTGCCTGGCGGTCAACACGCCGATCGCCATCCTGGCCGCGCTGCTGGCGGTCCGAGTGGTTCGAGAATCCAAGGCGGAGGGCCATCCCTCCTACGACATCCCCGGCGCGGTCACCGTCACGCTCGGACTTGTCGCGTTGGTCTATGGGTTCACCCGCGCGGCCCCGACCGGTCTGACCGACAGCGCTCACTGGACCCAGCCGTCGACCCTGATGTGGTTCGGTCTTGCGATCGCACTGCTTGCGGCCTTCGTGGTGATCGAGGTGCGCAGCGACAAGCCGCTGCTGCCGATGCGGGTGCCGTTGGAGCGCAACCGAGGCGGCGCCTACATCTCTTCGATCATGACCGGAGCCGGACTGTTCGCGATGTTCCTGTTCCTCGGTCTCTACCTGCAACTCATCCTCGGCTACTCCCCGGTGAAGGCGGGTCTGGCCTTCTTGCCGTTCAGCGTCGGGATCATCCTCGGCGCGGGGGTTGCCTCCCAACTGCTGCCCCGGGTTGGACCCCGCCCGTTGATGGTGCCCGGCCTGATCATGGGCGCGGCGGGACTGCTGTGGCTGGCGCAGATCGAGCCGGACTCCGAGTACGTCACCCACATCCTGCCGTCGATGGTCGTGATGAGTATCGGGATGGCGTTCACCTTCATTCCGACCGCGACGGTGGCGCTGCACGGGATCGAGCACCGGGACGCCGGCGTCGCCAGCGCCACCATCAACACGAGTCAGCAGGTCGGTGCCTCGTTGGGAACTGCGCTGATGAGCACGGTCGCGGTGACCGCGACCGCGTCCTTCCTGGCGGCGAACAAGGAGTTGGGGGCCGCCGCAATGCCGGCCGCGCTCACACACGGCTACTCACAAGGCTTCTACGTCGGCGCTGCGCTGCTCGCAGGCGCTGCAGTGGTGGTGCTGCTTCTCATCCGAATCGGTCCAGCTGCGGCGGAGGACGACGAGGACGAAGGGGCACCGATCCACTTCGGCTGACCGCGCCTGGACCTGGCCTCGATCAGGCTCTGTCCCCGCCCAGCTTGGCCAGCAGCACGGTCGGATCGCGATCCAGGACCGCGGCGGCGTTTCGCAGGCCCAACACTCCGACGAGCGCCGCAAGCACCCAGGCCGTGGCCAGGCCAGCCCACTGCGAACCGACCGCCTCGCTCACCCCCGCGGCCGCGGCCAGAAGGGCGAGCACCAGCACGCCCCCGATCAGCAATCCGCCGAAGGTGGCAACCAGCGCGGCGCCACTGTTCTGTCGACGACCAGGCGCCACCGGAAAAGCGGCCCGGACTGACAGTTGCGACCCGAGACCCAACCACACCAGCCACGGCAACGGTACCGCCACCAAGCCCAGCGGGAGCTGGGACCAATGCCCGTGCACGCCGGTCGCCACCAATTGCAGGATGACTCCCAGTGGGAGTCCGATCAGTAATAGCGCCACCAGTTTCCCGGCCAGCACCTCGCTCATCTTCACTCCGGTCAACAGGTAGGTCGACGTGGTCGCGTTGTCGATCCCGAACACGTTGGGCGCGCTCTGGAACAGCACGACGAACAGCACCAGCGCCCCGAGGTAGTCGGCCATCGGTCCCGGATCGGAGCCGAACAGGGACCGACCCGCGAACAGCAGCGCGAACACCGTGCCCAGCACCAGCTGCTGCAACTGCAGCGTCGAGCGGAACAGGTAGTAGTGCATCTCCTTCGCGGCGGTCGCACCCATCGGCGTGCGGGGCAGCCAACGGACCCAGGGCGGAAAGAGCACGCTGGTCCCTACGGGGACGGCTGCCTCCTTCGTCTTCCCCCCGCCGCCGGCACCGTCCAGCCGGCGAGCCAGCGCCCAGCGCCAGACGTACAGCGCCAGCACGATCCCCACGGCACCCCACACCATCAGACCGGCCGCCAGCAACCATTCGCCGGACTTCAGAGCCCCCAATGCCCTCCCCAAGGCCGCCGGCGGGAGTACTGCCAGCAGGTCGTAGCCGCCGGAGGAGCGGGTAGCGCTCAGGTTCGACATCTCGCTACCGAGGCGCTGCGAGGCGAAGTAGATGACGATCCCGATCAATCCGGAGAGGGCGACTGTGAGGTCCCGACCGCGGCGGGAATTGAGCGCTCCGGCAAAGGCCGCCGCCAACGCCCGAGACCATGCCACGCACATCAGCACCAGCAGCACCGCGCACAGGACAGCCCCCACCCGAGCCGGCACCGTCAAGTCTGTGGCAAGGGCCGCACCGAGAGCCCCGATGAACGTCCCGACAGCCGCCGGTCCGACCAGGCCGGCCACCAACGGGCCTCTGACCTGCACCGAGTGGCTCAGCGGTAGCAACTCCAACCGCGACGGATCGATGCTCTGGTCCCCTTGGCTGGAGTTCAGTAGCGGTCCGACGATCCAGATCAGCCAGATGAACGCGAACACCACCAGCGGAAGTACCGCTCCGGCCTTGTCGGCGCCCCCGACCGTCGATGCCAGCAGCACAGCCATCAGGATGCCTCCGCCGACGGCGAGCAGCGTCCCCAGCCCGTAGAGGACCGCAGTGCCGGGGGAGGAGGAGAAGCCGTTGCGAAGCAGCCGCAGCTTCAGCCGGACGAAGACCCGAGCCATCCCATACTCCCGTCATCGAGGTCCCGGCCACCGACCAACGACACGAAGGCGTCCTGCAGCCGCTGGCCACCGGAGACCTCGGCAATCGTGCCCTCTGCGCGCACTCGGCCGTCGTCGATGATGACGATCCGGTCGCACAGCCGCTCCACCACATCCATCACGTGCGAGGAGAAGACGACGGTGCCGCCACCGGAGCGGTGCAGCTGCAGCAGTTCCTCCATCACCGAGGTATTCACCGGATCCAGCGACCCGAACGGCTCGTCCAGGATCAGCACCCGCGGGTTGTGCAGGATCGCCGCGGCCAGTCCGATCCGCTTGGTCATCCCCAATGAGTAGTCGGCTATCAGCGTCCGGCGGTCCTTGGCCATATCGAGGGCTGTGAGGATCTCCTCGCTGCGCTCGCGGACGACTGCGGGATCCATGCTCCGGAGGGCACCGACGAACTCAAGCAATTCAGGGCCGTTCAGCCGGTCGAACAGCTTCGGGTTGTCAGGCACGAACCCGAAGTGTGCCTTTGCCGCCACTGGATCGGCCCAGACATCGATCCCGTCGACCGCGACGGAGCCGCCGGACGGTCGGAGCAGGCCGGTGGCCATCTTCAGCGTGGTTGTCTTACCGGCCCCGTTGGGTCCGCAGATCCCGTAGAACGTGCCCGCTGGAATCTCCAGGCTCAGGTCGTCCACGGCGCGCTTCTCGCCGAAGGTCCTGGTCAATCCGCGCAGGGACATGGCCGGGGGCTCCGCTCCGGCCGAGGCGGTCGGTCGTTCGGGGCTGCCCGAATCGTCGGCGGTCATGGTCACACAGTAGAGCCATCCGGCGACAGGCAAACCCTTTCGGCGGAGGGGATGCGCGACAACATTCTCCACTGTGTCTATATTGTCTATAGGCACAGTAGGGTTAGCGTACCCAGACCTAGTAGGAGGTAGACATGGCAAGTGGTGACGCAGCAACCAACACGACGCTCAAGGAAGTTGGCGGTCGGCTGCGCGCGGTGCTGATGGCTATCACCGCGATCGTGCTGGTTGGGCTGGTTGCTGCCTGCGGGTCGTCGAGTTCCGCCAGTCCCGGCGGCTCCGACGCTGCGGGCGGCGGTTCCTCCGGCACCGAGGTGCGGCTCGGCTTCTTCCCCAACGTGAACCACGCGCCTGCCCTGATCGGCGCCCAGGAGGGCACCTTCGCCGCAGCCCTCAAGCCGCTCGGCGCAACCGTCAAGCCCACCTTGTTCAACGCCGGACCGGAGGCAGTGACTGCCCTCTTCTCCGACTCGCTGGACATCGCCTACATCGGGCCCAATCCCACCGTGAATGCGTTCGTCGAGTCCAAGGGTGAGGCCGTCCGTGTGATCGCGGGAGCCGCATCCGGCGGAGCCGCGCTGGTGGTCAAGCCCGGGATCAACTCGGCCGCCGAGCTGAAGGGCAAGACACTGGCGACACCGCAGTTGGGAAACACCCAGGACGTCGCGCTGCGGTACTGGCTCAAGCAGCAGGGAATCACCACCAACAAGGACGGCGGCGGTGACGTCTCGATCAAGCCGCAGAGCAACTCCGAAGGCTTGACCGCGTACGGTTCCGGCCAGATCGACGGAGCCTGGGTGCCCGAACCCTGGGTGTCCGAGTACGTCAAGAAGGGTGCCAAAGTGCTGGTGAACGAGAACAGTCTCTGGCCCGACGGGAAGTTCGTCACCACCAATGTCATAGTCCGGACGAAGTTCCTGCAGGAGCACCCCGACCTAGTGGCCGCCTTCCTTTCCGGCCATGTCGCGACGCTGAAGACGATCGTCGCAGATCCCGGCAAGGCGCAGGCCGACACCATCGCCTCGCTGCAGGAGCTGACCGGGAAGGCGCCCGCCGCGGATGTCGTCGCCTCGGCGTGGAAGCAGATCACCTTCACCTCGGACCCGTTGCAGGCAACCCTGGTGGCCAGTGCGCAGCATGCGATCGAAGTCGGACTGCTCAACCCCGAGGAGTTCGACGGCGCTGGTGATCCCACGCAGCTGTACGACCTGGAGCCGTTGAACAAGGTGCTCACCTCGAACGGGCAGCCGACCGTCTCATGACCAAGACGGCTCTCACCCTGCGCGGGGTCAGCAGATCCTTCGGTGGCGGCGCCGACCCGGTCGTGGCGATGTCGGACGTCGATCTGACGCTGGCCGCCGGAGAGTTTCTGACGGTGGTCGGCGCCTCCGGTTGCGGTAAGAGCACGATGCTCGGAATCGCCGCCGGACTGGAGGAGCCGACGACCGGCACCGTGGAACTCAACGGCACTGTGGCGTTGATGTTCCAGGACGCCACCCTGTTGCCCTGGTTGACCGCCCGCGGCAACATCGAGTTGGCCCTGAGGCTCCGCGGCGTCCGTGATCGGGGAGCGGAAGTCGATCGCTTGCTGGCGGTCGTGCGGTTGCAGGACTGGGGCGACAAGCGTCCCCATGAACTCTCCGGCGGTATGCGACAGCGGGTCGCGCTGGCCCGATGTCTGGCGCAAGGGGCGGACATCGTGTTGATGGACGAACCGTTGGGGGCGCTGGATGCAATGACCCGGGACCACCTGCACGACGAGATCGAACGGGTCGTCGCCTCCGAAGGCCTGTCGGTCATCTTCGTCACCCACAACGTGCGGGAGGCGGTGCGGCTGGGCGACAGGGTGGTGTTGATGGCCAACAACCCGGGCCGGATCGTCTACGAACTCGATGTCGACCTGCCGCGACCGCGCCGGATGGACTCCGCTGAGGTGGCAACCCGCGCCGCCGACCTGATGGACCACCTCCGCGGGACAGCCACAGAACCAACTGCGTCGCGCCAACACCTCCCCGAAAGGGTTAGCCCATGAGTGCCGTGCTCACCCCGATAGTGGCCGCCAGCGAAAATCCGGCGCCAGCCGGGTCGTCACTGGCCCGCCGACTGTGGGACTGGTCCTGGCCGAAACTGCTCGCGCTGGGACTGGTGATCGCGGTCTGGCAGATCGTCGTCTGGACGGGCTGGCGACCCAAATACGTACTGCCCGGTCCGTTGGACACGTTCCGGGAACTCGGCGATCTGGTCACCACCGGACGGTTCTGGCACGGCGTTGCCACCACCATGCTGAGGGCTGTCATCGGTTTCAGTCTGGCCCTCGTGATCGGCACTTTGATCGGCGTGCTGGTGTCCCGAGTTAAGGTCCTCCGGCTCGCGGTCGGAAGTTTGATCACTGGGCTGCAGACCATGCCGAGCATCTCCTGGTTCCCGTTGGCGATCCTGCTGTTCGGGTTGACCGAGCAGGCGATCCTGTTCGTGGTGGTACTCGGGGCCGCGCCGAGTATCGCCAACGGCGTCATCTCCGGTATCGACCAGGTGCCCCCGTCGTTCCGCAAACTGGGGGCCGTCCTCGGTGCCCGCGGGTGGTCGCTCTACCGCTACATCGTGCTGCCAGCCGCACTGCCCGGCTACGTCTCGGGACTCACCCAGGGGTGGGCGTTCGCCTGGCGCAGTCTGATGGCCGGAGAGCTGCTGGTGATCATCGCTTCGCGGCCCTCGTTGGGCGGGACGCTCGACTTCGCCCGCCAGTTCAATCGCTCGGCGGAGCTGCTCGCGATCATGCTGGTGATCCTCATTATCGGGATGGTTGTCGATGGGGTGTTCTCGTCAGCGGCTCGGCGGATCCGCACCCGGCGGGGGCTGACGGCCGCGTGATTCCCACCACTGCGATACCCCTGGAGGTGTTGCGGGGGGCCGGAAACCTGCTACCGTTCTCGCCAGGTCAAGAGAGCCAGCGCTAAGCCTCAGCTAGCTGGACTGCAACCCTCCTCCGCGGTGGGGTGCATCTGAGGGAAAGACCGGGCTGCGCCGCAACCGCGTCGCAGCAAGCGCGGGTCCACAGACATCCTGGGGCCCACCGGGTTCCAGCCGTGCTGTGGCACAGGTGTAGCCCGGGCACACCTGAATGGGGAGCAATGAACAACGCCTGGTCCTTCGAGACGCGTCAGATCCACGCCGGCCAGCAGCCCGATGGCGATACCAACGCCCGGGCGCTGCCGATCTACCAGACGACCTCGTACACCTTCAACGACGCCGCCCACGCGGCTGACCTGTTCGGACTCAAGGAGTTCGGCAACATCTACACCCGCATCATGAACCCCACCCAGGCTGCGGTGGAGGAGCGGATCGCCTCGCTCGAGGGCGGCGTCGCGGCGCTGCTTGTCGCGAGCGGACAGGCTGCCGAGACACTGGCGATCCTCAACGTCGCCGAGGCCGGGGATCACATTGTGTCCAGCCCCAGCTTGTATGGCGGTACCTACAACCTGTTCCACTACACCCTGCCCAAGCTCGGCATCACGGTCAGCTTCGTCGAGGATCCGGACGACCTGGAGTCCTGGCGCGCCGCAGTGCAGCCAAATACCAAGGCCTTCTTCGGTGAGACGATTGCGAACCCGAAGAACGACATCCTCGATATCGAGGGCCTGGCGGCGGTGGCCCATGAGGTCGGCGTGCCGCTGATCGTCGACAACACAGTCGCAACCCCATACCTGATCCGCCCGATCGAGTGGGGTGCCGACATCGTCGTCCACTCCGCCACCAAGTACCTCGGCGGGCATGGCACCGCGGTGGCAGGAGTGATCGTCGACAGCGGCAACTTCGACTTCGCCGCCGATCCGGCCAAGTTCCCGAACTACAACACCCCGGACCCGAGCTACCACGGCTTGGTCTACGCCCGTGACCTCGGCGTCGGTTCCGAGCTGGGTGCCAACCTGGCGTTCATCCTGAAGGCCCGGGTGCAGCTGCTCCGCGACCTCGGCTCCGCGGTTGCGCCGTTCAACGCGTTCCTGATCGCGCAGGGGCTGGAAACGCTGAGCCTGCGGATCGAGCGGCACGTCGAGAATGCCCAGGCGGTGGCCGAGTGGCTGACCACCCGTCCGGAGGTGCTGTCGGTGAACTACGCAGGTCTGGACACCAGCCCCTGGTACGCGTTGGGCCAGAAGTACGCGCCGCAGGGAACCGGTGCCGTGCTGGCCTTCGAGATCGACGGCGGGGTCGACTCCGGCAAGGCGTTCGTCGAGGCGCTTGAGTTGCACAGCCACGTCGCCAATATCGGTGATGTCCGCAGTCTGGTCATCCATCCGGCGTCGACGACCCACTCGCAGTTGAGCGAGCAGGAGCAGCTCAGCGCCGGGGTGACGCCAGGACTCGTGCGGCTCGCCGTCGGGCTGGAGAACATCAACGACATCCTGGCCGACCTCGACGCGGGCTTCCGCGCCGCGAAGACCGTCTGATTCCGATGGCCGAGTCCACACCTGCTGCCGCGACCGCCGCCCGCGGTTCGCGGCAGCAGGGTGCCCTCTCCCGGCGGTACAGCCATTTCGGCGCCTTCGATCTCGAACTCGGCGGTCGGCTGGAGGAAGTCACCGTCGCGTACGAGACCTACGGCACCCTGAACCGTCACCGTGACAACGCCGTGTTGGTGCTGCACGCACTTACCGGTGATGCGCACGCCGCTGGTGGCACCGAACCAGGACAGCCCACGCCAGGCTGGTGGGATTCCCTGATCGGTCCCGGCAAGGCGATCGACACCGACCGGTGGTTCGTCGTGTCCAGCAACGTGCTCGGTGGCTGCCAGGGGACGACCGGCCCGTCATCGATCGCCCCCGACGGGCAGCGGTACGGATCGCGCTGGCCGCGGATCACGATTCGGGACCAGGTCGGGTTGGAAACCAAACTGGCCGACTACTTGGGCATCGACCGATTTGCGCTCGTCGCAGGTGGCTCAATGGGCGGGATGCGGGCACTGGAATGGGCCATCGGACACCCGGATCGGGTTGGCAGCGTCTTCCTCGCGGCGACCGGTGCGGCAGCGACGGCGGACCAGATCGGCACTCAGACCACGCAGATCCAAGCGATCCTGAACGACCCGGACTGGTGCGGTGGCGACTACCTGGAGGCTGGTCGGACTCCGAGCGTCGGCTTGGGGCTGGCGCGCCGAATCGCGCACCTGACCTATCGGACCGAATCTGAGTTGCAGCTCCGGTTCGG
>CAZJNU010000050.1:13862-19007 GCA_964547485.1 uncultured Actinomycetes bacterium
CACACGCCGTCGGTGGTCTCCAGGTGGTCGCTTCGCCGTACGGACACGATGGCTTCCTGCTGGAAAGCGACGCTATCGGGGCCCTGCTGCAGGGCGCTCTGGCCGCAGTAGCTCCTGCCGCTGACGCCGACTGCGCCTGAGGTTCTCGGGTCGCCTCAGGTTTGCGGGTCGCCGAGCGCGGCGAGCGCGCCCGCGACCGCCCGGAGACCATCGTCGGGCGACGTCAACCAGGTGTCGTCGACCTCCACCGGGGTCAGTACGCCCGAATCGTCGGCCCGCTCCATCATGTCGGCGAGTTCTTGGAGCGCAGCAACTTCCTGCTCCGGGTTGAAGGCGGTGCCGGGCACCAGCCACGCGCGGAACGCGTTCTGGGACACAAACGACAGGGCGGTCAGCGACGCCTCGCCGCGATCGACCGGCACCGGACTCCCCCAGTGCTCCACCCAGCCGGCGTCGAGCGCCTGCTGCACCGCGGCGCGGCAGTGGCGTGCCGCGCGCATCCTCTCTCGCAGTTGCGGCCGCGATAGGCGATCCGCGGCGGCCACCACCACCGCCTGCGCAGAACGCGCGGCCTCCGCGAGCAGGTTCGGAATGTCGGGGGCCTTGCGAAGTGGATAGACCAACGAAGCCGCCACCACCAGCACGGCTGCGATGATGGTGGCCATGAATCGCTGCTCCATCGCCAGCAGCAGATCTTGTCCCCGCAACGCCAGCTCGGCGGTCATCACCAACGTGATAAAGAAGGCCCGGAGCGGGTAGCTGGCATCCGCCATTGCCCCCGCCGCGAGCGCGGCCAGACCCGCCACGGCGACCAGCACCCAGCCAGGCTCGACCGGCAGCAGGAGCACCGCCAGGATACCCAACAGGACTGCCCCCGCGGTTCCGACGATTCGGCCCAGCACCTTCTTGATGGTGTCGGCATAACCCGGCATCAGCAGCATGGCGGTGGTCAGCGGGAGCCAGCCGCCATGCGGTTGGAAGAACGCCCAGCCGATAACAGTGGCAGTTGTGTAGAGGACGGTCATCCGGATCACGTGCCGGTACAGCCAGCGGTCCGCATCGGCCGCGGGGCTGACCAACTTCCCAGGCAGCGACCCCGACAGCTGATGCCGTTGCCTGCCACGCACGGTCCGTTCCGCGTCCCGCAGCGCCACCAGCACGTGTTCGCGCTCGGTCTCTGCGACCGGATCAGGGTCGGCGGCACATGCTCGCTCGACTTCGATCAAGGCCTGCTGCACCCGACGTCCGTAGCCGGGGCTGACAACTGCCCGGCCGATGCACCAGCAGGCTCTCGCCGTGGTCTGCCGAATCTCCGCAACGGCAGGTGACTCCTCGCGGCCGATGGCTCGCTGCGTCAACAGGTCCACCAACGACAGTCGCACCGCCTCGACGTCCACCGCGACCTGCTGCGTCCAGGCCGATAGTTGGGCAGGCGAGAGGTTCTCCGCCTGCCGCACCAACTTCTCCAGTCGCTCCGGCAGGTCGGTGCTGAACAGTCCGGTGGGGCCTGCCTGCAATGCCAACGCCAACTCGCGCCACAGTCGCCCAAGCGCACCTCGCACATCCTGGGAGGTGCCGAGCAACCAGCCGCTGAGGCTCAGCAGGGTCAGCGCACCAGCTCCGGCCAGGACAACGGTGACCGACGCCAACGGCCCGAGCCGCCCCAGCAGGCCGACCGTGTAGGCGGCATAGATCGCCAGCGACAACCGGCCGATGGTGGCCGGTTTCGGACCGTACCTCGCGACCCAGGCCGCCGCCGCGGCAAGGCCAGCGGCGCCGACGATCTGACCGGCCGGGTGGGGAGTGAGTAGGGCGCCGGCTCCGGCCACCGCCGCCAACACGACGGTCGCCGACACCATCACCCGGGCCCGCAGCGGATATGGGTCGTTCGCATCCGTGAACGAGACCAGCAGGGCGGCGGTCGCGGCGGCGACACCGATCGACAGGTTGCCGACGACGACCCCGAACGAGAGGGCACCGACCACGACGATTCCCAGCCGTGCGGCTCGCACCCAGTCGACCTGTGACCAGTTCACCCAGGTGACCGAACGCAGGATTACCAGTGCCCGGTTGCCAGCTCCCGGGCCCGAAGTCACCCCGCCATCATGGCGCAGCGCTGGGGGCAACCGCAGCCGAGAGCTTGGCCCGAATCCGAGCGAACGGCTTTCGATCTGTGGTAGTCATAAGCGCTGGTCGGCCGCACCTGGGTGGCCCCAGGAAGGGAGTAACCGGTGGCATCACTTTCGCGGCGCGGTTTCCTCGGTTTGACGGGGGCGCTGGCGGCATCTTTTGGTCTGCCGCACTCGATGTTGGCGGAGGCGCTTGCGGCGCCGTTGACCCCGGGCGAGGGCGCGACAACCCTGCAGCAGACCATTCGGCAGGTCAACATCGGCAACCGCCAGTACCGAACGCTGGTGGCTGCACCGGGTGAGCCCTATCTGACGCGCGTCGACCTCACCGGCCAGGACCCGTCCCCGACTCGGGCGGCGCGACGGCGCTCAATCGCCTACCTCGGCCATACCTCGGACCTGCACATCATGGATGCTCAGTCGCCGGCGAGACTTGAGCCGGTCAGCGAATTCTCCACCACGCTGGTGCCGGGAAACTTCCGGCCGCAGGAGACGCTCACCGTCTACGTCCAGGCGGCGATGGTGAAGGCGATCGCCGATGCGGCCTTCAGCCCGGTGACCGGGGCGCCGCTGGCTGCCCTGCTCAACACCGGTGACATGGCCGACATGCTCTCCAACAAGGAACTTCGGTGGTACATCGACGTGTTCGACGGCACGCCGGTCACCCCCAATACCGGCAAGGCGGGCGAGTACGAGGGCGTGCAAGCATGGGAGGAAGCCGCCTACGCCTACCATCCCGACGATCCGACGAACGACCCGTTCGGTGCCTACGGCTTCCCCAAGGTGCCGGGGCTGCTGACCGCTGCTGTCTCGCAGGAAGTGAAGTCCGGCGGGCTGCCGGTTCCGTGGTACACGGTCTTCGGTAACCATGACACCGTCTACAGCGGGGTTTTCGGCACCGATGAGGCGGTCCGGAATCTGGCGACCGGCGAACAGAAGCCCTACGCCTTCCCGGCGCTGGCTGGCAGCTACTTCCGCGGTATGACAACGGATACCAGTCCCCTCACCCGGGGATTCCGGGCCCTCGAGCAGCAGTTCGGCTTCAACACTGGCTTCAAGCGCGTCACGGGCGATACCAGTCGGAAGCTGCTGGTCTCGGAAGACTTCATGAAGGCGCATTTCGAGACGACCGCCATGCCGGGACCGGTCGGTCACGGTTTCACCCAGCAGAACCTGGACAGCGGTCAGACCTTTTGGTCCACCGATATCGGACCCAACCTCCGCGTGTTCGGCCTGGATACCTGCAACCAAGTGGTCGGTGCGGACGGCGCGGTCCCGCAGAACCAGTTCGATTGGTTGAAGACTGGTCTCGGCCAGGCGCTGCAGGAGAAGAAGTTGGCGATCATCCTCAGCCATCACAACAGCCTGACACTTGAGAACACGGCGCAGAACCTGCTCTCACCCGGCGAACCCCTGATCCATGCCGATCAGTTCATCGACATGTTGCTGGAGTTCCCGAACATGATCGCGTGGCTGAACGGCCATACCCACATCAACACCATCCAGGCGCACCCGTCGAAGGTCGGTCCGGGTGGCTTCTGGGAGATCACCACCGCCTCCTGCATCGACTACCCGCAACAGCAGCAACTGGTCGAGATCGTGGACAATCGCGATGGCACCTTGTCGCTGTTCGCGACGGTGCTCGACCACGCCTCGCCGCCCTCCTGGCGGCAGGGGGACCTTTCGCCGACGGGTCTGGCCTCGCTCAGCAGGGAGTTCGCCTCCAACGACTGGGTGGAGGATCCGTTGATGCGGCGTGGCTCACCGCCGGATCGGAACACCGAGATGCTGATCAAGGCGCCGTTCGACATGTCGATGATCTCCGACGCGGATCTGGAGAAGACCAATGCGCAACGCAAGGCCACGATCCTGGCGAATCAGAAGGGGGCCGTGACATGAGGAGCCGCAGATACCTCGCAGCCGCAGCTGGTCTGGGGCTGACCGTTGCCGTGGCCGGGTGCACCCAGGTGGCGCAGTTGCAGCCGGTCGCCGGCGATGGCGTCACCTCGGTCCGGATTGCAACCAACGACGTGCTGCTGAACGCGAATGTGCCAGTCAAGATGTTCCCGGTCTGCACCTACGAGGGGACGAACTACTCCTGCAAGGGAGCGACCGAAGCAGGGGTACAGATCGTCAGCGAGGGCGAGACCTTCGCCGCCGCCGACCTTCCGGCCAAATACCTGACGCCGGACGTCAAGGCGAACGACTCGGAAGTGCTGAAATTCATCGTCATCCAGGTCAAGGTCGGGCCCAAGGTGCTCTACGACGGTCCCACCACCGTGGTTCTCAGGAAGAATGGACGGGCGGCGTCATGAGTAGCGCGGCATCAACCACCACCGACGTTGCGCCGGCTCCTGCAAAGGCTGCCCTCCCGAAGCGCTTTGGCTTCTCGGCGCTGCTGACCGGCTGCGCCAAGATGTGGCACGGTGTGCTGCCAGCGATGGTCTTCATCGTCGTCAACGCCATCATCCAGTCGGTCCTCACCTGGTGGAACCCGCAGTCCGGCCTGAACGCGGCGTTCATCATCTCGTTGATTGTCTCGGCGCTCTCGGTGCTGGTGGCATTCGCGGTCGTGACCCGCGTCAGCCTGGATTCGATCTCCGGCCACGTCTCGCTGGGGCAGGCGAACTCGGCTGCCCGACGCACCCTCGTCCACTTCTCCCTCTGGGTGCTCGTTCAGTGGCTGGCGATCACGGTCGGGCTGATGATCTTTTGGCCCCTGGGTGCCCTTATCGCGGCTCTGACCGCCTTCCTTCCGTTGGCCGCGGCCGACGGGCAGGCCAATCCGATCAGGGCGAACTTCTCGGCCCTGAAGGACCGTTGGGGTAGGTGGCTGATCACCTCTGTGATCATCAGCATCGGCTTCGTTATCTGGTTCCTGCTGATGGCCGTGAATGTATTCTTCGTCAAGGGCTTCCCGGCCTCGCTGCTCGTCTGGTTTGTCGGCGGCATCCTCGGCTGGTGGCTGCTGACGGCCTGGGCTGCGATCTACCGCAGCACCGCCGTGGGCGCGGCT
>CAZJNU010000051.1:0-17487 GCA_964547485.1 uncultured Actinomycetes bacterium
GGGAGGCGGCGCGGAACTCTGACCGACCCTGCGCTACGAGCGCTGTCGAAGGACTCAGCGCGCTCTAGCGGTGGATGAGGAACTGCGAGGTATCGCGAGGGTCGCGATCCGCAGGAGGTTCGGCGGGGTGGCCGAGTGCGACGGCCCCTAGAGGTTGCCAACTTGGCGGCAAGCTCAACTCCCCTTGCACCACCTCCGGGCAGAAGACCGTAGACGAAATCCAGGCCGAGCCGAGACCTCGGGCGCTCAGGGCGATCAGCAGGTTCTCCACGGCCGCCCCGCCAGCTACCAGAAAGAGGTCTCGCTCGTAACCGTTTCGACGAGGATCCGGATAGGTATGGGCCGCACCACTGAGATCAGAGAAGCACAGCACCACCTCGGGGGCGCGCCGCAGAATATTCCCACGCGCGATCCTCGCGGCGACGGATTCTTCCGACATGCCGTCTAGGTCCGTCAGGTCGTGCCGCCAACGAGTTGCCATGGCATCGAGAAGTCTGGTGCGCGTCTCGGCCGACAGTAAGACGAATCGCCAAGGTGTGCTGTGGTGCGGGCTCGGGGCCGTGATGGCTGCCGCCACCGCGGCCTCTACGTCTGCGCGCACAACTGCCTCGTCGGTGAAATGCCGAACTGTTCGGCGCGCCGACACTGCGGCCAGGGCGCCTTCCGCGCGGGCTCGTTCGGCACCAACGTGGAAAAGGTCCTCACCCACTGGCCGGATCAGGTCGGACGCCACGAGATCGCTGTCGCCGACATGACTCGCCAGGCCGCGCACCACGGCGACCGGAACCCCTGAGCTCTTCGCCCGCACCAATTCGGAGGCGGCGGCGACGGCGTCTGCCACCGCATTGACGGTGGTTGTCAAGGTTCGTCCGCTGGCATCCTGGGTTCCGCGGAGGTCTTCGAGTACGTCGACCCCGGCAGCGCCGATCGCGATATCCACCAGGCCCTGGCGCCAGGCTCTACCTGCCGTGTCGGTGATGATCACGCCGAGCGGCGCCACCCCGAGCGTCTGCTCCAACTCTGCCCTGAGTTGCAGCGCAGATCTGTCGGGGTCCAGCGGTAGCAGCAGGACTGAACCTTGTCGACAGTTGGACGAGTCAACCCCGGCTGCTGCCAGCACCAGTCCGTGTCGCGTGCGCACGATCCGGGTCGTGCCGGTTGCATGACTCCGGCGCGCGAGTTCGTCGACTGTCTCGGCCTCGATCGCCGCATCACGGTCGTCGCCGATCACGATCCGGCCTTCCACCTTCGAGACGATCTTTGAGGTGACCACGACGATGTCACCGGCACGGACTCCGCGGCTACCGTCCCCCCACACCATCCGGCCGAGCGGGCTGAGAAGGGCGCGGGCGATGCTCATTCCTGGGACGAATTCGGCCAGCCCGTCGATTCCGACGAACTCGACGGCCGAGCGTGGGAGGCCCGCCCGGATGTCTTCGGGCGAAGGCGTCACCGGCCGGACCGGAGTTCGGCTGCCAGGTCGAGGCCTGCTCCGACCAACGCGGCCGCCGCAGCTCGGTCCGTCATCATCGTCGGGACTGCCCGACACGCGATCCCGGCGGCCACCACCTCGTCGACCTCGCCAGCATCAGCGATGTCCACCAGCCAGCCGTCCAGGAATCCGGTCGGCCTAGCTGCGTAGTGAAGCGCGACCGCACCCGCCCGCGGTTCGACTCCGATGGCGGATAGGCAAGCGTCCGCCATTCCCCTGACCGGTGCACCCGACACCAGGCCGGATACGCCGACCACCGGCGCTTCGGTGCTTCGCAGCGCAGTCGCGATGCCGGGCACCGAGGCGATGGCCCCGATCGATACGACCGGGTTCGACGGCGGCAGCAGCACGACATCAGCGGTCATGATTGCCTCGACCACACCTGGGCCTGGGGTCGCCTCGTCGGCCCCGACCATCACGAACGTCTCCGCGGCCACCTCGGCATGAAGCCGGACCCACCATTCCTGGAAGTGAATGGCACGCCGACCCTGGTCGTCGGTGATGACGACATGGGTCTCGACCCGGTCGTCGGTCATCGGCAACAGCCGCACACCAGGCTGCCAGCGCTGACAGAGGGCAGCGGTCACGGCCGACAGGGGGTAACCCGCCTCCAGCAACTGAGTCCGCATGAGGTGCGTACCGATATCGCGATCGCCGAGCCCGAACCAGTCGGGTTGTGCGCCGTACGCTCGCAGTTCCTCGGCCGCGTTGAACGTCTCTGCTGCCCGACCCCAGGTGCGCTCCTCGTCCAGTCCGCCACCAAGGGAATACATGATGGTGTCCAAGTCGGGACACACTTTGAGCCCGAACAGCCACAAGTCGTCGCCGGTGTTACCGACGACCGTGATCCCATCAGGTTCCGCATTTGTCGGTCCCGGCCCAGCCTCGATACCCAACAGGGCTCTGACGCCATGCAGGAAACGGGCGCCGCCGAGTCCTCCCGCCAACACCGTGATCCGCATGGCGACATTGTTCTCCCTGGTGGCGCCCGGCAGGAGTCGGGGGCTCGGCAACGGCGCCGGCGCGGGCTGCCCGGGCGCGGTCGCGCCAGGCAGGGGCGCACTGCTGCGTACGCTGGGGCGCATGGCATCGGAGCCCGGCGAACCCGCTGAGACTGGCGGCCGTCGGGCGCTCGCTCGGGTCCGACGGGGCGTCACTCTGGGGGTGGCCGAGGTTGAAGCCCTGCTCTCGCTGCGGGGCGAGCCGCTGGTGGAGTTGTGCAGCCAGGCTGCCCGGCTGCGCGATGCGGGGTTGGCCGCGGCGGGTCGTCCGGGCCAAATCACCTACTCCAGGAAGGTGTTCATCCCGCTCACCCGACTCTGCCGCGACCGCTGCCACTACTGCACGTTCGCGGCGGACCCGGCCAGTCTGCGCCGCGCCGACGAGGGGATGTTCCTGTCCCCGGACGAGGTGCTCGAGATCGCCCGGCGAGGCGCGGAACTTGGCTGCAAGGAGGCGCTCTTCACGCTTGGAGATCGCCCCGAAGAGCGGTGGCCCGCAGCGAGAGACTGGCTGGCCGCGCAAGGTTACGACTCGACTTTGGCCTATCTGCGAGCGATGTCGATTCGGGTTCTGGAGGAGACGGGCCTGCTGCCGCACCTCAACCCGGGTGTGATGTCGTGGCAGGAGATGGTTCGGCTGCGTCCGGTGGCGCCGAGCATGGGGATGATGCTGGAGACCACCTCCCAGCGACTATTCGCCACGCCTGGGTTGGCCCACCACGGCTCACCGGACAAGGACCCGGTCGTCCGATTGCGGGTGCTGGCAGATGCCGGCCGCGCGGCTATTCCCTTCACCACCGGACTCCTGATTGGGATCGGGGAGACCACCCGGGAGCGGGCCGAGTCGATGCTCGCACTGCGTCGAGTGGCGCGAGAGCATCGCAATCTGCAGGAAGTGATCGTGCAGAACTTCCGCGCGAAGCCTGACACCGCGATGCGGGCGGCGGGTGACCTGCCGCGGCCGGAGTATTTGGCCGCGGTTGCCACGGCCCGGGTGGTGCTGGGCCCGGGGACGCGGATTCAGGCTCCGCCGAACCTGTCGGAACCGGGCGAGTTGGCGGCACTGCTGGCCGCCGGGGTCGACGATTGGGGCGGCGTCAGCCCACTGACCCCTGACCACGTGAATCCGGAACGCCCTTGGCCGCAGCTCGCGGAACTGGCACAGCTGACGGCCGCCGCCGGGTTCGAGTTGCGGGAACGGCTGACGATTCACCCGGAGTATGTACTGGCCGCCGAACATTGGCTCGACCCGCGGCTACGCCCCCATGTCGAAGCTCTGGCCAATCCGGATGGTCTGGCTGTCGAAGGTCTGCGTCCAGCTGGTCGACCGTGGCAGGAGTCGGAGGGGTACGCCGACTTCGCGGCCGTCGTCGGCGGTGGCCGCACAGATCTGTCCGCGACCATCGACACCACGGGGCGCAGCGCGGATCGACGGGGCGATTTCAACACCGTCTACGGCGACTGGCAGTCGTCCGCCGCAGGGCTGTCTCCGCCGGAATTGGCCTTTGAAACCGATCTGATGACCGCCTTGCGGCTGGCAGAGAAGTCGCCTGCAGCGCTGGCGGATGAGGCCAATGAGGGGTACGCGCGAGCCCTGGCCGCCGCCGAGGGTCCGGCATTGGCGGAGTTGGCCCTGATTGCGGACGGACTGCGGCGGGCCACAGTTGGTGACGATGTCACCTTCGTGGTGAACCGAAATATCAACTTCACCAATGTCTGCTACACCGGTTGTAGGTTCTGTGCGTTTGCGCAACGAGAGTCCGACGGGGACGCCTTCACCTTGAGCCTGGCTGAAATCGGCACGCGGGTGGACGAGGCGGTGGCCGCCGGGGCCACCGAGATCTGCATGCAGGGCGGAATCCACCCGAGATTGCCGGGGGATGCCTACTTCGATCTGATTGACGAGGTCAAGCGGCGCGACGTGCACCTGCACGCATTCAGTCCGATGGAGATCGTCAATGGCGCCAGCCGCTGCGACATGCCGGTCGCGGAGTGGCTTCAGACGGCACGCGACCACGGTCTGGACTCGATCCCCGGCACGGCCGCCGAAATACTGGATGACGACATCCGGTGGGTGCTGACCAAGGGCAAACTGCCGGCCTCCGCCTGGAGCGAAGTGATCCGGACGGCCCATGGTCTGGGTATCCCGTCCAGCGCAACCATGATGTACGGCCACGTGGATTCCCCTGGCCACTGGGTCGGGCACCTTCGGGAGCTGCGCCGAATCCAGCTGGAAACAGGTGGATTCACGGAGTTCGTCGGGCTGCCGTTTGTGCACCACAACGCGCCCATCTACCTGGCCGGTCTGTCCCGGCCGGGCGCCTCAGCGAGGGAGGATCTGGCTGTCACAGCACTGGCCCGGGTGATGCTGCACGGTGCGATCGACAACATTCAGGTGTCGTGGGTCAAGTTGGGCCCTACCGGCTGCGCGGCACTGCTGGCGGCTGGCGCCAATGACGTGGGCGGCACCCTGATGGAGGAGACCATCTCGAGGATGGCCGGTTCGGAGTTTGGATCGTCCATGACCCCAGCGGAGTTGCGAAACATCGCGACTCTGGCAGGCCGACCCGCTCGGCAGCGCACAACTGGCTATGGCGTCCCGGCCGTTCACGATGGCGTCGCGGCAGGTCACGATGGCGTCCCGACGGGGTAGAAGTTGTCGCCAGCGGCCGAATGGGTGCAAATTCTCGCTAAGAAATCTTTGCCAACTGATCTCGGACTTGACGCCGATGGTGTAACGCGTGTGTAATTCCACTGTTGTCATTCACCTGCTGGGCCCTTCCCCCGTCGGCCCAAGATCGACTTGGAAGGAACACCTGCGATATGAACGAACTTGACATCTTCCCGCTCGACGAGACCGAGGAGATGGGTTGGCAGGAGCGCTCGCTGTGCGCTCAGACCGACCCGGAGGCCTTTTTCCCGGAGAAGGGTGGCTCCACCCGGGAGGCAAAGCGGGTCTGCATGTCCTGTGATGTGCGCATCGAGTGCCTCGAATATGCGCTGGACAACGATGAGCGGTTTGGGATCTGGGGTGGCCTGTCCGAGCGTGAGCGTCGCCGGCTGAAGAAGCAGGCGGTCTGACGCCCGCGGTTGCTGGTCACGGTCGGCGACCTCGACACCGGGATCGGCGGGGCCGAGGGCTGCGTGGACCGTTGCTTCCAGCGACCATGCCGGGGTCGTTGACAAGAGCCCAGCGGTTCGATCGGGACTCTTCGCTCGCGGCCGCACGGTTGCTCGCGATGAATTCCCAGCTGGGGGGCGTCGATGTCGTCGTCGAAGACGTACCTCGGATGCCGGCTAGGGCGACCAGAGTGGCTCTCGGGCGGGTCCATCGTCAAACAGCCAGACCGCAACTCGTACTGCACCGGAAGGCGATCGAAGCCAGAACGGAGGACCGCGACGAGCTGGTGGCACTGGTGCGCGACGTGTTGGCCGAATTGGCCGGAGACTACCTGGGTTGTGCGGCGGAGGACGTTGACCCGGAGTACCCGCGAACAGGTTGAGGGCCCCTCTCCGGCGCGCCGCGCTCTCACGTCAGCCGCGGCATAGGTAACGTCTGCCTCGTGAGTTCACAGCGACCCTGCTCCAAGCCCTCGTGCAACCAGAGCGCCGTGGCAACGCTCACCTACGTCTACTCGGACTGCACAGCAGTGCTGGGGCCGTTGGCGATCTCGAGCGAACCGCATACGTATGACCTGTGCTCGGTCCACGCCGACCGGTTGACCGCCCCGCGCGGTTGGGATGTGGTGCGGCTCGACTTCGACCCGCTGGACTTCGAGCCCAGCACCGACGATCTGGAAGCCCTCGCGGACGCCGTACGCGAAGCGGCTCGCCCCCGGCCTGACCGTCACCTCCCGGAGTTGGTGCCGGCCGGCACGGTGGAAGTTGGCCGCCGAGGTCATTTGCGGGTCCTGCGCTCGGTCGACTGACGACGCGTCCAATAAGACCACCGGAAGGACCGCGGAGACCGGTGCCCGGCCGAGAATCTGTACGGTGAGGCCATGCGGGATCTGGACGCCATCATCAAGGCGTATGACGTGCGAGGTATCTACCCCGACCAGGTGAATGAGGACCTGGCGCGAGAAGTCGGGGCGGCGTTCGCCGTCGTGGTCGGCGCCTACGAGAGCGAAGCGCGGGCGATCGTGGTGGGGCACGACATGCGCCCGTCCGGCCCCGATCTGGTGGCTGCCTTCGCGGACGGCGTCACCGGACAGGGTGTCGACGTGGTGAATATCGGCCTCTGCTCGACTGACGGCCTCTACTACGCGAGCGGATCCCTGGGACTGCCGGGTGCGATGTTCACCGCCAGCCACAACCCCGCCCAATACAACGGCATCAAACTCTGTCGGGCTGGCGCCGCGCCCGTAGGGCAGGACACCGGTCTGGCCGAGATCAAGGCCATGGTCGCCCGCGGTGTGCCGGATGCACCTGTCCCGGTCGGCACGGTCAGTTATCGCGACCTGCTGGCCGACTATGCCGTCTTTCTGCGTTCACTGGTCGACCTCGACGGCATCCGCCCACTGAAGATCGTGGTCGACGCCGGCAACGGTATGGCCGGTCTGACGGCTCCCGAGGTGTTGGGTCCGCTCGGACTGGACGTCACCGAGATGTACTACGAGCTCGACGGCACCTTTCCCAATCACGAAGCCAACCCGATCGAGGCTGCCAACCTGGTCGATCTGCAGGAGATGGTGCGGGCGGTCGGCGCGGATCTCGGCCTGGCGTTCGACGGGGACGCGGACCGCTGTTTCGCGGTGGACGAGCACGGACGGCTGGTATCGCCGAGCACCTTGACTGCCCTGATCGCCGTCCGCGAACTCGAGCGTGATCCTGGTGCCACCGTCATCCACAACCTCATCACCTCGTCGGCCGTGCCTGAGATCATCTCCGAGCACGGCGGCACCCCGGTGCGCACCAGGGTGGGCCACTCGTTCATCAAGGCGAGAATGGCGGAGACCGGTGCGATATTCGGCGGCGAGCATTCCGGCCACTTCTACTTCCGCGACTTCTGGCGGGCGGATAGTGGCATGCTGGCCGCGCTGCACCTGTTGTCAGCTGTCGGTCACGCGCCAGCAGGCACCCCCGCCTCGGTCCTGCTTGCGGACTTCGAGCGTTACAGCGCAAGCGGCGAGATCAACTCTGAGGTGACCGATGCCGCCGAGGCGACCGAGCGGGTCCGGCAAGCATTCGCGGACGAAACCACGGAGGTCTCCGAACTGGACGGTCTGACCATGGCTGGCGACGGCTGGTGGCTCAACGTCCGGCCAAGTAACACCGAGCCGCTGCTACGCCTGAACGTCGAGAATCGCGATGAGGCGTCGATGGCAGCCCTGCGGGACCGCGCGCTCGCCGTGATCAGAACCTCGTAGCTGTTGCGGCGGCCGCAGCGCGGCTCAACGTGCACTGCCCCGCGGACACGCTCCGACGGCAGACACTAGTCTTTGGCCATGGTGGACATCGACCCTGACCTGTTGGCGATTCTGGCCTGTCCCTGCCCGCAGCACGCCCCGGTTGAAGTCGCCGGCGAGAACCTGAAGTGCACGCGCTGCCAGACGACGTTTCCGGTTCGGGACGGTATCCCGGTGATGCTGTTGGATGAGGCGACGCCGGGGCCCGCTGGCATCGGCGGCACCGCGGGCTGACTCGTGACCCTCGACGATCAGCGGTTGGCCTACGGTGACGCGTTGACAGCGTCCGACACCGGCATGTTGGCGGCGACGGTCTCCGCCGGCGGCGAGTTGCGCCGGGCAGTGGCCGACACGGACCCGGCGCTGATTGCGCTGATCGCCGCCGCGGGCCGACCCAGGTCGATCCTCGTCGCCGGCGCGGGCGGCTCCTCGGCTGCCGGCGATGTACTGGCCGCCTGCGCTGGGGTCGGATCGCCGATCCCGGTCGTGCTCAGTGGCGGTCCTGGCCTGCCGGGTTGGGTCGGCTCGCTTGACCTTGTGGTGGTCATCTCCGGGTCGGGAACCTCTGAGGAAACACTGACGTTGGCCGAGGAGGCTGGCCGTCGGGGGTCGCAGCTGGTGGGAATCACTCCGTCCGGCCCGCTCGCCGACCGAGTGTTGCGGGCCCGTGGGATTCACCTGGTGCTGCGTCCGCCCACGGCCTCGGTGCGGGCTCGGGCGATGCTGTGGCGGATGGCCGCTCCGCTGCTGCTGCTCGGACAATCGCTGGCCGTGGTCGACGGCGGTCAAGAGGTGTTCGACGAGGCCGCAGACGTCCTCGATGACCTTGCCCTGACCGCTGGACCGGGGGTGCCGCTGGGCAACAATCCCGCGAAGGATCTTGCGCTGGTGCTGGCGGAGTCTTTGCCGCTGATCTGGGGGACCCCAGGAGTGGGGGCGGCGGCGGCTCGTCGACTTGGCCGGCAACTCGCTGAGAATGCTGGACTGCCCTCCTCTGTCGGGGCGTTACCTGAGGCGGTAAGGACCCATGCGAGGGTGCTGGCCGGTAGTTGGTCCGATCCCGATGACGAGGATCTGTTCCGGGATCGGGTGGCCGAACCGGCGGATCGCGGCCGACCGCACCTGGTTCTGCTCGGCGATGAGGCCACTGATCCGTTGAGCCGTCGGTTGGCGGAGGCGGCGGCCGCCATCGCGGTCAGCCAGGGGATATCGGTGACGCGTAGAACCGCTGGCGGGGGTCACCCACTCGTCCGGTTCGCCGAATTGGTGGCGGAGCTGGACCTCGCCAGTGTCTACGCCGGTATCGCCCTTGGGATCGATCCTGCCGGAACCGCGGCCTCACTGGATCCTCGACTGGGCCAACAGGAAGTGGGTTGACGATGTTCGTGATCCGGGGCTGCTTGCAGGACTACGCCTGGGGAGTGCCGGGGGGTCTCAACTCCTGGCTGCCCGAGCCCGTCGGCGACGGGCCGCAGGCGGAATTATGGTTCGGCGCCCATCCCAACGGGCCCTCGCCGCTGGCCGGCCGGCCGGGCACGCTCGTCGACGTTGTGGACCCGATTGAGGTCCCGCTGCTGGTGAAACTGCTGGCCGCCAGCAAACCACTGTCCATCCAGATCCACCCGAAGGCCGAGCTCGCCCGCACGCTGTTTGCTGAGCAGGACCCCAACGACCCATTGCTACCCGACGACCGGGCCAAGATCGAAATGCTCATCGCAATCGAGGACTTCGAGGTATTCGCCGGTACGCGGAGCCCGGAGTTGGCCGCCCGGCTGCTGGCCGCGGCCGACCCGCGACTGGTACCGGCTGCGGAGGAACTACTCCGGGCCGGTTTCCCTGCGGCAGTGGCCGCGGTGATGGCACTACCGCGTCTGGAGATCCCGGAACTGTCCGATGCAGTCCTCCGAATCGCACCAACTGTGGGGCTCGATCCGGCCGCCGTGACAGGACTTCGGATCGCGGCTGAATCGTTCCCGGGCGATCCCGGCGTGTTGGTGGCGGTGCTGCTCGCCCACGATGTACTGGCCGCCGGCGAGGCTGTCTACCTGCCGGCCGGCGTGGCGCACGCCTACATTCGCGGCTTCGGGCTGGAGGTGATGACCGCCTCGGACAATGTGTTGCGGTTGGGGATGACGCCTAAGCGGATCGCGCTGGCCGATGCGCTCGCCGCGGTTGATCCGGCGGCCCAACCGCAACGACTCGGTGACGTAGCGGACGAACCGGGGGCCATCGATTACCGACCGACGGCGGCGCCGTTCGAGGCAATCGCCCTGCGAACCTCGGCAATGACCGTGGCAGCGGGTACCTACCGGATGGTGCTGGCTGTGACTGGACCGGTATCGGTGTCCGGTGTCGGTGCGGAGATCGTGCTCGCGCCGGGCGAGGCCGCAGTTGTGCTGGCGACCGAACCCGCCATCGACGTCGCTGCCACGGGGCTCGGTTTTGTGATTATGGCTAGCCTGGGGTCTGGATCGGCTGCTGAAGACGGGAGCAACAGGTCATGAGTACCGAAGGCGGAACCCGGGCCGTGGTCGCTGCGTTGGGCGCGAACCTCGGGATCGCGGCAGCGAAGTTTGTCGCGTTCGCGGTCACCGGCTCATCGTCCATGCTCAGTGAGGCGATCCACTCTGTTGCCGACTCCGGGAACCAGATTCTGCTGCTGGTCGGAGGGAAGCGATCGAAACGGCCCGCCAACAGCGGCTACCAGTTCGGCTACGGCCGGGTCCGGTACGTCTACGGGTTCATCGTGGCCATTGTGTTGTTCCTGGTCGGCGGGGTGTTCTCGCTGAACGAAGGAATCCACAAGCTGACCGTGAAGGAGGATCTGCACGACCTGCCGGTCGCAGTGGGGGTGTTGCTGTTCGCGCTGGTATTGGAGGGCTTCTCGTTCCGCACTGCGCTGAAGGAGTCCAATAAGGCCCGCGGCGGCCACTCGCTGCCAAGCTTCGTCCGACGGGTGCGACAGCCGGAACTTCCGGTCATCCTGCTGGAGGATTTCGGCGCCCTGGTCGGGTTGGTGTTTGCATTGGTCGGTGTCACCCTCGCGGCCGTGACCGGCGACAGTCGTTGGGATGCGCTGGGTGCCATCGCGGTCGGCGCCCTGTTGATCGTGATCGCAGTCTTCTTGGCCATGGAGATGTCGGCCATGTTGGTGGGTGAGTCCGCTCTGCCAGAGCAGCAGCAGGCCATTGAGCAGGCGCTGGAGGCCTCTCCGCTGATCTCCTCCGTCATCCACCTGCGCACTCTGCACACCGGTCCCGACCAGCTCCTGGTGGCTGCCAAGATCGCTATCGCCGGGGCAGACACCGGGGCCGAAATCGCCCGCGGGATCGACGAGGCGGAGGCCGCGATCCGGGCCGCGGTCCCGTCGGCGACCTACATCTTCCTGGAACCTGACCTGCTGCGCGAGGCCGAGGATCCGCAGACTCGCTGACCTCCGGGGGAGCAGATTGGCCGCACGGTCGAGTTGTCCGCTCGGCTGCCTGTGTCAGACTTAGTCGACTCAATGTACGACCACCATCAGCCCCCTAACGAAAGAGCTTCCGTGGACTACAAGGTTGCAGACCTCAGCCTCGCCCCTGCCGGGCGCGACCAGATTCGCCTCGCCGAGCACGAGATGCCCGGTCTGATGGCAATGCGGGAGCAGTTCGGGCAAAGCAAGCCGTTGGCCGGAGCCAAGATCACCGGTTCGCTGCATATGACGGTGCAGACGGCCGTCCTGATCGAGACGTTGGTGGCGCTCGGCGCTGAGGTTCGGTGGGCATCCTGCAACATCTTCTCGACCCAGGACGAGGCGGCCGCCGCAGTTGTGGTCGGCCCGGATGGCTCGATCGACGATCTGCGAGGGGTGCCGGTCTTCGCCTGGAAGGGTGAGACGCTGGAGGAGTATTGGTGGTGCACCCAGCAGGCCATGCTCTGGCCGGACGGAAAGTTCGCCAACATGATCCTCGATGATGGCGGCGACGCCACCATGCTGGTGCACAAGGGCAAGGAGTTCGAGGCTGCCAACTTCGTGCCGGCGCAGTCCGGCGACGGTTCCGAGTTCGACGTCGTGCTGGGCGTCCTCGCGGCATCGTTGGCCGAGGATCCGCAGCGCTGGACCCGGGTTGCCGACGAGCTGCTGGGTGTTACCGAAGAGACCACCACCGGCGTGCACCGGCTGTACGAGATGCTGCGCGCAGAGGAACTCCTCTTCCCGGCGATCAACGTCAACGACTCGGTCACGAAGTCGAAGTTCGACAACAAGTACGGCTGCCGGCACTCGCTGGTGGACGGGATCAATCGCGCGGTCGACGTGCTGCTGGCAGGTAAGACGGCCGTTGTCTGCGGTTACGGAGATGTAGGCAAAGGTTGCGCCGATTCGCTTCGCGGTCAGGGTGCGAGGGTGATCGTCACCGAGATCGACCCGATCTGCGCGTTGCAGGCCTCCATGGACGGCTTCCAGGTGGCTCGACTCGACGATGTGGTGGAGTCAGCAGACATCATCATCACGGCCACCGGTTGTGTGGATGTGGTCACCGCCGACGATATGTCGCGGATGAAGAACAAGGCGATCCTGGGCAATATCGGCCACTTCGACAATGAGATCGACATGGCGGGGCTGACCAGACTGCCGGGGATCTCGCGGCACATCATCAAGCCGCAGGTCGACGAATGGATCTTCCCGGACGGGCACTCCATCATCATTCTCAGCGAAGGCCGGCTGCTCAACCTCGGCAACGCCACCGGGCATCCATCGTTCGTGATGAGCAACTCCTTCACCAACCAGGTGCTGGCCCAGATCGAGCTCTTCACCAAGCGCGACGAGTACCCGATCGGCGTCTACACCCTTCCGAAGCACCTCGATGAGCAGGTGGCGAGACTGCACCTGGACGCGCTCGGTGTCGGCCTCACCGAACTGAGCAAGGTGCAGGCCGACTACCTCGGGGTGTCGGTCGAGGGCCCCTACAAGCCTGAGCTGTACCGCTACTAGCGGCTCCAGCAGTCCGCCGCCGCGCCCGTGTCCAGTCCCGTTCCCCCTGCTGGGGGACCTCCGTGGCCCGGACCGGGCGCTGGCGGGCCGCCTCCGCCTCCTCTGCAGTATCCGCCTCCTCCGCCGTATCCGCCTCCTCCGCCGCCGGTTGCGGTCAACCCCGCGTTCCCCTACGGCTACCCGCCGTATCCGCCGCCGGCGCCGTTGTGGCAGCAGACCCCCGTGCTCTACCGAGGCGCCCCGTCGAATCTTGTGCTGGCGGTCGAGCAGGGACGGCCGGTCACACCCGCCCGCTGGGGTTTCCCGGACTTCTTGATCACCTTTGGCCTGTGGCTGTTTCTCAATGTGCTGGCCGCTGGGGTGATCATCGCATTGGGGACGACGGGGGCGGCAGGCTCGATCGGCATCATGGTCGCGATCACGTTGCCGTGGTTGGGTCTGGCGGGCTGGCCGATCCTGGTGGCCTTCTGGCGCGGAAACGGTCCGGTTCTGGACTACGGATTGACGGCCAAGTGGGCCGATATCGGCTGGGGCGTGCTGTACGGCTTGGTAGGGCTCATCCTGGCAGGTGCCATCTCACTGCTCACCCAAGCGATATTCGGTGACTTCGATTCTGCCGCCGGCGAGTTGGCAGAGAAGTTGCCGCAGTGGTGGGCGTTGCTGCTGTTCGCGCTGCTGGTCGGGCTGGGGGCGCCGATCGTCGAAGAGCTGGCCTACCGCGGCCTGTTGCTCGGTTCGCTGCTGAAGCGGAACTGGGCGCCCTGGTTGGCGATCGGGACGTCGGCACTTCTCTTCTCGCTCACCCACTTCGAGCCAATCCGGATCCCGCTGCTGCTCAGCACCGGAATCGTGCTGGGTATTGCGCGCTACCACCGCGGCAGCACGACGACGTCGATCGTCGCGCACATGACAAATAACATTCCGGCGGCCGTGGCGCTGTTCTTCATCTGACACCCAGCGAGTCCCGGGGCGCTAGTTCAGCTCGCTAGCCGCGGGCGGCGGCCGCCAGCACTGTCGCCAGATTCTCCGTCCGGATACGTCGATCCAGGTAGACCAAAGTGGTAACCCCGGCCAGGAAAGGCAGCGCGACCATGATGGTCACCAGGGCGCCCAAAGCCGTGGCGAAGACGGTGACCGTGCTCAGCTCCCCGCTCAGACCGCTCACCATTGTGAAGGGGATCGCGGCGACCGTGCCTACCGCCTGAGCCACGATGCTTCCCAGCAGGACAATCCCAAGGGTCCGCCAGAACGCGCCGGCGACCAGCTTCCGCGAGCGTTTCAGTGAGGTGAGGGCACCACAGTCCTCCAGCGCCAGGGCAGGGGTGCTCAACACCAGAGTGAAACTGACCCAGACCCCGGCCACCACCGACAGCCCCAGCCCGGGCAGTAGCGCTATCGCGCCGGCCTCCGGCAACCCGGCGAGAAGTAGTCCGATCCCGGGCAGCAACGGGATCACGATGGCCAACGACACCGCAACTGCGACGAGCACGGTCGCGGCCACCAGACGCCAGATCTGCGGACGCACCATGGTCCAGGCCTGCCTCAGATCCGTGCGCTGGCCGATTACGGCTCTACCCATGACATGGCTCAGCATCCCGGTACCGAGTACCTGCAGCACCCCCGCTACCGCTGCCGTTGCGAGCGCGATCGCGCCTAACGTCGTCAGCATCCGGAGCAGTTCGTCGGGGGGGATGGTTGCCGAGGGTTCGGTCGGGAATTGCTGCACTCGGGAGTAGCTGAAGCCGAGGAAGATGATCTGCGCCAGTGCCGCTGCCAGCCCGATGATCGCCGAGATCGCAATCACGGTCCCAGGGTCGCGGCGCACATAGTCGATTGCCCCCGACATCATCTCGCCGACCGTCAACGGGCGCAGCGCGATGATTCCGGGCGTGGGCGCAGGCGGGGGCGGCGCCCAGGATGGACCACGGCGGGTCGGTGGGAGCGGGCTGTCCGGCGGGTGTCCAGTTGGCGCTGGAGCGTCTGGGGGTTGTGCGTCCGCGGTAGGCGCACCGGACGGTTGCGTAGTCGCGGGCGTTGGCGGCACCTCAGGCTGCTCGGCGGGTACGTACGGTGGCGGCTGTTGCCGGGACCAGCCGGGGAGCGGCTCTGGCCCGGACCGCGGTTGGTCACCCGGTGCGGCCTCGCCAGCACCTGCCTTGCCAGCACCTGCCTCGCTGGCGCTGGCTGCCTGGTCACCGACCGGCTCGCCTGCGACCGGCTCGTCACTGACCGGCTCGATCGGCAGGTCGTCGGGCTCCCTCTCGGTCATGGACTCCTACCCGATCGTTGAATTGGCTGGTTCGTGGCCGACTTGCGAGGCCTCCATCGTCCCATGGCGGCCGCACGACCTGCGGGCGAACACGCACCGGGCGGACTTTCGCGGTCCCCGGTGCACTGCGTCCACATCTGGGCAGCACGCTCTTGCGCTCGGCCCCGCTGGGTCGCCAAGGTCGTCCTGTGTCAGTTGCGGATTGGCTAGATCTGGTGGCGCCGACCGACTGCGTCGGCTGCAGCCGACCGGGTCAGCCGCTGTGCCGAAGTTGTCGGGCGACGCTGCTTGCCTGCCGACCTGCGCTCATCCCGATGGCTGCGCCCGCAGTGCCGTACCTGGTCGCGGCCGACGCCTACACCGGAGTGCTTCGACGGGCGATCCTGGCGCACAAGGCCAGGCTGCATCAGACGTTGGTCGAGGTCCTGGCCGGCTCACTGCGGGCGGCGGTACAGCTGTTCAGTCAGGTTGTCAGGGCCACCGGGGGCCGGCGACCGCCGATACTGGCAGTGCCCGTTCCGCCCAGCCGTCGCTGGTCGGGTCGCCGGCCGGTGTGGGAGCTTCTCGCGGGACCGCAATGGTCGGCAACGAACACCACCCCGGCCGATCTGCTGCTGGCAACTCGGTGGCGGCGGCCACAGAAGTCGCTGTCTGCGCAGCAGCGGTCCGTGAATATGCACGGCTCACTGGGCTGTCGCCGAGTCGCCCGAGAGCTCTGCGGGGCCGGGGTGGTCATCGTCGACGACGTGGTCACGACCGGCGCTTCGGTTGCCGCGGCCGCCGAGACGTTGACCCGCGCCGGATTTGAGGTGATGGGCGCGGCGGTCATCGCCCGGGCCTGGTGAGGTACCAGCACTGCAGCTCACTGGCCACAATGATGTAGCGACCTGCCCATGGCGGGCATCCCCGCGATAGCGTTGGGGTATGGCATCCGTCCGGGTCCGTGGTTGCGCGGTCGGTCTTCCGTCAGGTCGACGATCGCAAGCCGATGCCAGCCGCAGGCGAAACGGTCCACGTAAGGCGACTCTTGGTCGTCCGATCACGGTGCGGTTTAGGAGTAAGTCCTGCGACGTTTCCCCGCCCACAGGGGCGGGAGACGTTCGAGGGGAACTTTCCCCGACGCAGGCGGGTGTGGGGTCGAAGACCAGGTCGGCCGGGCGGATGTCGAACGACCCGCGGAGAAGTGCCGCGGGCGGACACGGAAGGGGTTCGAGCCATGAATCATCCTGATGGCGTCGCGGAGACCGAGGTGGTCGTCCACGGTCGACATGTCGACCTTTCAGCTCGCTTCCGGGAACACGTACTGGACAAGTTGCAGCGGGTGGGCAAGTTCGGGGTGCCGGTCGGCCGGGTAGACGTCGAGGTCTCCAAGGAGCACAACCCGCGGCTTGCCGATCGCGCCTACGAGGTGGAGTTGACCTGTCTGTCGCAGGGGCCGGTGATCCGGGCGGAGGCGTATTCGACGGATCACTACTCGGCGTTCGACATCGCCTTCGGTCGGCTCGAGGAGCGGCTCCGGCGCTACGCCGAACGGCATCGCCACCACCGCGGCGGCCGGCACGTACAGCGCGGTTCGCTGGGCAAGGAACAGAGCACGCTGCTGATCGACGAGGCCGCCCCGGCAGCGCCCGAGGAGGCTTTCGACGACGATCGGTACGGGGCGGACGACGCCGACACGGTGTTCGAATCGGGGCCGGTAGTCGTACGGGAGAAGACTCACGCCACCTCGCCGATGACAGTGGAACAGGCCGTCACCGAGATGGAGTTGATCGGCCACGACTTCTTCCTCTTCCAGGACGCGGAGTCGGGTCGGCACAGTGTCGTCTATCGGCGCCGGGGTTACGACTACGGTCTGATTCGGATCGACTCCTCGGAGACCGTCGTCGGCGGATGATGTCGGACAGGGCACCCACCCGGGTCTTCATCTCGGATACTCAGCCGGTCTATGCCCACGGGGTCGCCGCAGCTCTGCGGGGTGCCAGCGACCTCTGGGTGTCGGTTACTGAGACAGCGCCAGGGGACCTGCTGGGACATGACGCCGCGGATGTGCTGGTGGTGGGTGTCGAAGCTGATGTGCACGGCGTCTGGGCGGCCTGCGATCACCTGCTCGCGCTGCTGCTGACGCCCCCTGCGCCGCGGGTGGTGCTACTGCTCCCGGGTCGGTCGGAATTCGAGATGACCGCGGCTGCCAGCCTCGGCGCCGCCGCAGTGTTGCCACGAACCTCCTCCCCGCCGGCCTTGCTCGACGCGGTGCGAGCCGTTGCTGACGGCCGCACGTTGGTCGCGGCGGGGATGGCCGAACGGATGCTCGCCGAGTTTGCCGGCATGCTGCGGCGGAGTCGGGA
>CAZJNU010000051.1:17587-18851 GCA_964547485.1 uncultured Actinomycetes bacterium
TCGCGCTGTCACCGGCGCCTCGATCACCCAACCCCGGGAGTCCGCTCCGGGCAGCAGTGCGACGACCGCCTCTGGCCGTGCGGTGGTGATCTCCTTCGCGACCCAGATGGCCTGCGTGCTGGTTACCGAGATTGGCAGAGTTCGTTCGGCCAGCTCGGCCTCCACCATCGACAACGGCTGCAACTGCCAGCCGCCGGCGGCGATCTCGACGTCGATATCGGCCCGGTTGAACTGGCCCGTCAGGGGTTGGCCGGGCAGCACCGATGCCGTCCAGCAGTCGACCACCTCACCGCGGTGCATCATTGCCCCGGTGAGGGTGCCTTCACCCCGGTACCCGCAGTTGTGCGCCACCCGCAGCGAATCCAGGTTGCCCACCAACGCCGTCCAGCACACCTGGCTGAGTCCCAACTCGGTGATCGCCCAGTGGGTCAGGGCGCGGACCGCGGCGGTGGCCACGCCGGTGCTGCGCGCCCATGGCGCCACCCAGAAGCCGACCCCGGCCCGGCCGTAGGCGTCGACGTCGTGCAGCGCACACATCCCCTGCAGCGCATCCGAGGCGTCGACGATGCTCAGGATCACCGCGTTCCCGTCGGCCAGCGCGGTGGGCACCTGGCGGCGGACGAAGTCCTCGGCGTGCGTGCGTAGGTAAGGCGTCGGCACCGTCGTCCAGCTGGCGATCAGTGGATCGCCGCAGGCCCTGGTGATGTCCGCCTCGTCCGCCGGGCTAGGGGTGCGCAATCGGACAGCTCCCGCGGTCGGCAGGGACCAAGGGGCATCGGGCCACGCCGCTGTTTCGACCACGTCCGCAATCCCATCACGGGAGTACCGTCGCCGCTGTTGCCGGGGCGCCGGGATTCCACGGTGGATAACGCAGGCGCGGCGCTGGCCGGGGCATGCGTACGATGCTCCTCGTGAAGCTATTCGACAAGGTACTCCGGGCGGGCGAGGGCAAGACCCTGCGCAAACTTGAGAAGATCACAGTGGTGGTGAACTCCCTCGAGGGTGATTTCGAGGACCTCACCGACGAGGAGCTTCGGGCTAAGACGGCTGAGTTCAAGGAGCGCCTCGCGAGCGGTGAGGACACCCTCGACACGCTGCTGCCGGAGGCCTTCGCGGCGGTCCGGGAGGCATCTCGGCGAACCCTCGGTCAGCGGCACTACGACGTCCAGATCATGGGCGGTGCCGCACTGCACACCGGCAATATCGCCGAGATGAAGACCGGTGAGGGTAAGACCCTGGTCGCCACCCTGCCGAGTTACCTGAA
>CAZJNU010000052.1:0-10251 GCA_964547485.1 uncultured Actinomycetes bacterium
GGACGTACGGGATGGGCAAGTTCGACTACTGGAACCGGGGCTGGAACTCCGCCTACTAACCGCTGCCGGACCCAGCGCCGGGCGCTCACCAACGGCTGCGGCCAGTCGCCCGGGAGTTGGGCTACGCGCCAGCGTCGCCCAGCAGGTCCGTGACCAGCGCCGCGATCTTCGACCGCTCAGACCGAGTCAACGTGACGTGAGCGAACAGCGGGTGACCCTTGAGCCGCTCCACGACTGCGACCACCCCATCGAAACGGCCAACCCGCAGGTTGTCCCGCTGCGCAACGTCGTGGGTGAGCACGACCCGGGAATCCCGACCGATCCGTGACAACACGGTGAGCAGAACGTTGCGCTCCAGCGACTGCGCCTCGTCCACGATCACGAACGAATCGTGCAGGCTGCGACCGCGGATGTGAGTCAGCGGCAGCACTTCGATCATTTCCCGGTCGACGATCTCCTCAATCACCTCGGGACTGGTGATGGAACCCAGCGTGTCGAACACGGCCTGCGCCCAGGGGGACATCTTGTCGCCCTCGGATCCGGGTAGGTATCCCAATTCCTGGCCGCCGACCGCGTAGAGCGGCCGGAAGACCACCACCTTGCGATGCTGGCGGCGCTCGAGCACCGCCTCCAGACCGGCACACAACGCCAGCGCCGACTTCCCGGTACCGGCGTTGCCGCCCAGCGACACGATGCCGACCTCCGGATCGAGCAGCAACTCCAGCGCGATCCGCTGCTCAGCGGATCTGCCGTGCAGTCCGAACACCTCCCGGTCGCCGCGCACCAGCCGCACCTGCTTTCCCGGTGTGACCAGGCCCAACGCGCTTCCGCGGGATGACACCAGCACGAGGCCGGTGTGGCACGGCAGGTCGCGCGCCTCATCGAGATCGACGTGGTCGTCGGAGTACAACTGGTCGATCAGGTCGGCGTCGACCTCCAATTCAGCCATTCCGGTCCAGCCGCTGGTCACCGCGAGTTCGGCTCGATACTCCTCCGCCGGCAGTCCTGCTACGGAGGCCTTCACCCGCATCGGCAGATCCTTGCTGACCAGCACCACGTCACGACCCTCAGCCGCGAGGTTGGCAGCCACCGCGAGGATCCGGGTGTCGTTGCTGTCGAGCCGCAACCCGTCTGGCAGCGCCTTGAGGTCGGTGTGGTTGAGCTCAACGCTGAGGGTTCCGCCCGACGGCAGCGGCACCGGGGCATGTAACGCGCCGTGCTCCAACCGCAAGTCGTCCAGCAGCCGCAGCGCAGACCTGGCGAAGTATCCCAACTCCGGATGGGTGCGCTTAGCCTCCAACTCCGCGATCACCACCACCGGCAGCACCACCTCGTGCTCATCGAACCGGGTGATGGCGTGCGGATCCGACAGCAGCACACTCGTATCCAGTACGTAGGTGCGGACCAGTGCCCGATGCTGTGCCGCTGCCATGTTCGGCGACTCCCCACTCGACCCAGCTGATGTCTCGAGCACGTCTGCCTCCAGGGGCGCTGGTCTCGCCTGCGATGGCCAAACGCCACCCGATGAGCCGAACCTATGCGGGCGCCCATCACCTAGGCTGGCGCGACACGCCGCTCACAATCCACCCGGTCGCCCTGGCTTCCGCCCTTGAACACCGCCTACGATCCGAACCACCGAGCAGAGAAGGAAACCCGATGACATCCGATGCCCTCGAGAACCTCAGCCACGAGGACCGCTCCTTCCCGCCACCGGCCGAATTCGCCGCGGCGGCCAACGCGGGCACGGATTTGTACACCCGCGCCGCCACCGACCGGCTTGGGTTCTGGGCGGACCAGGCGCGCGAGTTCGTCAGCTGGGATACCCCCTTCACCGAGGTGCTCGATTGGTCCAACCCACCCTTCGCGAAGTGGTTCGCCGATGGCCAGCTGAACCTCGGCTACAACTGTGTGGATCGGCACGTCGAGGCCGGCAACGGCGACCGGGTCGCGATCCACTGGGTCGGCGAGCCGGAGGGTGACACCCGCACCATCACCTACGCCGACCTGCAGCGGGAGGTCAACCAGTGCGCCAATGCGCTCACCGAACTCGGCGTGGGCAAGGGCGACCGGGTGGCGATCTACCTGCCGATGATCCCCGAGGCCGTCGTCGCAATGTTGGCCTGCGCCAGGCTAGGAGCCCCCCATTCAGTGGTGTTCGGTGGCTTCTCGGCGGAAGCGCTGCGTTCCCGAATCGCCGATGCCGAGGCGACGACCGTCATCACCGCCGACGGCGGCTACCGACGTGGGGGGCCAAGCGGGTTGAAGCCGATCGTCGACCAGGCCCTCGCCTCCGGCGCTGACACCGTCCGGAACGTGCTGGTGGTCCGACGCACCAATCAGCCGGTCAACTGGACGGAAGGTCGTGACCACTGGTGGCACGACTTCGTCGGGCGCCAGAGCGGCGACCATACTTACACCCCGAACGACGCCGAGGACACCCTGTTCATCCTCTACACATCAGGGACCACGGGGAAGCCGAAGGGGATCAAGCACACCTCCGGCGGCTACCTGGCCCAGGCTGCCTACACCTTCAACGCCGTGATGGACGTGAAGCCCGAATCAGATGTCTACTGGTGCACCGCCGACGTCGGCTGGGTCACCGGCCACAGCTACATCGTCTACGGTCCGCTGGCCAACGGCGCCACCCAGGTGATGTACGAGGGCACACCGGATACGCCGCACCGTGGCCGGATCTGGGAGATCGTGGCCCACTACGGAGTCACGATCCTCTATACGGCACCGACCCTGATCCGCACGATGATGAAGTGGGGCGCAGATATCCCGGACGGCTACGACCTGTCCAGCCTTCGGCTGCTGGGGTCAGTCGGCGAACCGATCAACCCAGAGGCCTGGATGTGGTACCGCCGGGTCATCGGTGGCGATGCCTGCCCGATCGTCGACACCTGGTGGCAGACCGAAACCGGCGGCATCATGATCTCGCCGCTGCCCGGCGTCACCGCCACCAAACCCGGCTCAGCGCAGATGGCCGTACCGGGCATCAGCGTCGACGTCATCGACGACGCCGGCAACTCGGTACCCGACGGGTCGGGCGGCTACCTGGTCCTAACCGAGCCGTGGCCGGGGATGCTGCGCACGATCTGGGGCGATGATGAGCGATTCGTCGACACCTACTGGTCCAGATTCCCGGGGATGTACTTCGCTGGCGACGGAGCCAAGAAGGACATCGACGGGGATCTCTGGCTACTGGGCCGGGTCGACGACGTGATGAACATCTCCGGTCACCGAATCTCGACCACCGAGGTGGAGTCCGCGCTCGTCGCGCACCCCTGGGTGGCCGAGGCGGCGGTTGTCGGCGCCAGCGACGAGATGACCGGCCAGGGCATCGTCGCGTTCGTGATCCTGCGCGGAGACGCCGAGGCGGACGACGACACCGTCACCGTGCTGCGTAACCACGTCGCCTCCCAGATCGGTCCGATCGCCAAACCGCGCCAGATCCTGCTGGTCAAGGAACTGCCCAAGACCCGCTCCGGCAAGATCATGCGCCGACTGCTGCGCGACGTGGCCGAGCACCGGGAGATCGGCGATGTCACCACGCTGGCCGATAGCGGTGTGATGGACCTGATCCGAACCGGACTCGACGGCGGCTGACCAGTGTGGGCGTCGCGCTGCAGGGCTGCCGAAGCGGCAGTGACGCACCTCAGGAGCCGAAGCGGCGTTGCGGACCTCAGCTGCCGAAGCGTCGGTGACGCTGGGAGTAGGCACGTAGTGCCCGCAGGAAATCAACCCGCCGGAAGTCCGGCCAGTAGGCCTCGCAGAAATAGAACTCCGAGTGGGCGCTCTGCCAGAGCAGGAAGCCGCTGAGCCGCTGCTCGCCCGAGGTGCGGATCACCAGATCCGGGTCAGGCTGGCCACGGGTGTAGAGGTGTTCGGCGATGGCCTCCGCGTCCAGCGCAGCCGCCAGGTCGTCAAGGCTGGTACCGCGCAGATGGTGTTCGACGAGCAGCCCGCGGACAGCGTCCACAACTTCCCGCCGACCTCCGTAACCCACTGCCACATTCACCAACAGACCCTGCACGTCCTTGGTGTCCGCCTCCGCCTCCTTCAGCGCCTCGGCGGTGTGGGCCGGCAACAGGTCCAACGCCCCGACCGGGTGCACCCGCCAGCGACCAGTGGCGGCCAAATCCGTGACCGTCCCGGCGATAATGCCCAACAAGGCCTCGAGTTCAGCCGGCGGACGCTCAAGGTTGTCCGTCGACAGCAGCCACAGCGTGACAACCTCAACGTTGGCCTCTTCGCACCAACCGAGGAATTCCTCGATCTTGGCTGCCCCGGCCCGGTGGCCCTGTTCGGAGCCGGTGCCTTGCATTGTCGCCCAGCGCCGATTGCCGTCGAGGATCACACCGACGTGCTTGGGCATCTGGCTGGAGGTCAGATCACTAACAAGATGCCGCGCATAGACGCCGTACATGACGTCCCGCAATCCCATCTCGGATGCCCCTTACGCGGTGGCCACCGACGCCAACGCGGCACCGGACTAAGCAACTGTGCCATAGCCCGACGGCCGAGTCCCGTGCGCCACCGGTCACGGGCGTCGCGAGTTCCAGGTGGCTCTGGTCGCCAGGCGGCCGCGCTACCCGACGGGCCGCTGCAGGTCGATCGGGCCGGTGTCGGCATAGGCGATGCCGATCGCGTCCGCCTGGGCGAGCAGCACCCGCAGGAACTCCAGCAATTCAGGCGCAGTCATCACCGCTCGCACCCCCCTACCGGACTCCCCCCAGGCATCCAGCACGGCACGTTCGCGCAGCTTCCACCGTCCGCGGCCACCTGCATCAGCGTCCACCCAGACCTTCGACGTCCGCAGCGAACACCGCAACTCCCCCAGCCGAGCCGGATCGTCGGGGTCTCGTCGGCGGAACGAGAACAGCGAGCGCTCCCGCGGCAGGTAACGCATGAGTTGTTCCCAAGTGTCATCAGTGGGCAGTCCGGCATCGGAGGCCCAGGCGCGCACCCCGGCCTCCATCGAACTGGGTGGGAATCGATCGTCAGGGTCAACCCATTCGCCGGCGAAACCATCGTCGGCGATCGGCCCTCGTTCGGCAATCGCCCGTGACAGCCGAACCGCGACCGTCGCCAGGAAGAAGCCGCACCGCTCCCCGACCACGCCGAACGGCTCCCCGTCCAGCACCAACCGGACGGTCATCTCATACGGCACGTCGTCGCGATCCAAGACCGCTTCGGGTACGACCGACAGCGCGGAGCCGTCGACACAGGTCACATCCGCCACGACCCGAGTCTAGGCAACCGCACCACGGGGTTGCCCAGGCGTCAGGTCGCTTCAGGTGTCACCCTGGTCGGCGTGACTACCCAGATCTCGGAGGCCATCGCCGAGGTGAAGCCCAAGCTTCGCGGCTGGCTGCACGTCGGCGCCGCGCCGGTGGCATTCATCGCGGGTATCGTGCTGGTGCTGCTGGCGCCGCCGGAATTGCGCATTCCGGTCGCGGTCTACACCACCTCGACGGTGATGTTGTTCACCAGCAGCGCCCTGTTGCACCGAGGCAGTTGGGGTCCGCGAACCCACGGGGTGCTGCGTCGCCTCGACCACTGCGGGATCTTCTTTCTTATCGCGGGCAGTTTCACTCCGTTCGCGGTGGCCCTATTACCGCCAGGCACCGCCCGGACAATGCTGTGGATCGTCTGGGGCGGTGCCGTCTTGGGGGCGCTTTTCCGGGTCTTCTGGCTCGGTGCACCTAGGTGGGTGTACACACCGGTCTACCTCGCTTTGGGTTGGACGGCAGCGTTCTTCAGCCCGTCGATGCTGCGCACGGGTGGTGTCGTGCTTGTGATCCTGCTGCTCGCGGGCGGGCTGATGTACTCAGCTGGTGCCGTGATCTACGCGCTCAGGCGACCAGATCCCTCGCCGCGCTGGTTCGGCTTCCACGAGGTCTTCCACTCGTTCACGCTCGGCGGTTTCGTCAGCCACTACGCGGCGGTGTTGCTAGCTGTCGTCGGCTTCGCCGCCGCCTGACGCTGTGGTCGGCTTCGCCGCCGCGTGAGTCGGTCGGGTCGAACCCAGGACCTATTCCGCAAGCAGTTCGGTGAGGTCCGCAACCGTGGTCACCGGGAGTTGACAGACCGAGTTGCGGCAGACGTAGGCGGCGGGTTCGCCGGCCATCTGTGTTCGGCCCGACAGCAGCGGCACCGGAGTCTCAGCGCCGGCACCGGACGATCGTGCCATCACCAGACCCGGTGGGGCGTGGCGGAATGCGGCCGACCTTAGCGCGGCAGTTCGGTCATCGGCGGCCGGTCCGATCAGCGCCAACTCCCGCGGACCGCCGATCAGCGCCTCGAGCACGGCCAGCCAGCCGCCGGCGAACCGTGGGTGCCGCCGCATCATCCCCTGCTGCTCCAGCACCCGCGCCTGACAGAAGCCTCGCAGACCGGCGGCATCAAGCCCACCGGCTCCGAAGCCCAGACCGCTCCACGCGAGCAGGGCGGCGGCGGCCGCCGATCCGCCACTGGGATAGGCGTTGTCCGAGGGCGTGTAGCGCCGACCCAGCAGCCCATCCGGATCGGCCGGCGCGTCGTACCAGCCGTCGATGCCGTCCGGGCCGGCCGTGAAATCGGTCATCAGCACCTCGGCCAACTCCCCAGCCTGTGCCAGCCAGCCCGCCTCCCCGGTGGCAGCGTGCAGGACGACCAAGGCGCTGATGACGTTCCCGTAGTCCTCGAGCATGCCCGGCGCCGAGCCGACCTGCCCGGCTCGGGACACCCGCAGCAGTCGTGGGCCAGACCTATGGCTGGTGAGCAACAGATCGGCTGCCTCCCGGGCTGCTTCAATCCACCCTGGCTCCTCGAAAACGACGCCTGCGGTGGCCAGGGACCCAATCGCCAGCCCGTTCCAGCCGGCCACCACCTTGTCGTCGCGGGCGGGCAGCGGGCGCGCTGCCCGGGCTTCCGCCAGCTGCAGTCGGACCCGACTCCATCGCTGCGGATCGTCCGGCTCGGCACGTAGCGTCAGAGTGGACGCACCGAATTCGAACGTGCCGGCCGTTGTGACCCCCAGCAGGTCGGCCGCCCACTCGCCATCGCGGACCCCTACTACCTCAACAAGCTGCGCCCGGGTCCACACGTAGAAGACCCCTTCCACCGCGGGGCTGTCGGGTGCGGTCGCCCGCTTTGAGTCCGCGTCCAAAGCTGACGCGAAGCCACCCTCGGGCGTGCGCAGATCGCGCAGCAGGAAGTCGGCAGTCTCTCGCGCCACCCTGCTGGCCAATCCGCTCCCTGTCAGTCGAGCCAGGTGCGTGTAGCTGCCCAGCAACAGCGCGTTATCGGACAGCATCTTCTCGAAGTGGGGAACCTGCCAGTTGCCGTCGACGCTGTAGCGGGCGAAACCACCGCCAAGCTGGTCATAGATGCCACCGCCCGCCATGGCTTCGCAGGTACGGGTCACCATGTCCAAGGCTCCGCCGTCCGCGGTTCCCTCGCGGCTATTCTCGTGATGGCGCAAGAGGAACTCGAGCACCATCGACGGCGGGAACTTGGGGGCCGACCCGAAGCCGCCCTGGGTCCGGTCGAAATCCCGACCCAGCATGGCCACCGCCTCCGATGTCGACTCGGACCAGTCCGCAGTCGGGCCCTCGCCCACTGCACCGGCCGAACTGCCGGCGGTTGGTGACGCCCCCTTGTGGCTGACGTCCCGGGGTGGCGAACTCAGGGCCGCCGCAATCCTCGCGGCCGCATCTGTCAACTCACCTCTCCGCTGCCCCCAGGCCTCCGTGATCGCAGTGAGGACCTCGCGGAACGAGGGCATACCGGCCCGCGGCGTCGGTGGGAAGTAGGTTCCCGCGTAGAACGGCTGCGCCTCATGATCCAGCCAGACGGACATCGGCCAGCCGCCACGACCCGTCAGCGCTGTGGTCGCTGCCATGTAGGTGTCGTCCACATCGGGCCGTTCCTCCCGGTCGACCTTGATCGCCACGAAACCGGCGTTCAGTAGTTCGGCGGTCGCCGGGTCCTCGAAGCTCTCGTGCGCCATCACGTGACACCAGTGACAGGCGGCATAGCCCACCGACAGGAAGATCGGAACATCGCGGCGCCTGGCTTCCTCGAACGCCGCGGACCCCCAGGGCCACCAGTCCACCGGATTGGACGCGTGGGACAGCAGGTAGGGGGAGAGGGAATCAGCGAGGCGGTTGGTCACGGTTCCATCATCCTCGGCACAGGGCCGGGCCGCGACCCACGTCGCAGGGCCCGACCGCGACTCGTGCCCTGACGATTGGCCTCGGCCCGCCCTAGGCTGGTGCAGACGGTTGCGGATCCACCCGGCCGGCCGACGGACTGGAGCTGCCATGACTGCGGACGACATCGACCTGGCCCGGGGGCTGCTGGCTGACGGCTTCTCCCGCACGGCCGAAGCCCTGCCCAACCTGCTCGCAGGGCTCAGCCCAGCGGAACTTCTCTGGCAGCCCGACCCCGGCTCCAATTCGATCGCCTGGTTGACGTGGCACCTGACCCGGGTGCAGGACGACCACCTGGCCGGCGTCGGCGGGGTCGGGCAGGTCTGGCTGACGCAGGGATGGGCTGACCGATTCGCCCTGCCCTACCCGCGGGCGAGTATCGGCTTCGGGCAGGACGCTGCCGACGTTTCCGCGTTCGGGGTCTCCGACTGCGACCTACTACTGGGGTACCACGCGGCTACCCAGGCGATGACCCGCGAAGTTCTCAACGGAATGGACCGCGCGGACTTCGAGCGAGTGGTGGACGAGCGTTGGGATCCGCCGGTGACCGCCGCCATCCGGTTGGTGTCGGTGGTCGACGACACCGCCCAACACACGGGGCAGATCGGCTACCTGCGCGGGCTGTGGCAGCGCCGCAGCTAACCGGCCATTGGCTGACTCTTCGAGTGGAACCAGAACCGCAACGCGACCAGGATCGCGCCGCCCGCCACCACGACCGCGTCGATCAGGAGCGCGTCGTTGACGCCGACCTGGTCGAACAGCAGACCGATCAGCAGCGCCCCCAGGGCCGTTGTCGCCGTCACCAGGACGAAGAAGAGTCCGATCATGCTGCCTCGGATGTCTGCCGGTATGTCCACCGACAGGGTCCCCTGTCCGCTGACGAAGACGAACTCCCAACCGGCTCCCACCAACATCAACGCAACCACGTCGATCGGAATGTTGCCGTCCGGCGATACCCCGCAGATGAAGAGTCCCACCGCCGCAATCGCCAGTCCGGCGGCGATCGTCCGGCTACCGGAGCGGGTACCTCGCAGGAGTCGGCTCAGGATCGGGTTGGCCACAATCGCGCCGAGTCCGATGGCACCTAGGAACAACCCGACCGCCAGTGCTCCGTCACTGTGCTCATTCGCGATATCCGGCATCAACTGCTCGATCGGCGCCGCCAGGGTGAAGAAAGCGGCAACCCCGATGGCGACCACCTGTACGATCGGCAACCGCCACCCCTGGCGTAGCCCCTCACGCAGGGGCGGCTTCCGGCGTGCTGCCAGGTGTGCATCAGCGCGCAACGTGATCGACGTGAGCACGCCGGCGACCACGAGATAGGACACCCCGTTGATCGCGAACGCGAGGCCGGGGCCGATTGCGGCCACCACCGCACCCCCGATGATCGCGCCGCCGAGCCGAGTGATGTTGTACGCCATCGAGGTCCGCGCCACCGCCTGGTGACGGAACTCCGCCGGTACGGTGGCGGGGACTATCAACGCGAGCACAGGCTGGTTAAGCGAGAACGGGATAGCGCCGGCGAACACGCACAGGTAGATGAGCGGGACCGTGATGACCGAGGCGAAGGCCAATGTCGCCATCACCAGGACCGGCGTCGCCTGACACAGGGACAATACGATGGCCAGCCGCCGCGGGTCGTATCGGTCGGCAAGCTGCCCACCGATAGGCGCCCCGACCAGGGCGGGACCGAGCGCAAGCGCAGCGAGCACCCCCACCGCGGCCGAACTGCCGGAGAGTTGGAACACCAGCCAGGTCGCCCCGACGACCTGCATATACGAACCGGCCGACGACACCACCCGAGCGATGAAGACGCGCCGATACGCCGGAAACGAGCGCAGGCCACGCGGCGTGGCCGTGTCATCGGTGCGGTCCTGCACGCGGTCACCCTAGTCGCCGAGCGTTCGCGGCGTCAGACTGTGCGTTGAGCGCAGGACATCTATTGGGCATTGGCGGCCACAATCGATGAAGGGTGGGGGGTGGGGGGGGGGGGGGTGGGGCCCCCCCCCCCCCCCCCCACCGAAAGGGCCCCCCCCCCCCCAAAGATGGGGGG
>CAZJNU010000052.1:10261-18223 GCA_964547485.1 uncultured Actinomycetes bacterium
CTCGGGTGTTTTGCGCGCCTCCAATTGTGGGGGCGGGGGGCCCCACCAGGATGTGGGGGGGGGGGGGCGGCCCCATCCCGCCCCCCCCCCCGCCCACCCTGTCGAACGAATGGCCGCCAACGCCCAATTCGTAGGGCGCGAACCCATCACCCGGCCGGGTCGAGGCCGCAGTCAGGGCTGGGCGCCAGCGCCCAGTCGGCTCGAGCCAGCCGCGGCGATTGACCTGGTCAGTTCAGCGTGACAATAGGGCCGTGTTGGCGCCGATCAGATTGCACGGGCCGTGCGGCGAATGCCGCGTGGACTGCCGACCGGCCGCTTTCGCCGCATAACCGGGTCACACGCCAACCGAGCGTGGAATCCCCGTTGGTCGAGAAACTGGCGATCATCATGCGGGGAGTTACCGCGGGCCGGAACGGTAACGGGTAACTTCGGAGCAAGCGATTCCGCGCACCTGAGGCCAGCCAATCCCAGTGAGGAGCGTGCCGGTGAGGAAGGTGGGTCTGCTCGGCGGAATGAGTTGGGAGAGCACGGCGGAGTACTACCGGCTCATGAACGAACTCGTTCGCGACGAACGCGGCGGCCTGCATTCAGCTGAGTTGGTACTCGCCTCCGTGGACTTCGCCGCATTTGAACCACTGCTGGCAGGACGCCGCTGGGATCTGGTCTCGGAATTCCTGATCGACGCGGCCAGATCCGTGGCGAAGGCCGGCGCAGAGGCGATCGTAATCTGCACCAATACCGGTCACATAGTCGCCGACGAGGTGGCCCAAGCGGTCGATCTACCGGTGCTGCACATTGTCGATGTGGTGGCCGAAGCGATCCTGGCGGCGGGGGTGTCGACAGTTGGCCTGCTCGGCACCGCGTTCACGATGACCGAACCGTTCTTCGTCGAGAGACTTCGAATGCACGGGATCTCGACTGTGGTTCCGCGAACCGCCGATCGGGGGGCGATCAACAGCATCATCTTCGACGAACTGGTGGTTGGCGAAATCAAGGACATCTCGCGCCGGGATGTCCTCGCCATCATCGACCGGCTATCCACCGACGGCGCCGAGGGCGTCGTGCTCGGCTGCACCGAACTGGAACTACTGGTCGCCCCCGCCGATACACCTGTGCCACTGTTCCGGACTGCCCGGCTGCACGCGCAGGCAGCGGTCAGATTCTCGCTCGACGGTACCCTCCCGCAGCCAATCCGAGCGGCCTCCCCGATACTCCACGGTCCCCGATCGGACATCGCCATCAGCCGGCTGTTCGACGGTAGGCGATCGGAGGTCTACCGGGCATTCGTCGATCCCGACCGGATCGCCCAATGGTTCGGGCCGGTCGGCTTCTCCGTCCATCGGCACACGGTGGTGATCGACGCCAGAGTCGGCGGCCACCAACGATTCGTGATGGTCTGCGATACGGATGCCGAGACAACGTCGGCGGTCCACGCCACCTACACCGAGGTGGTCGAAAATGAGGTCTTGGCCGGTGACGAGGTGGTCGCGGGGATCCCGGGGTTCGAGGGGATCGAACGGATACACCTGCGGCTGGAATTCCACGATGTCGAAGGTGGAACGCTGCTTCGGCTGACCCAAGGCCCTTACCGGGAGCAGTTACGCGGGTTGGCCGCATCGGGCTGGGAGAGTTCCTTCACGAAGTTGGATCTGCTGCTGAGCCGCTGACGGTGTTCACCGGATGGGCCCCGACAGCCGTCGACCGAGGCGGCCGCCGTGCACCGAGGCAGCCGCCGTCGACCGACCGGCCGTTAGGCGCGACCTAGCCGAGCAGCAGCAGCCCGACCCCGTAAATGACCACTCCCGCCAGCGCACCCACGACGGTGCCGTTCACCCTGATGTACTGCAGGTCCTTGCCCACCTGCAACTCGATCCGCCGGGACGCCTCGGTCGCGTCCCAGCGCGCCACCGTGTCGGAGATCAGCGACGTCGCCTCCGCGCCGTACCGGGAACTCAGGTAGATCGCCCCATCACAGATGCGACGATCCACTCGCGCCCGGAATACCTCGTCGGTCCGAAGCCGATCCGCAAGTTCCAGCACCAGTTGGTCGGCCCGGGTGCGCAGTTCGCCATCCGGGTCAGACAACGCGGCGAGCAGGACCTGTTTGGTCGCCGGCCAGATAGAGGCGACAGCCGCCTGCACCTCCACCGAGGCCAGTGTCTGGGTCTTGAAATCCTCGACCTTGGCAATCAACTCCGGGTCCTCGCGTAGCCGGACAGCGACCTCCGAGAGCCAGGTGTCGATGGCGGCCCGCGCCCGGTGGTCGGGGTCGGCCAAAGCGTCTGCCAGCCATCGACAGAGCTCGTCATGCACCCGACGTCCGACGGCCTCGTGGGCAGCGCGAGCCAGAAAGAACCCTTGCGCTGGTCCCCGGGCCGCGACCAGGTCGACGATGGTCTGCTCATTGCGCACCATCCAGTCGTGGGCGACCCGGAACAGGGCGTCGATAGCTGCCACATGGCTCCGGTCAGCCGTGACGGCCGACAGCAGTCTGCCCGCCGGTGGACCCCACTCGTAGGCTGCCGCCTGCCGGAACAACAGGGACCGGATCAAGTTCTGGACATCGGTGTCGCGCAGTGAATTGATCGCAGCTTCGCCAGCCTCGGCCGCTTCCCCGATCAGCCACCCCCGGTGCTTCGGGTTCGCGAGATAGTCACCGATTCGAAGCGCCGGTTGCGCGCTGGCCACCTTCGCTCGGACCACCTCCTCGTTCAGGAAGTTCTGCTGCACAAACGAGCCGAGACTGGCGCCCAGTTGGTCCTTCTTGTTCGGGATCAGAGCGGTGTGCGGGATCGGGATTCCCATCGGATGGCGGAAGAGCGCCGTGACTGCAAACCAGTCGGCCAGACCGCCGACCATCGCCGCCTCCGCCCCGGCCCGGACGAATCCCCAGCCAGCGCTCGCCCCCGGCTGCTCGGCAAAGTGCCAGGCGATGAGGAGGATCACCGCCGATACGCAGAGCAGCACGAGCGGGATGAGTTTCATTCGTCGAAGTGCTCGCAGCTTCTCCGCATCGCCCGCCAGGTCGGCCCCGGCCGTCATCACTGTCACGATGTGCACGCTACCCGCAGCCACAGGGGGCTCGACTCGAGTCACGACTCTGCGAGGATTTTGGCGCTAACCTCGGCTCAAGTCCCCAACGGATGGTGCCGACCATGACTCTCGTGGAACAGCCGCCCCCCGATCGGTCACCGTTTCTCGATCAGGTCACCGGTCTGAGTAGTGCGGCCATGTTCCGGGAACTCCTCAGCCACTCGCTGCTGCGGTCACGTCGGTCACCGATGGACTTGGCCGTGTTGCGAGTCCATCTCGATGGCATGCCCGAGCCGGCTGGGGACCCCGGGCCGGACGGGGCAGCCGAGGCCGACCTCCCTCGGCAGTTGCTCCAACTGGCGGCCACTCGGATTGTCAGTTGCCTGCGGGCTGGCGACGTTGCGGCCCGGTTGGGGGACGTGGACTTCGCGGTCTTGCTGGAGAACACCTGGTCGCCATCGGACGCAACCGCAATCGCCCAGCGCATTCTCACCTCACTCCGGCGCCCCATGGTGATCGGCGACTCGGAGCTCTCAGTGACGGCGAGCGTGGGTATCGCCGTAGGTGCGATCTCAACCGCGAACCGTGGCCCAACCGACGGCGGAACCAGTGGCTCAGACCCCACTGTCGGCCCCGGCGGCGATCGGGATCCGTGGGTGTTAGCCGACGCGTTCATCCGCCGAGCCGAGTTGGCCATGCAGGCGGCCATCGCAGCAGGAGGCGACAGATCATGGTTGTCCGAACCAGGGACCTCGGACACTTCGGTGCAACTGCTCATCAGAACGACTGACCTGCGGGAAGCTCTGGAGCGTGACGAAATCGAAGTGGCCTACCAGCCGGTGGTCGAGATTGGCACCGACCGCGTCACGGGCTTCGAGGTGCTGGTGCGCTGGAACCACCCGACTCTCGGGCTGCTGACACCCGCGGATTTTGTGCCCGTGGCCGAGTCGAGCGGGCTGATCGAGAGACTGGGCGAGCGGGTCCTGCGCCAGTCTCTTCAGCAACTCGCCAGCTGGCAGCGGGACCATCCGACTCAGTCGCAACTGAACATCTCCGTCAATATCTCCGGCAGTCAACTTCGCAGTGAATCGTTCTCGGCTGATGTCCGCCAGCTTGTGTCGAACAGCGGCATCAGCCCGGGCACCCTCATCCTCGAAGTTGACGAGGCTGCCCTGCGAGCGGCTGGCAAGAGCGCGCTCGACCGTCTCGCCCGACTGCGGCATGCCGACGTCCGGATCTACCTGGACGACTGGCGGGCGCACCCGCCCGCAGCACCTTCCGGGAACGACCTCAGTGCGCTACCGCTCGACGGGCTGAAACTGGCGGCGGACGTGGTGGCTGAGTTGCCCGCCGAAGCCGCGATGGACACGGCACGCGCGGCGCTGACCGTGGCGGTCACTGCAGGCTTCTAACCCGTGGTCGCGAAGGGTGTGGAAACCGAGGAGCAATGGCGGATCCTCGCTGATCTAGGCTTCCAACTGGGCCAGGGCTACCGGATTGGGACCCCTCAGGACGCCGCCGAGACCGGCGGGCTGCTTGCCGATTGAGTCCCAAGCGACCGCGCGAACTTCGGCGGACGCCGATTGAAGCCAGCGACTTCGCGAACCTCAGCGACCGCCGATGGGGGTCACGGCGACCATTCCGGTTTCGCCTAGCCGCCTCGCCTCATCCAGCGAGACGATGTCCTTGCCCAGCGGGAACAGCGACAGTTTCGCGAGTTTGAAACTCGCCACGCCGAACGGAATGCCGATGATGGTGATGCAGAAGATCACCCCGGAGATCACGTGCCCGATCGCCAGCCAGATCCCGGCCAGGATGAACCACAGGATGTTGCCGATAGTGGAGCCCGCACCGGCATCGGGTCGAACCACCACTGTCCTACCGAAGGGCCAGAGCGCGTAGCCAGCGATTCGGAACGAGGCGATACCGAACGGGATCGTGATGATCAGGATGCACATGATCACACCGGCGATCACGTACCCAATCGCCATCCAGAATCCGGACAGGATAAGCCACAGGATATTGCCGATGAATCGAAGCATGGACCGAGTCTACGCGCCGCCGCCGACAACGAACTTAGGCTTCGGTCGCCAACCGGCCTTTGATGTCCTTGGCGACGAAATGCTCGGCAACAAATGAGACGAATGGGATGGTGCCGGCCAGCATGATCAGAATGGTTCGCCCCACCGAGTACTTGACCTTCATGGCCAAGTCCACTGTCGTGATCAGATAGATCACGTAGAGGAAGCCATGGATGGGTCCGGCGATCGCGATCAGAGTCTCGTCATGCCAGACGTACTTGAGCAGCATCGAGACGACCAGGATCAGCAACATCACGCCGACGATGTAGGCCATCACCCGGAATCGAAGAAGTGCACCAGCCACGGAACCCGACGCTACCCTTCACCGGCATCGGCAACGGCGTCGGCCTCCGCCTGCGCGGCCGCCGCCGCCTGCTCCGCCTGCGCGGCCTGGGCGGCCTCCCACTCGGCGTCCGCCTTCAGGTCGGCTTGCCGCTGATCCCGCATGAACCGCCACCAGAACCAGATGGCAACCCCGGCGAAGACCCACCAGTTGAACGCATACGCGTAATTGCGCCAACTCGATACTGCGACGCCGGCCGGGTGGGGAGCGCCCGCAACCCGCCACTGCCAACTGCCCAGCCAGATCATCACGCCGGCAATGGTGAAACAGAAGACGTGCCAGGGGATCCAGCGCCTGGCCAGCACGTAGTCCCTCACACCGGTACCGTACGACAAGCAGTATTGGATGCCGTCAAAGCCCTCAAGCCGATCTGTGCAGGAGTCGTTACTGAGTGGGTGGTCCGCATGAAGCCCGGTGCCAGGTTGTGGCTGACCTGCGTCGGTGCCCTGCTACTGGCATTCCTTGCTGTGCCGCGCGACTCCATAGCAAGTGCGGTCCTCTTCCTGCTTGTCGCGGCCGTCGGTACCATCACCGTCTGCTACGCCGTCTCGGCTAGACGCCTCTGGGCTCGGTCCGCCTGGATCGCGCTGGCACTGGGAATGGCCATGTGGACGGCTGCCGACCTGGTCGCGGCGGTGGCAGACTCGGGGTCGAATATTGACCAGTCCCAGACCGGATACAGCCTGCTGTTCCTTATCGCATACCTGCCGATAATCGTTGCCGTCGGCATCTTCGTCCGGGAAGCGAGTCGACACGAAGATGTCGCCACAGTGTTGGACTCGCTGATCGTAATGACCGGTGGCGCTCTCGTCCTCTTCGCCACCGTCGTCCAGCCGACCCTGAACCAGATCGACCTGTCCAACACTGCCGTGCTGGAGATGGCGTGTCGGGTGTCACTGAACCTACTGCTGCTGAGCATTACCGTCCGGCTCTGGTTCTCAACCGATCGCAGCACCAACCAAGGAGTGCGGCTGCTCTCGCTGGCGTTGGCCTGCCTACTGCTGGCCGCTGGGTGGTACCAGGTCGCGGCCGCGCAGGCGCCCGGCAGCGACGCATTGGCCCTCAGCGATACCGCCATCAACGTCCTCTACCTGGCGTTCTTCGCCCTCGCCGGGCTCGCCGCACTCGATCCACAGTCGATAATCGTGCCAACCGGATATGCCGTCGGTACCGCTCACGGCAGGGCACGGGTTCTCATCGTGTTGGCAGTCTCGGTGCTACTGCCGGTGCTGTTGCTGGTGATCTGGCCCGAGCAAAGGTCGCCGACCCAAACCGGCGTCCTGGTGGCGCTTACCGTTGCGCTCACCCTGTTGTTGGTATTCCGGATAGGCCTGCTCGTCACGCGATACTCGCACGCGCTGGAGCGGGAGCGGCAACTGCGCGATATCGGCCAGCAGCTGACCAAGGCGGAGTCTGTTTCAGCCGTCGAGTCGCAACTTGACGGCTTCGCCCGAACGCTGATCGACGATCCGGCCGCCACCGCGGTGATCACCGATCACGACGAAACCCACGCCGATGCGACTACCGCGGTGCTGCGACTATCGGCAAGCCAGCCCCGTTTCCTGCGGGTTCATTGCCAACGACCGCTCTCGGGCGAGAACCGCGACGCCCTGGTCAGCCTCGGAACGAGCCTCGGCATGACCTACGCCCGCCTCGAACTGTCCACCGCCCTGATCAACGAGGAAGCCCACGCCCGGGTCGAATCGTTGCTGCAGCATTCCAATGACGTGATCGCGATGCTTACTCCGAGCGGACACGTCAGCTACGCCACCCCGGCGGCCCACTCGGCTGTCGGCCGGGCTGGCGACGAGATCCTCGGCTATCGGTGGGCGGACTGGTTCACCGACCCTCGGCAGGCGAACCGACTGCTGCGGCGGGCGCGCTCAGGCGATTCGGTCACCGGTGACCTGATGGTGGCCCGAACCGACGGCAGGACCGGCGAATTCGACATCTCGGTGACCTGGCTGGGGGATCAACGGAACTTTGTCGTCACGCATCACGACGTGACCGAACGCCACGATCTGCAGGAGAAACTGAAACATCAGGCCTTCCACGACCCCCTCACCGGGCTGTACAACAGGGCCGTCTTCCACGAGGAACTCGGGCGGGCGCTGCGGCAGGCGCGCAGAAGTCCGGCGGAATTCGTCGTGATGATGATCGACCTGGACGATTTCAAGATGATCAACGACTCACTGGGGCATCCCGCAGGCGACGAGTTGCTGTGTGAGGTCGCGAGAAGGTTGGTCGACTGTCTGCGTGAGGGTGATATCGCGGCTCGGCTCGGAGGCGATGAATTCGCCGTCATCCTGGAGCGCACCTGGGTACCGGACGATGCCGCCAACGTCGCCCAGCGCATCCTGGACACGCTCGCTGAGCCGGTGACGCTGGGTAGCACGGACGTCGTCGTCGGCGCGAGTATCGGGGTGGCCATCGGCAATGCCGCCAGCCGGGACCCGGAGGAGCTTCAGCGCAACGCCGACCTCGCGCTGTATCAGGCCAAGTACA